>JAHJLI010000263.1 GCA_018821785.1 Pseudomonadota bacterium
ATAAAATGGCAGAAATAAAAAGTACTATGGATATGGTGCTGGAGCGTGCTGCAAAAATGGCCGCAGCGTCAAAACAGAACGTCGACAACGAAGATCTGATAAAGACGGGAATGCGGCTGGCCGCCGAATTTCTCAACAGGCAGGAGACTGACCTCGCCCAACTGCTTAGCGCACAACCACCCAAAGACCAGGTGTCAATAAGAAAAGGGATGGCTCAGACCCTGCTGCGAAATATCGTTCTGCCCAGAGATGAACAACTGCAGGCATCAGGTAAAATTGCCTTACAAGGTGTTCTCTCCCTCGGTGGAGGAAGTGGCGACATCAACTCTATCTGTCAGGAACTAGAACAGATACTTGAACAATATGGTACACATAAAGAGCAGATGACCCAGCAGCTTGAAGATGCTATCAAGGCTCAATTGGAACAGCAGCAGACTGCCAAAGGCCAGAAAGGACACTCTCCTGTCAATCCGGCGATGCATCCGCAATACAGGGAAGAGCTATCGAGGATGTTGACGGGCCTCAACAATCAATACAATGATGCCATGAAACAGCGCAAAGATATGATTCAGGAGCGTTTTTCTCCCGCTGGCCTGTGATCTGTGAGCTAGTGGTCATATGGATTACCAAAAGCGAATAGCAAAACTTCAGGAAAAGCTCAGAAGAAAAAAAGTCGACGGATTGCTGGTCACCAAACCAGAAAATCGACGATACCTGTGCGGCTATCGGGGCGGCGACCATGGCATTAATGAAACCTCGGGGATGCTGTTGGTTCCAGCCAGCGGTAAGGTCCATCTCCTCACCGATTTTCGTTTCAAGCTCCAGGCAGAACAAGAGTCACCCGGGGCAGAGGTGGTCATCTATAAAAAAGGAGTCCTGAGACTCCTTGGCCAACTGCTGCCCGATCTGGCTGTAACTTCTCTTGCCTTCGAAAGCAATTACACCCTCCATTCCTTTGCCGACAGGATGACGACAACGCTTACAAAAAATGGAATGAAGATTGTGCCAACGGATGGCCTGGTGGAAACAATGCGGGAAATCAAAGATGAGGAGGAGATCAGCCTCATCCGCAGTGCTGTCCGGCTGAACGAGGAGGTTTTTGCCGAAATTCACAGCACTCTTGCAGACTTCCCTACAGAAATCGATATCGCTCTTGCCATAGAAACATCCATGCGCCGCAAAGGAGCCGAACGACCAAGCTTTGACACAATCGTTGCCAGTGGTAAAAACGGTGCCCTGCCACATGCAGTCCCCGGCAGCAGCCCGGTCGAAAAAGATGGTTCCCTTACTATCGACATGGGCCTTATACTTGATGGTTATTGCTCGGACATGACCCGCAATCTGGTGGTTGGAAAACCAAGCAAGCGGTACCTGGAGCTGCACAGATTGGTACGCAAGGCCCAGCTAGCCGGCATAGCTGCAGTCCGAGCCGGAGTCAGAGTCTGCGATGCCGATAAAGCCGCCCGCGATGTCATTGTAGATGCGGGTTACGGCTCCTACTTTGGTCATTCTCTTGGGCATGGGGTCGGTCTTGCTGTCCACGAAGAGCCACGGCTCTCATCTCGCAGCAACAAAAAATTAAAAGCCGACATGATCGTAACTGTTGAACCGGGAATCTACATCCCCGGCTGGGGCGGCATCAGACTTGAAAATATGTTTGTCGTACGAGAAGATGGTTGCGAAAATCTCAATAATGACAGCACCTGGCTCGACATATGAAATCACCAAACCACATTATTCTAAAAAGCCCACTTTCAGCATAGTCGCTGATTTTAATTATAGGAAAATAAAAATATTATGCGCCAATTTGTCATTGACGAACTCTCGCCGATGGAGCGAGACAATATTGACTCCTACCTGAAAAGATCTATCAAGCGAGGCCCGATGATCGGGCTTTACTGGATTCAACTTCCTGAAGATCTGCTTTCCACAACCCAGCGGGATCATAAGGAACATGCCCCTTTCCACCTGGCCGTGGAACTGACCAACACCTCGGTAACGTTCGAGCTTTTAGTCCGGAGCCAGGTCAACCTGCACTGCACTTGCATCGCCCACGCCACCCCCGTCCAACGCCAATTCGTCCTCGATTTTATTGACAGAATGGTAACGGAGGAATTAATAAAATCTTAAAGACCGG
>JAHJLI010000264.1 GCA_018821785.1 Pseudomonadota bacterium
CAAAATCAAAAACAACTGGGTAACACGCTCTGGAGCATCGCCGACCAACTGCGCGGGGCGATGGATGCGGACGACTTCCGCGACTACATGCTGTCCTTCCTCTTCCTGCGCTACCTCTCGGATAATTACGAGACGGCGGCAAAAAAGGAGCTGGGTAAAGACTACCCCACGCTCGACGCGGACAACCGCCGCGTGCCGCTGTCCCTCTGGTATGCCAACAACCCGGATGACATCACCGAATTCGAAAAACAGATGCGCCGCAAGGTGCACTACGTCATCCAGCCGCCGCACCTCTGGAACAGCATCGCCAACCTGGCCCGCACCCAGAATGGCGAACTGCTCAACACCTTGCAGGCGGGCTTCAAATACATTGAAAACGAATCCTTCGAGAGCACCTTCAACGGTCTATTCTCGGAGATCAATCTCGGCTCGGACAAACTCGGCCGGAAATATGAAGACCGGAACGCCAAGCTCTGCTCCATCATCGCGGAGATCGCCAAAGGGCTGGCGGAATTCTCCTCCGACATCGATGCCCTAGGCGATGCCTACGAATACCTGATCGGCCAGTTTGCCGCCGGTTCCGGCAAGAAGGCGGGCGAATTTTACACCCCGCAGCAGATTTCCGACATCCTCTCCGCCATCGTCACCCTCGACAGCCAGGAGCCCGCCACCGGCAAGAAAGAACGCCTCGCCAGCGTGCTCGATTTCGCCTGCGGTTCCGGCTCCCTGCTGCTTAACGTGCGTAAGCGCATGGGGTCGCACGGTATCGGCAAGATTTACGGGCAGGAAAAGAACATCACCACCTACAACCTCGCCCGCATGAACATGCTGCTGCACGGGGTGAAGGATTCAGAGTTCGAAATCTACCACGGCGATACCCTGACCAACGATTGGGACATCCTGCGCGAGCTGAACCCCGCCAAGAAACCCAGCTTCGATGCAATCGTCGCCAATCCGCCCTTCAGCTACCGCTGGGACCCGACCGACGCCATGGGCGAAGACGTGCGCTTCAAGAACCACGGCCTCGCCCCCAAGTCCGCCGCAGATTTCGCCTTCCTCCTCCACGGCTTCCACTTCCTCAAAGACGAAGGCGTGATGGCCATCATCCTGCCCCACGGCGTGCTCTTCCGTGGCGGTGCCGAAGAACGCATCCGCACCAAGCTGCTCAAGGACGGCCACATCGACACCGTCATCGGCCTGCCTGCCAACCTGTTTTACTCCACCGGCATCCCGGTCTGCATCCTGGTGCTCAAGAAATGCAAGAAGCCCGACGACGTGCTCTTCATCAACGCCGCCGAGCATTTCGTGAATGGCAAACGCCAGAACCAGCTCACGGACGAGCACATCGCCAAAATCATCGAAACCTACAAAATACGCGAGCCGGAGCCCCGCTATTCTCGTCGGGTGGAGATGAAGGAGATTGAGAAGAACGACTATAACCTGAACATCTCCCGCTATATCAGCACGGCAACACCGGAGGAGGAGATCGATTTACAAGCAGTTAATACAGAGTTAGTTACACTGGAGAAAGACGTTGAGATGGCACGGGACAAACACAATGCGTTTCTCAAAGAACTTGGATTGCCGTCCTTACCGTGAACCCCAAAGCGATGCAATGACCCTGCATAACAACCGCATAAACGCGGACTGGCAATTCCGCTGCGCTCCATTGCCAGCCAGTGTATGAATCTTACTCACGTTCATCACTCCAGTCATTACAAATGTCTTTAGTGTCGACAACTGCTTGCACGACTGTCAGGCATCATGTCAGATACTAACTGATATTCGTGTACGAATTGGGTACTTCACTTAACCATTCTCGACCAGGGCTACTTCGGAGGATGTTCCAGGCCATCATTGGCATCCTCTATAGCGCCTACCATCTGAATATAATTACCCCATACAATCCACTAACGGCCCTCACTGTCATCTTTTCCTTAACGAGGCCATATGTGTCGTGAAGAACGAAAATAGTCACACAGCTCATTTTAAGGGTTCTGTGGTGACGGGCTGAAGGTCAATAGTAATAATGATATAAGTACAATACTTATCAACACATCCCTCCACCTTCTACCCTTTTTTATCTGTTCTTACTCTGGTATGAGGAGTTGGCTGTTGGAGTACTGGGATGGCTGGTACTCTCTGGATGGTGGTATATTGTTACTACTATTCTATCTGGCACAATATCAGCAGTTATGGTTCACCTCGCAAGGCTAACCAGTACCAACCATCCCACATTCCTTTCCATCTCTCCTTGTCTTTATTCTCATTGCCTTATTGAGTATCGAGATAGCGAATGCCAGTCTGTCGATTGCTATAGTCACCAATTCATCATGATTGGGTTCGTTTTTTAGCCGGAAAGTGTGTAGATGGCACATAGGCCTTTTGCTAAAGATTTGCACTGTTTTTTCTATAATTATAGGGGCAGAACCCTGTGGCTTTATCATCCTATCTGGATGATATTGGAGTGACCGTTTGTTTGCGTAAGAAGAAGTAGTGGTACTGATTTTGTGAATAGATTCGGTCAATAGCTGGCCATCCCCCCCCCATTCACAATTCACAGGAGGTATCACTATGAAGCTCGAAAGCATTCTTGCAAACTATCTTAATCAACCAAAACTCGAACTCGGTGACAGGAGCCGCTATGTTGGCGCCTCGGACGTTGGTCAGTGCCCCAGGAAGGTGGTGCTATCAAAAACAGTGCCGGAAACCTACGATATAAATACGCTCATTCGGTTTGAACGTGGCAATGTTGTTGAGAACATCATCGAGAAGGCCCTTACTCATTCCGGCATTGATTTTGTCTCTCAACTGGAGGTAATGCACCCCGAAAAGCCTTTTACCGCACACTTGGATTTTACCTTTTTACGAGACAATGGAATAGCGGTGCTTGAGGCGAAATCTGTATCAAATATCCCTGAAGACCCTTATCCCTCCTGGATAGCGCAGCTTTATTTTCAAATGGGATTGGTAGACCTTCAATATAACCTTCCGACCCGAGGCGCAATTGTCGCGGTTGAGCTCAATAGTGGCGAGTTCAAGGTTTTCAACGGTTACACCCATAACCCTACGCTGTTCAAAGGCCTGCTGGAGCGAGCCGGGAACATTTGGGACACCCTCCAGGCTGGTACATCAGCAACTACCGAGAAAAGCCACCTTTGTATCTACTGCCAACACAGGTCAGACTGCCCGGAATTTTCCACTGAAGGACTCCCCGATCTGCCAGTAGCCGATATGGTAATGGATTACCTGTCAGTCAAAGAGCAGGAGAAAAAAGTCAAGGCGGAACTCTCCAAATTACGGAAGGACTTAGAGGTAATGGTACAGCCTTACGGACAGGCCAGGGCGGGTGACTACTCCTTAAAGTTGGGGCTTTCATCCCGCACAAGTTTTGATACCAAAGCATTCAGCGAAGAACATCCAGATTTGGTGCAGCAATACATGAAAACGTCCTCATTTTCTCGGTTATATGTGAGCTAAATCTGGTCATAATCAAAGAAGTTTCAATTTTTCAAATGAGGGTTGTCGGCTTATTGCTGGCAGCCCTCAACTCATTTCAGGAGGTTTCACAATGCTATTGGCAAAAGCAAACAAGGTTAATGAGTTGTTGGAAGCGCAAGGAAAGAAGGTCGTTCAGGAGATAATAATCGGGAACAAACCTGCGCGGTATGGGTTCAAGCCTCAATACGTGATAGATGCTGTCAATGAAATCTTTGGCCCTGACAATTGGCATTACCAGCTTCACAATACAGAACTTTTTACGACAGATGAAAATAACAATTCCGGCCAAGTGGTGGTGTCAGTGGAATTATTTCTCCGAACTTCTCCAGATTCGGATTTTTTCAGTCGTGGAATTCAGTTCGGTCAGTCACAGATTGTCTACGGAAATGTTGGAGACGCCAAAAAGGGTGCAGTCACAGATGCAATACAAAAGAATCTTTCGCTCTTCTCCATAGGTAAAGCTGCTTACAGAGGAGAATTGGAGGCTGTTTTTAAGGCAAACAGGCCGGAGCTGACCAGGGTTCCAACCAAGCAAAAGGTTGACGCACCTCCTTCAGCACCAAAGAATCAAAGCGAGAATACAGGCCTTCCTGAGCTGCCCAATGTCAGCTACGAAACATCTACAGATGGAACTGTCATGGCAAAAGGAGATACCTATAACAACCGTACCCTTCTCAAGAGTATGGGATTTGTCTGGCTACCTAAGGAAAAGGGGTGGGGACTGCGGAAAGCAGCATAAGCACAACTGGCAATATTAAATTATCGAAAGCCCAGCATCGTAAAGGTGTTGGGCTTTCCTTGTTTATGAGGAGGCAAAAATGAATGAGCGCATAAAGTCAGTACTCCAAGGTATTCTGGACCAATTCGAAAGCGGGGACGTCCCCATGGCAATTATCAAAGCGATGTACCCTTTCAGTAACATTCCGAGTGAGAAATGGTCTCTATGTAACAGACTGCTAATGGTGCTATCTGGGACGATGGATGCCAGAGGATACAATCAGTGGAAGTCGGCATCAAGATTCGTAACAAAGGGCAGCAAGGCAATTTATATTGTTGTGCCGCATATTAAGAAGATTGAGGACGGAGATAAGGATAAAGCAATCCTCAAAGGTTTTGGCTTAATGCCTGTCTTCAGAGTCGAGGACACTGAAGGTGAGTTGCTTGAATATGAACAACTCGCGCTACCAGACTTTCCGTTTATGGATCGTGCTGAAGAGTGGGGAATTTCTGTCAAGGCTATACCAGGAAATTACACATTCTATGGATTCTACTCACCGGAACAAAAGAAAATAGGTTTGGCCACACCTGAAGAATCTACATTTTTTCATGAGCTGGCTCACGTAGCACATGAGCAGGTTATCGGAGAGTTGAAACCAGGCCAAGAGCCTTTGCAGGAGGTAGTTGCTGAACTCTCAGCTGCTGTTTTATGCCGGATGGTTGGTAGGCACTCGGACACTCTGGGAAACTCTTACCGCTATATCAAAAAATACGCAGAAAAACTGTCATTGTCACCACACCAGGCTTGTTTGAAGGTGCTTGGCGACACCGAGAAGGTTCTTGGTCTTATTCTGGCATCAGCATAATTATCAATTCAATCCCCTGTGGTTATGCCAACCGCTGGGGAATTTCTATTTCAGGAGAAAAAATATGTGGAATATACCGAGAAAAAATCGTTTAGCCGAGATACCAAAACTCTATGCAACTGATCCAGTCAGTATCAGGAATAAGCTCATACACCTGCATTTCTTCATAGCAGATTCGGACTGGTACGTAACGGAATTTGACCAGGGAGATACCTTTTGGGGATTCGTGGTTTTGAATGGCGATTTACGTAACGCAGAATGGAGCTACTTCTCTTTCTCCGAGCTGCAGCGAATCCGGATGAATGGCTGGATGGAAGTAGATTGTGAGTTGGAAAGCCTTTGGAAAATAAGGCCCGCCTCACTGGTAGATAAAATCAGTCAGGTTTATGGCTATAACCTTGAGGTTGACTGACTACTCCTGCTCTCTTACTCGCCTATCAAACAAAACCACCACAAAGCCCTCTGGTTACGCGCCAGGGGGCTTTTCCTGTTTGGAGGACACCCCGTATGACAAAAGAACAAAAGAAGGCGTACCGACCAACACAAGAACTTCGAGAGATGCTTGGTATACTGAGTCGGGAAAAGTTCATCCTCGACTGTGGGCATCACGTTACCTTCAACGAGGTTCTCGGCAACAATGTGACAATTTATAACGGTTCAAAGCTTCGGATTATCTGCTCTGAATGTGGATATTGCAGCTGATTAGGAATACCTGAAACAATAACTTTCTGGAGGAAAAACAATGGCAAACATTTTTGATGATGGAATGAGCGCAGAAGAATTAGCGATAGCATTGGGTTTTGCTGAACAAATCGCTGAAGAGGAACGGGACCTACGGTGTTCTTCACAGGAGGACGAGCCTTTAGTTCCCGATGATGATGCTCCCGAGTGGTGGGAGGAAGATTAAAAAAGGTGTAACATGCTCTGACTGATAGCGGCGGTGGCCCCGTCATTAATCTTTGAGAAAAGGGCCAGTAGCTTAATTCATCGAGTTCTGGCCTTCTCTTCAAGTAATGATAGGTTTTGTCTCTGTGGATGTACTGGTGATTACATCCCCTCCTCCCCCGAAAAAGAGAGTTCTATTGATTTGAGGTACTGATGACAGATGATGACAGTACAAAACATATTCTTTTCGAAATTGTAGGTTTCGACTCTAACTATGTAGTACATCTGTCATAAGTGTCATTTAACAACCCCCCCCTTGTGTTAATAGACGGCTTGTCCGTCTTAGGGGGAAGAGGGGACAAGATCCCTCAATTTCTTAGCACAAGAATCAACCTGACTACTTATTGATTTTTTTGTTGACCCGTACCATAATACATGTTACAATATATAACATGTATTAATGATGGTAAAGGAGAGGTTTATGGGCGTAGATAAATACACGACGAAAACAATAGTAGAAAAACTTGGAATTCCTTTGCAAAGGTTACGAATGTGGTTGATGGAGGATTTCGTTTCAGCCTCAATACCGTCCGAGGGCCAAGGGAAAAAGGCATTTTTTACCAGAGAGGATCTCTACCATATAGTTTTGTTTGAAAAATTATTGAAGAAAGGATTGAAACGAGAATTGGCAGCCGCTTATATCAAAAGCATCAATGGCGGGACGAGTATTCTTGATTCAGTCCCATATTTGGTGCTTATTACAATAAATACTGACGAAGGCAACGTGGTTCAGTCTCGAAATTGTTTGGGATTTAACCCCCTTCAACCGATAATATCTCCCGATAATTTCATGATGAGCGAATTCGAGAGTGATGTGGAAAAGACCGACTGGGAGGACGTCTTAATTATCAACTACGTAAAATTGAGAAAGGAGGTGGACAAGATGCTAAACGAAAGCAACACAGCATAATAGTATATATTTTTTTAGTCTTATACATATTACATATTGCGATATGTAGATTAAGAAGATGGTGAACCCGAAAATGAGGGTACAGAGGAGAAGTGTTGTATATAAAATTAAAATATTAAGGAGTTACAAGTATGAAGAATATCAGAACAGATAATCGGATGGTAGAAGCCATCCCCATTGAAATGAGAACACAGAGGCAGTGGGTTGTATGGATAAATCGACCAAGACCAAACGGAAAAATCGGAAAAATGCCTTTGAATTCCTTAACCGGGAGATCTGCTGACGTAAATGACCCGTTATCGTGGTCCACGTTTGACGAGGCTTTGGAGAATATGAGACGTCATGGATTAGAGGGGCTGGGCTTCGTCTTCACGACTGAAGATCCATTCGTTGGGATAGATTTTGACGCCTGCAGGAACACAGAAACCGGAGAAATCGATCCTGGTGTCCAAGACATCGTCAACCGCATGAACAGTTATACGGAAATCTCCCCTTCGGGCACAGGACTTCACATTATTGCAAAAGGTGTTTTGCCAGACGGAGGAAAGCGCAAAGACCACATAGAAATGTATGACCAGGGACGTTTTTTCACTGTGACGGGCTACCATCTGCCAGGCACCCCTAAAGAGGTCAGTGGATCTCCTGAAGTGGAAGCATTGTACCATCAACTTCGGAATGAGAAAATTTCGACTGAAGCCTCATCTATCACAGTAGCAGAAGTTCTTGAGTCTGGTCGAGAAGTGGAACAGGTCGAGAAATTCAATAAATTGTGGGCGGGAGACTGGAGCGACTACCCTTCGCAATCAGAGGCGGACTTGGCCTTTTGTGCGATGCTTAATATTAAAACCGGCAACAACTCATCTGAGACTGATAGGCTCTTCCGGGAATCGGGTTTATACCGCGACAAATGGGAACGTCAAGATTATCGGGAGAAATGTCTCTCCAGAGCTAAAGTCGATAACGTCATGAAACTCCCGTCGGCTGTGGGTGGCTTCAACCTCACGGATCTCGGCAATTCCAAACGACTCATAAACGAATTTGGTGAAAATATCAGATACTGCGTTACCGCGAAAGAATGGCTGGTTTGGAATGGGCAAAACTGGGAGGTCGACTACAAGGCGGAAACGAGCAGGATGGCAAGGGTTGTTGTTAAGAACATGTATCTGGAGGCCAGCACAATCGAGGACGAGGTGGAAAGAAAAAAGATTGCGCAACATGCCATGAAAACGGAAAGTTTGTCACGTCTCAATGCCATAAAAGCCATGGCCAAAGACGATTTCAGGGTACGTGTGCGAGCGGAGGATTTGGATAAAGACCACTGGGCGCTGAATTGCCAAAACGGGACTATCGATCTTAAGACCGGGGAGTTGTTACCTCATGACCCGAAAAAACTGATAACGAAAATCGTTCCAACAGATTATTTGCAGGAAACTGATTGTCCTGCATGGAAGGCATTCCTTCACACCATCATGGGTGGGAACGAAGAAATGATTCAATTTCTGCAAAGGGCTGTTGGCTATAGTTTGACTGGAGATACCAGCGAGCAATGCTTTTTCATCTTATATGGTTCGGGAGCGAACGGTAAAAGCACGTTTCTAAATCCCCTGATTCATATGTTGAATGATTACGCAAAGCAGTCGCCTCCAGAAACTTTTCTGAACCTTCAGCGCAGAGGGGTAAATAACGATATCGCCAGGCTAAAAGATGCCCGATTTGTGACGGCTACGGAGCCGGAGGCTAATCAGAGTTTTGCCGAGGGAGTGTTGAAGCAACTTACCGGAGGAGACACTGTCTCCGCCAGATTTTTGCATCAGGAGTTCTTCGACTTCAAACCTGTATTCAAGCTTTTTCTGGCCACAAACCACAAGCCCCATGTCACCGGAAAAGATCATGGCATATGGCGAAGAATTCGATTGGTTCCGTTCGAGGTAACGATACCAAAAGAGGCTCAGGACCCGAAGCTGACCCAAAAGCTGAAAGAAGAATTGCCGGGAATATTAGCATGGGCAGTGTGTGGATGCCTCGATTGGCAGGCAAATGGCCTCGGGCAGCCTCAAGCTGTTGTTAAGGCAACTGAAGAGTATGCCAGGGAGATGGACTCGCTGACTCGATTTGTTGAGGACTGCTGTGTTACCGGCGCCATGAAAAAGGTCTCAACCAATGACCTGTACTCATCCTACTCCAGCTGGTGCGAGCAGGAGGGGGAAGAATCTCTCCCCAAAATTGCTTTTGCCAGGCAGGTGAGGGGCAAAGGCTTTTCCGCATACAGAACCAGCACGGAGAGAGGCTGGAGGGGTGTAGGTATAAAGGATCTTACGTTACCTCCATCTAACATACTGACTGGCCATAGCATGGCCGGAGGGGAAAAAGCGGTTTCTGCAATAGAGGAGGTCATGGATTATGCGTAAAATTTATATGGTATACAAAAATGAAGAACCTGGAGACAACAATGACTGGAATCCAACTAACAAAAAATCGCAGTCATTGGGCACTAAAATAATTGCGGACGCCAGACCGAAAACACAAAGGAAGCACCCCATTCCCAAAAAAATGCCAAGGTCCCGCAAAGAGTACATTGAAGATATGGCAATGAAGGAAAAGTGGTGGGCCCACTGCGGAAGGCATAAATGGTATTAATGAATGGATGGGAAATTGAAGTATACATCAATAAAATTTTGAAAACATGAAGTTCATTGGCGAAAATTATAAAAAATAGTTCCATGAACTACCGGTTTTGTGGAGGTAGTCAGCATATGACGACAATTAAAAATGTAGGAAACGAGAGCGGAAAATTTAACATGATAGACCTTAAATCCAAGACAATTTTACCGAGTGATTTGAGTGGTATGCCAACAGTGAAGAGCTTGGGAAGAGCATTATCCCAGAAAAGATTGTTCTCCATCAAAGAGTTAGTTGATTCGGTTGGTGCAACCGACTGGTTCTGGAGGACGCAGATATGGGATGGGGCTTTGCCCTTCGTTCAGGTTGGCAAAAAAATATTTATTGACTCGAAAGATATAGACAATTTTATAAATACAAACAAGCACATAAACAATTAAATTCTTAGGCTTGTGAACCATTAGAATTTTTCATGAATTGAAGTATGAGGAGGATGAGGTAAAATAATGTACCAGTCGGTGTGCAGTCACAAGGCCTGCATACCGATAGGTACCATTTTTTTGACTTCCCTATCTTGTGCCCGTCATGCAAGTAGGAGGTTTTATTATGGGAATGACATATCAAAGGGGTAATGTTTGGTGGTTAAAATATTACCGAAACGGCAAAAGTATCCGCGAAAGTTCTCACAGCAAAAGTAAAATGGTTGCGGACAGACTGTTGAAAAGGAGGGAAGGCGAAATCGCCCAAGGAAAGGTACCAGGAGTGTTCTTCGAGAAAACCACTTTTGACCAGTTGGCTGATGGAATTATCCAAGATTACAAAATCAATGGGAAAAAATCGCTTGAGCGAGTTGAATTATCCGTTCAACATCTTAAGGACAAGTTTTCCGGCATGAAAGCTGTGCAGATCACGACACCGGTTATCAACGAATATGTTCTCTCCCGATTAGAGTCGGGAGCGGCTAATGCAACGGTCAATCGTGAGTTGGCGGCCTTAAAGAGAATGTTTAATCTCGGAGCACGGCAAACGCCGGCAATCGTCGATAGAGTGCCTCATATTCCATCGCTTCGTGAACGAAATGCTCGCAAGGGGTTCTTCGAACACGGGGAGTATTTAGCGCTACGAGAGGCTTTACCGGTTTATTTGCAAGGCTTCGTAACGTTCGCCTATAAATGGGGTTGGAGACTTGAGGAAATTGCCGGACTCAAATGGAGCCAAGTAGACCGAGACCAAGGGATAGTGAGACTCGAAGTCGGCGAGACCAAAAACGACGATGGCCGAACGGTTTATCTGGACGATGAGCTCAAAGCATTCTTCGACGAACAGTGGGAGAATTGTAAGAATGCTGACGAACCGCCTCTCTATGTCTTCCAAAACCATAGAGGTACTGACAGGCTAAAACGGTTCTACAAGACATGGAAGAAAGCTTGCGTTGATGCTCGAATTGGTGTAAAGATCTTTCACGATTTTAGGCGTACCGCAGTGAGGAACATGGTTCGTTCCGGTATATCTGAACGAGTGGCAATGACGATATCGGGTCACAAGACAAGATCTGTTTTTGACCGGTACAATATCGTCAACGACCAAGACCTCAAAATGGCTGCGAAAAAGCAAAGCGAATACCTTGATTCGCTGGATGGGCACAGTTTAGGCACAGTCGCCAAAATTAGTTCGAAGAAGCAGGCAATTTTAGAACGTAACTAACTGATATCATTATATGCACCCGTAGCTCAGCTGGATAGAGCACCGGACTTCGA
>JAHJLI010000265.1 GCA_018821785.1 Pseudomonadota bacterium
AAGGCATACCGACTTTATGATGATGATATTGCCAGGCTTAAAGAGATTACTGCGACGATGAACAAAGAGAGTCACCGGCACATCAGTGAAACTGCTGCAATTCGTGCTTTGATAGTGCTGGGGACGAGTACAACGGGTGAAAGGCTTTTGAAGGCGTTACGGGAAACGATATAGGTTTGTATGTATATGTATGCTATACAAATGTATATACGATATCTACATGGACTCCGACTACTGTCCAGATCTATAGGCGATATGTGAACTCCTGTAGTTCGTATATGCTATGGCAATCTCAACTTAAGAATTAGACAAACTGCCCCCCTGACTTCTTATGCTCCATACGATTTCCAGAAGTTAACCCGGCAGCAACAGCACGGAAACTTGCTAAGCCGGCCTCGAGATTTTCGATGATCTCCTCAGCCAGGATTTCTGGTTCGGGGAGATTGTCAAGATCGGTGAGGCTTTTGTCTTTGAGCCAGAAAATATCGAGGCTTGTTTTGTCGCGGGCTGTGATTTCTTTATAGCCGAATTTCCGCCAACGGCCTTCCGGGCTGTTTTTTTCATCCCAGGTCTGCTTACGTTCATGACGGTTCAGTGGATTATAGCATTCAATGAAATCCTGCAAGTCCTCGAGGCGAAGTTGTTTTTTCTTCAGGGTGTGGTGGATGTTGGTGCGGTAATCATAAAACCAGACTTCTTTTGTCCAAGGATCTTTGCTTGCCTCTCTATTGTCAAAGAATAAGACGTTGGCCTTCACGCCTTGGGCATAGAACACCCCGGTTGGGAGTCGCAATATGGTGTGTAACTCGGTATTTTGCATGAGCTTTTTGCGGACGGTTTCTCCTGCCCCGCCTTCGAAAAGAACATTGTCCGGGACGACTACAGCGGCTTTGCCGGTAGTTTTGAGCATTGTCCGCACATGCTGGACGAAGTTCAGTTGTTTGTTGGCGGTGGTAGTCCAAAAATCCTGACGGTTGTAAGTAAAATCCTCCTTTTCTTCCTCGCCCACCTCGTTGGTCGCGGTGAAGCTGCTCTTCTTGCCAAAAGGCGGATTGGTCAGGACATAATCAAAGGTGATTCTCGGGGCGGCAATGAGAGCATCGGTAGGATCTATGCTGGGCTCCCCGTCTATTTCGCCGATGTTGTGCAAAAACATGTTCATCAGTGCCAGACGGCGGGTGTTGGGGACGATCTCGTTGCCATGGAATGTCTTATGTTTCAGAAATTCCTTTTGCGCCTTGTCCAGCTTTTGATTGGCGATAAAATCATAGGCGGCCAGGAAAAAGCCGCCGGTGCCGCAAGCTGGATCGGCGATGGTCTTTTTCGGCTCCGGCCGTACGCATTCCACTATGGCCTTGATGAGGGCGCGAGGCGTAAAGTATTGCCCAGCTCCTGATTTGGTATCCTCAGCATTCTTTTCCAAGAGCCCTTCATAAATCTCACCTTTAACATCCGTAGAAACCGCGCTGACCCAGTTCTCTTTGTCGATCATTTCAATGACCTTGTAGAGCATGGCCGGGTCTTGGATTTTGTTTTGCGCCTTGGTAAAGATATGGCCAAGCAGACCCTTCTCCTTGCCAAGGTTTTGTAACAGGTCCAGGTAGAGGCTTTCCAGCTCTGCCCCTCTCTTCTTGCGTAGCTGAGGCCAGCTGTATTTCTCTGGAACACCTATCTTACGATTATACGGCGGCTTGCGATATTCATCCGCCATTTTCAGGAAGATCAGAAAGGTGAGCTGTTCCAAGTAGTCTCCATAGCTCACCCCGGCATCACGCAGGACGTGACAAAAACTCCATACTTTTGAAATAATTTGATCAGCTGTCATATCTCTCTCATATTTTTATGCTGTATCTAACAATGCTTCAATCCATACCTTATCACGAAAACCAGCGATTACTTTCCGGGCAAAGGTAGATAGCTCTGCTTTATCGGCTATGGCATCGCGAAGATTTCTAATGATACCATGAAACGCTCTGTCAATTGCGGGATCGCCAGTATCACATCGATCAAAAATTCCATCCGCTTCACCAATACTCTCTTTAATAGTCGCACCTAAAGTCTTGCGCTTTTCGACCAAATCAGGGTGGTCAAGGTGAAATAATTTTATTGAAGTCTCTGCGCGCAATTTTTTAACAGGATGCTCTTTGAATTTCGGACAAGGCATTCCATCGTCGTAAAAATCTAAAAGGCCTGGATCTTGTGCCCGGCAAGGGTCTAATAAAACCGGACTTTCATGGACCTCCTGCCCTGCAACTGTAGCTCTTGAGTTGCCGTCAATCAGAGGAAATCGATCACCTTTTCCTTCTATTTCTCCGGTTTCTGGGTTCTGACGTTCACTATTACAATAGGTACAAGCATAACGAAAATTTGTTTTCTCAAAAGCCAACCAGGGGTAAAGACTCTTGGGGCGAAAATGGTCAACAGCATTATCCGAGCGCTCTTGCTTGATCTCGCAGTACCAGCATTTGTCAGAAGAACATTCGGCAAGTGCTTCTTTTAATTCACGCCAAACTGCGCTTTGCGATTTTACAGTTTTCGTGCCGTTAGCAACCGCCGCTTTAGCATTATCGGCTTTCTGATCCCAACGAGCCGGGCAGTTTAAATGGGTATTGTTGATAGTACGCAAATATTCAGTCCTCTTGCTTCGTTTGAGTTAATGCCTGTTGCACCAGCTTCTTGGCCTTTTCTTTACGCTCAGCAACCGACAACTCGATCATTTTCTTCCCTTTAATCTGTTCCTTATCGAATAGATATCGTGCCTTAAGGTATTCCGTAAAAACCGGATCCCGCATCTCATATCGGTAACCATAGGCCTCAAGCTCTAAGTTTATATGTTTAAGAACCCATCTCTCGTTGTCATTTAATGATTCTTCTTTGCTGGCAAGTTTTCGTTTCATCTCCAATAAATTGAATGTGTGACTATCAAGAGCAGTCGCCAAGCCAAACATATCGCTTGTCACAATGCCAGAGTACCCCATCCCCCTCGGATCCATATCCGGCACGACAGCGGATATCTTCAGAGTCTCTGTGTCCCTTTTTAGAATTTGCACTTGACCTTTTATCAGTTCTGCCACGGCTAGGGGATTATGAGTGGTCAGTACAATATGGCTGCTTTCCCGATCTTTATCACTAGCACCGACAAAATCTTTCAGATGCTGAAGGTAGTCCACGCACCATTGCGGATTGAGGTGGGTATCCGGCTCATCGAGCAGGAAAAGGCTCTCTTCTTCAGCAGTAAATTTCAGGAGACCCAGCACGGTTAATAGTTGCTGCTCTCCCTCGCTCAGTTCCCGGAAGGTGACAGAGCCGTCATTCTTACGGAGCTTAACCCGGATTCGGACTTCTTCAATCAGCTCGGAAACGTGTGTACTTTCTACCTCCTGAAAAAATTCACGCGGCTCTTTGCTGCCAACCAATTCACGAAGGGAATCCAGGTCTTTCACATAGAGATAACGAAAACCCCGCATCTTTTTATTCCACAGAGTAGCGTCAACCCGGCGGTTAATACGGATTGGGGCGAGGGAGATTTGAAGAAGGCGGTCTAGAAACTGCCGAACCACCCCTTTTGCTCCCCAGAAAATCTCTACGTTCTTGGTTCTATCCCAGGGAGGTTGTTTCAGAACAAAAAGAACGGAGTCGATACCCCCTTCCGCTTCCAAGCCAAGCTGTTGGTCCAAAAAGCTTTTTACGACCTCGTCTTGGTGAAGGATGAAGGCCAGAAGGACAAACTGGCTATGGACGGGCAAGGCGTAAAAAAGTTGGCGTAGGCCGGGATCTTTCCCAGCGCGCAAGACCTTGTCATGGCCAACGAGATACTTCCGGAAGATCTCTTCCAAGCGATCGCTGGTACCGGAGTAATAACCAAAGATATATTTTGGCAGGTATTTGTCTTGCCCTTTGAGGAACTTTGTAATAGGAAGAGGTTCGCCAAGGCCATCCCTTTCAATTGCTTTTCGGCCAGCAGCTTTCACATGAATCTTGTATGCCTCTTTTTCACGTGATGGGTCGGCATCGATGTTTATCCACCACTGATCACGCATCTTGTAACGCAGGCGATAAGGGAATGAAGGTCTATGTTTGGCCTTATTCTGGTTTTCCCCCATGACCAAATCACGGAACAGGGTGGCAAGGGCCTCAAGGACATTGGATTTACCGGTGCCGTTCCAGCCGATGACAACGGTTACCCAATGATCTTCACTAAAATCGACAGTGACGTCCTTGAGATTTTTGTAATCCCCAATCCAGAAGAGATCCAGTCGCACGATCAGGCCCCTACACTAGGCGAAGCCAGTCTTCTTCGCTTCGGCGCTCAACGGCTATCTTGCCCTGTTTCTCATAATCGCGGAGTTGCTGGTAGATTTTCTCGATAGCATCCGTTTCGGCTCCGTCGGCGATGCCACATTGGCGAAAGGCATCCTGCGCGCTTATCCAATTTTGGGCAGCCCTGATTACTTCTATGAGGTCAGCCATGGTAATCACCTCTTTTTTCTTTCTAACGTTTCGGGGGTGTTTCTTCGCTTCTTTTTGCGCAGCTTCGCGCTCGATTTTTATTCTGACTAACAGTTTTGATGCGGGTTCATCATTAGGATTCTGAGGAACCAGTTGCCCTGAAAATGCTTTTTTGAGGATCGATTGTCGAACCGCTTTGGTTTTAGTAATTTCAGACTCTATTGAATCTGCGACCCTATCCAATTCGACCAATTTGTCATTTAGCAAACCAAAAATTTCTTGTTGTTCTGAAAGATCACAAAGAGGTACAGGAAGTTCTCGCAAGATAGTGCTATTGAGCCCTGGCCTTGTCTGCCCCTGCGCATTTTCGAACATCCGCCTTCGGCTAACCGTATGAGACTGGAGCAGCAAATTATAAAATTCGGTCGAAAGAAGCTTTTCCTCCATTGTGATTCTATAAACATGTTTTGTGATAATTGCGTCTTCGATATTCTCGGGAACAACGCAAGTTCGTCCGAGTGAGGCCATAACTGTCACGAGAAGATCTTTAGGTCTTGCCTGATATTTTTTTAATTCTTCAAATTTCTTTTTTGTGATTCTGTTTTGATTCCCTAAAGAAAACTTACCATCAAGGACATTATCTATACCGATAACGAGTATCCCTTGCGACGTAAACTCGGAATGTTTTAGGTTACTTCCAAATGGGCCGCTTTGCATTGAGCGGGCTTTACCTGAAATTAGTTCTCCAAGGGTTGTCCACCCCCAAGAGTCTGGCAAAACTGGCAACTGATAAATCCCCGCCCTGGAAAGCTGTTGTATCTTTTTTATTTTTTGAGGCTTTGATGGCTTATTCCCATTCCTGCCTTCTGCTCTCCAAGCCTCAACAGCCTTTTCCCATTCGGCGAGTTGTTCCTGGTAGCGTTTTTCGCGCTCTTTTTTGATTCGGGCTAGGAGTTGGTCGGCGTTTTCGAGTTGGCCGGCATGCTCGGCACGCCATAGTTCGGTGAGTTTACCTTCAAAGGCTTGTTTCAGTAATGACTGTCGATAAACATTGAGTTGCTCACGGGCAGTGGTGAGGCTTTCCACGCCTTTGTCGAGTTCGGAGAAAAGTTCTTCGATTTTGTCTACGATGCGGTATTGTTCGTTGAGTGGAGCGATTGCTACCTCAACTGAATTGTAATCGTCTCGGCTGAGCCCTGGGACAGCTGTTGATTTATCCAGTGCTGAAAGATTTATTCCTCTCAGAAGATGTTCAAAATAATTTAGATGTAGACTTTCGTGCTCCTCCGCAAAAAAAACTGTGTCAATGGGCCAACAAGGCGTTTTTGAGTAGTAAACTTCCCCGACCGATCCTTTCCTCCCAATTATCAGAGTAGGCTTCTGGGTCATCGCTACATCATGATAACCAACCAGCCCACTTGAGCCATAAACAGGAAACTGGCCGGTTTCTATTCGCTTACCTTTCGTTAATCCTCTTCCATATACAATTGGTAACACTTCCCCCAGAGGGGTAATTTCCCAGCCTTTGGACAGAACGTCAAATATTTGCAAACTGTTCTTATTTAATTTCACGCCGCCAAAGCCTCATTCAATTCATCAATCACAGGTTCCATCTCTTCCCCAAACAGTTGCCACATTCTCCCTAATCCGCCCTTGGCATCAAAGGGTGAAAGATCCAGATCATAACGCTCCAAATGAAAAGAAGCGGCAATATGATCGCGGATCATGCGCAACCAATCCTTTTGCTTGTCATTGAACTTGGGGGCGTTGCCGCTGTGGCGCTTGAGTATCCAATTCTGAAAGTTGCGGCGCACCGTATCATCATAGGGGGTGATCGTCGAGTCAATTCCGCAGGCGCGGCGAATAAGAGCCACCAGGGCGCTAAGTTCGTTATGGGCTGATTTGCCTTCCACCTTGTCGAGCTGGGCATAAGCCTGCCAGACCCTTATTGGTGCGAGTTTGGGCTGATCCGCTTTCAGCTTTTCGAGGACCTCATTGATCATGGCATAGGTGAGTTCACGACGGCGGTATGGCTGATCGTAGAAGATGCTCAAGGCGGTGATTTCGTCTTTGTGATATTGGAGGTAGTCGGCGAATGCCCTGGTGAGCTTTTGGGCATTCTCAACACTGTCGCCATGCCAGCCGGCAAAGGAGAGAGCGTCCAGGTTTGTCGTGTCGATGGTCTGCTCATGGCTGCGGCGGATGCTTTCAATCAGCTCGCAGAGTTCGCCGGTAAAAATCTTGGTTGCCTGGCTGATGAGGGTTTCCTGGGTCTGGTCGAACTGTTGTTCGCTTGGCTCCTGATCCGGCTGGATGTGGAAGGCGGCACGGGCTTGGGCATCGAGCATGTCGCCATTCATCGCATTCAGTATGCCATGGATGATTTGGGAAAGCGTTGTGCCCTCGGTCTGGGTGCTGATCTTTTTCTGTTCGTCCGAGGTGAGCTGTTTGTTGAGCCGGGCCAGGCGGTTCGCCAGGGTAGTAGCGGTGTCTTCATCCTTGGCGCCCATCATCACACTGTAGAGGAGATCCTTCAGTGAGATGGTCGGTTTGCGTTCCAGGGGACGGCTGTCGGTTTTGAGGGATTTGGTGACCCCAATGGCATCGACAATGACAAAATGGGTCTTGCTATTGGTCGCCGAAGGAGTGACCTTTTTCAACTCATCATAGTTCAGGGTTCGGGTGCCGCGCCCCTTCATCTGCTCGAAGTAGTTGCGTGATTTGACATCGCGCATGAAAAGCAGGCACTCCAACGGTTTGACGTCGGTACCGGTGGCGATCATGTCCACCGTCACAGCAATGCGCGGGTTGTAGTCATTGCGGAACTGGGCAAGGACTGACTTGGGATCTTCCGTGGCCTGATAGGTCACCTTTTTGCAGAACTCGTTGCCCTCGCCGAACTCTTCTCGAACGATATGGATAATATCATCCGCATGGCTGTCGGTTTTTGCAAATATAAGGGTCTTGGGGATTTCGGCGCGGCCCGGAAAGATGTCCGGCAATTTGTCGCGGAAGGTACAGATGATCTTGCGGATCTGGCTCGGGTTAACCACGTCCTTGTCGAGCTGCTTTCCGTAATAGGCTTTTTCCTCATCCTGCTGGGTCCACCGTTTTTTCCGAGTAAGGCGGTTGCGCTTTTCGATCAGCTGCTTGGCCTTGAGTTTGGCCCCTTGCTGGGTAATTTCGGTTTCAATGGTGTAGACGTCATAGCCGACATTAACACCGTCGGCCACGGCATCTTCATGGGAGTATTCACTGACTACGTTTTCCTTGAAAAAGCCGTAGGTCCGTTTATCCGGAGTGGCGGTGAGGCCAATGAGAAAGGCATCAAAATAATCGAGCACCTGTTTCCAGAGGTTATAGATAGAGCGATGGCATTCGTCGATGACAATGAAATCGAAATACTCGATGGAAATCTTTTCGTTATAGACCACCGGTAGCGGCTTTTTGGGCAAAGCATGTTCGGCGGGGTTTTCCTGCTCGGCGGCCTCATCCAAGGGCTCGCCTTTCAAGATGGAATAAAGACGCTGGATTGTGCTGATACAGACCTGGCTTGAATCGGCGATGTAGCTCGACTTGAGACGCTGGACATTGTACAGCTCGGTGAATTTGCGATTGTCGTCATTGGGCAGATAGGCCATGAATTCCTGCTCGGCCTGTTCGCCAAGGTTTTTGGTATCGACCAGGAACAAGACTCGTTTGGCATTCGCGTGTTTCAACAGGCGGTAGATAAAGGTAATGGCCGTGTAGGTCTTGCCGGAGCCGGTGGCCATCTGAATGAGGGCGCGAGGTCGATTCTGTTTGAATGAACCCTCCAACTTGGTGATGGCCTTAATCTGGCAATCACGCAGGCCTTGTGGGGCGAGTTTCGGATTGTGCTGCAAGCGCGCTCTGAGTGTATCGGACTCTTCCAACCAGGCAGCAAGGGTTTCAGGGCGGTGGAAAGTGAAGACTTCGCGGGACCGGGATTTGGGGTCGCGATCGTCACGAAACCGGGTAAGAACGCCGGTACTTTCATAAATGAAAGGGAGTGGCTTGTTGTCTGATATCCACTTGAGTCGAGCGTGGGCGTATTCCGCTGATTGTTCTTCCACTCTGGTTATGTTTTGCCCTTCGTCTTCCCGTTTTGCCTCAATAATCCCTACAGGAATTCGATTAACGAACAATACGTAATCTGCAGGACCAACGTTGGTTTGGTATTCCTGGATGGCAATTCCAGGCCCAGCGTTGAAGTCGATTTTTTTCTTGTGCTGAACATCCCAGCCCGAATCACGCAACATGCGATCAATGTTGTCGCGAGCTGTTTGTTCTGGATTTTGGTTAGGTTCAAAGCGCACAGTTACTCCTCAAAAAAAGAAATCCGGTTTGCAGTAAGTTAAAACATAACTTTCACCGGTTTGGCAATTCCCAAAGCATCATTCTGGTATTTATGAGTTACGCCGATACGTGAGGACTATCTCTCTCCCGAAACGGAGATGCCACGACAGTATTGTGCAGCCTCAGGTTGAAGATTTGCACTGCCAACAATAAGAAATTGGGTGTTCCTATGGTTACGTATACTTCCTGAGTACCTTTCCGAAACCATCTTGTCAAAATCGATAGGAGATATATTGACTATGATAGTCATAATAAACTAGGTTTATCCAACGACTAATCTTCGTAGGAATGTCAATAAGACAAGACCCTTGATGTGCCGAATGCTACTACTATTATGATTTGTGTGGCAACTGTAAATTAACCATACTGAGCTCCCTTACATTCTAAATGTATGATAATAAAATATGTTACCAAATTAATGAAAGGTTTCGCTATATTTTTTGGTAATTACTTTGAATCGATAATGTCCAGCAATAATGTTGTATTAAAAATTTAATGTTGTTAGATAATTACGATTTAGATAAAATTTTGATTCGAGCTTAAAAGGCCATGGTTGCTTTATTTTGCCCAAAGCTTCATATGGGTTGTCTTGAAGAATTTTCTTTAAATTATCTTCCACTCGTTCACTTAAAACTGTGCTTTTTTCAACATGTCTTCGCGTTATATAATTTATTGATACATGCATCCAAGGAAGGCTATTGGCAGGATGGATAGGTGGGGTTATTTGCAAATCTAACAACTCAGCTCTAACAGGTAAATCTGAATCATTTGCTAAATTATCGTCTCCACGTTCGCGATCCCATGTCTGTAGTTGGTCACATAATGCAAGCAAACACGCAAATGGATCAAGATCCCAGGATAATTTTCCTTTAATACTACTTTCAAATTTTCTAATTATATTATGTAGGATTAACGCTCTACCAGCTTCTAAAGCATAAGCTTTTTGAGCAGGTTCGTTAATTTCCTTTATTAAATATAATGCGCCTACAAACCCATGATCAGGTGCTCTCTTTTCGATACTCTTTATCACTATAGGTACTATTTCATCACTCAAAGATTTGGCGTTTTCTTTTAAGAATTCTCTAACATATTCTTGTTCTATATTAAAAAAAGGTTCTACGTTTGAAGTTTTCCTCACACCAATATTTTGAAACTTACCATACAATTTATTGTAAAAACCTTCTAATTCTTGATTTTTTTCTACACAAGCACATGTATCATGAAAAAGGCCTGCATAAAACCACGTGCTGTTTATAGCCTCAGTAGCGTCTGCATTGCTGGCATCTTCCATATTACCCCGGTTAAGTAACAATTTTTCCCAACTTCTTATAAAAACACCTTTCATTTCATTGTGGTTAATAATATAATATCCTAGCCAGAAAACGTTTATTGCATGTCGTGAATGCCCCCTGGTATAAGGTGATATTGCCCGCCCAAGTGCTTCCCAGGAAATCATCGTATTCCACATTTTTTTACATTGAATACTAGTATTCAATTTTTGTGCGATTTCGACAATTATTGTTCCAGCCTTGTCTATTTGATCATATTCTGTCCAACCTGAATTATACTTTTGGGCCATCTTTTTAACTAAATCATGCCAAGATGGGCCTGAGGTCATATTACGTATTAAACACTGCAAATAAGAATCAGGCTGGACTCTGGACATTTCTTGCGCTAATTTAGATAATCTCCAGACGATGTATTTTGATGAGGATGTGTTCTTATCCCAGATATCAAACAACCCCTCATGATCAGCTAGAGTTTCTAATTGCGTTTGTCTACGAGAAGATGCAATAATTGGAATAGTTCTTTCACTATTATTTATTTTAGACCACTCTCGTATGATACGCTTAATGTCTTGCAAACAATTTTTTGATGAATTGGTAGTAGGATTATCATAATAAATATCAGCCAATACTATCCTGTGACCAATATCAAGTTTACTTTCTAATTCTTCAGGATCCTTAGCTCTGTCTAGTTGGATCGGCAATCTATTTTCCGCGCCTTCGTTGTATTCAGTAACATGTTTTAAAATATCCTTATAATCATCGTCATCGTCTTCCACATAAAGTATATTAAAGCCCATAGCATCAGTTCCTCGGCAAATAGCCACTATGTGTTGAAAGTTGAAAAGCCGCTGTAAATCCGTCTTTTGCTTCTTCTTCTAAAGGAAGTGACCATTCCGGGTCAAAATTAACTCCAAAATCAGTCAGGATATTTTTTTCGCCAGCAAAATGCCTTGATGAAATTAGGTTGTCCGAAGCTTCTTTAGGTTTTGCAAAATCAGTTAGAATCCTAAAGTAAAGCCTTTCTGTAGATCCGTTTGTTGATTTACGGCCACAAATTATTTTACTTTTATGCTGTCTGTTACACTTGGCAATGTGATCTATAGAGATGTTTGCAAGACATATTTTAAAATTATTCGATAATGTTAGACATCTACATTGTTCTGTGCCTTGTTCAAGAACAAACTCGAAAGATAACAATCCGTCCCTATCCTTTTCGGTTTTTCTTTCTTCAAGAAAACGTACGATATCCTCCATATTAGGATGAAATAATCGGTGAATTTTGTTTATGAATTCGCCGTTTATTTGCAAAATATCGTGAAGAGTTGTAAAAGACGAATTTGGTTTGGTGGTTTCTGCGTCTTCAAACGTTGGATAATCCTCATACCAGTTGATAATTTCACCACACAACTGTCTCACCTTACCCTCTCTATCTCCAAAAGATGAATCTACAGTTGTATATGGCGACAAATCATCTAAAGCAGCCTTGAATAGGG
>JAHJLI010000266.1 GCA_018821785.1 Pseudomonadota bacterium
CATTGTACTGTTTATCATTTTCATATCACTTCAGTTGCATATCTGTGTTTATTTAATAAAAACAAATCCTCGCCAGGAGGATTCCCAGCAAATCCCATATCGTATAATACATTATAAAACGCATAGCCTACAGCGCTCACAGCTTACAATATATTGGGTATAGTGTAACCATTGTAATGGAACATGCAGCCCTTCTGTGAGAATGCCAGCCAACTCAATGCCAAATTGTACAGGTAACTGATACAAGAAAAGTTGGCTATGGCTAGGACTAAGGCAAGGAGCTCTGCCACCGATGCTTATACCAGCGATGCCGTGCAAATTTAAGCACTTGAAAAGTAAAATTTCCCTTCGCCCCAGAAAAAGTCGTCGGTAATGTCGTTTTTGCCCACTTTTTTGTCATTTCCGCCTCTTGGCAAATAGGGGGCTTCCAGTTTACATTGGTTGCTGAACATTGACAGCCAGCTTAAGGAATCGTGATAATAAGGAGCAACCATGACCGATTGGCAGAAGACCGGGTGTATTCTCTGTGCACAAAATTGTGGCCTTGAGGTGCAAATCAGGGACAATAAAATTGAGCGTGTCCGACCGGATAAAGACAATCCCCGCAGCAAGGGCTATGGTTGCCGCAAGGGCATGAACATCGCCAACCACCAGCATCACGATGATCGGTTGACCGTGCCCCTGAAAAAGACCGCCGACGGCTTTGTCCCCATCAGCTGGGAGCAGGCCTTCAGTGAAATCGGCACGAAACTAAAAACCATCGTCGCAGAGCACGGCCCGAAAAGCTTTGCCTATATGGGCGGTGGAGGCCAGGGTTGCCATTTCGAGGCGGCCTTCGGTCTGTCGCTGATGCGGGCCCTTGGTTCACACTATTATTACAACGCTCTGGCCCAGGAGTTGACCGGCTTTTTCTGGGTGAGCGGGCGTATGCTCGGGCGGCAGAACCGTTTCCCAATCCCCCATGAGGAGGAGGCCGACATGCTTGTCGCCGTCGGCTGGAACCCTATGGTCAGCCACCAGATGGTCCGGGCACCTCTGGTCTTAAAGGAGTTTGCCAAAAATCCCTGCAAGAAGCTGGTGGTCGTCGACCCGCGACGATCGGAAACCGCGCGCATTGCCGATCTACATCTGCCGATTCGACCCGGAACGGACGCGCTCTTCTGGCGGGCGGTGATTGCCCTGCTCCTCGAAAGGGGACTGGTAAGCGAAGAGAAAGTGCGGGCCGTCTGTTCCGGTTATGACGAGATCAAGCCGTGGTTTTCCGGGTTTGATGTAGAGAGAGCCCTTGCCGTTTGTCAGCTTTCCCGTCAGGATGTCGACACCCTGGTTACCGACCTTAGCACCCGCAGGTGGTGCATGCACTTCGACCTTGGCATCCACATGAACCGCCACTCCACTCTTGCCGCCTACCTGCTCATGCTGCTGGCCGCACTCTGCGGTCGTTTCTGCACGCCTGGCGGCCAGGTGATTCCAGGATCTCTGGTGCCTCTCGGTTCCCACAGCGACGAGCGAAACGCAAAGACCTGGCGTACTGTTGCCACTGATTTTCCACCCATCGCCGGGGTCTTTCCGCCAAACGTTATGCCTGAGGAGGTACTCAGTACCCACCCGGAACGACTTCGGGCGGTCATTTGTTCCGCGTCGAACCCGCTCAGGAGCTACGCCGACACCAAGGCTTACGAGAAGGCCTTTGCCAAACTTGACCTGCTGGTGGTAATCGAGCTGGCCATGACCGAAACCGCCGAGCTCGCCGACTATGTGTTGCCGGCGAGGTCTGGCTACGAGAGCTACAACGGCACCTTTTTCCCCTGGACTTTCCCGGAGATCTACTTCCAGCTGCGCCGCCCGCTCCTTGTGCCGCAGGGTGAGCCGAGGGAAAGCAGCGCTATCATGGCCGGGATCGCCCGAGCTGCGGGACTGTTGCCGGAACTGCCCGGCTGGTTGATCCAGGCCGCCGATCGAGGCGAGGACCAGTTTGCCGCGGCACTTTTGATCTATCTCACTGAACACAAAAAAGCAAAAACTGTTCTGCCCCTCCTCCTTGCAGAAACTCTTGGACAAAAACTCGGTTCCGCCAACCTTGCCGCCCTATGGGGACTCGTCACCACTTTCTCCGGCGCAGGACTTGCCAATGCCAGGCGGGCCGGTTTCTCCCGCCCGCACTGGTTTGCCGCCGCCATGGATGTGCCACGACTTGGGGCTGTTTTTGGGGCCATACTTCGCCATCGCAGCCTTATTCCGCTAGCGCTGCTCAGTCCTCGCATGGCGCAGAGCAGAAAGCTTTTCGCTGCCATCAAAAACAGGCCGCAAGGGCTTTTCGTCGGCAAGCTGGATGCTGCTGCCAATGCGTCGGAAATTTGCAATGAGGATGGCAAGATTCATCTTCATATTGAAGAGCTTGAAGCCTGGATGGCCGAGATCACACCTGAGGCGGAAGAGATGCTGCTGAATCCCGACCCCCAGTTTCCCCTGCTCCTCCAGGCAGGCCGACACACCCCGGAAAACGCCAATACGCTGATGCGCAAACCCGACTGGAATGTCGGACGGCGGGCCTGTACCCTGGCGATCAGTGCTGTCGACGCCCTGCACCTGGCCATCGCTGACGGGGAGCAGGTACAGGTAACAACGGCCGCCGGCTCCGCGCGTATCGAGGCGGAAATCACCGATGAGACCAGGCCCGGCCAGGTTATCATCCCCCACGGCTTTGGCTTGAAATACCGCAGCCAAGTCCACGGGGTGAACGTCAATTCGCTTACCGCCGCTACGTGGCGCGATCGTTTGGCGGCAACCCCCTATCACAAATATGTTTGCTGCCGGGTGGAGAAGATTGCAGGTCAGCTCATCCGCCATGAGGCAAGCAATACTGTGACGGGCAACCTTGCGAAGACGGAGTGAAAACGATGAAAGCAATGTCCTTGAGTAAACACTTGACCTGGCTTGAGCCTGCCACGATGTCAAACTTTTCGGGCTGTGGCGGTCTATTGATCGACGGCAGGGTACGGGTCGGCATCGACACCAATTTTGGTACGGAAACCGCGGCCTGGCTTGCTGCGGCAAAACCGGACGTGCTGATTGCCAGCCATTATCATATCGATCATGTGGCGACTCTCAAGCATGGGGAAGATGCCGGGGTTTGCCGTTTGCTTATACCGGCAGCCGAGCTGCACATGGTGCGGACTCCGGAAAACTTCCACCATCTCGTCGACCGGGAGGACGAGCTGCTGGCGTTCTGGAAGGATCTGTTGCTCCGGCACCGTTTCTGGCCATCAGGGCCGGTCGATGGTTTTGTCGCAGGCGATATTGAGGCCCTTGACGCGGGCCTTGTCGCCATTCCGACGCCCGGCCAC
The DNA here is from genome assembly GCA_018821785.1 of Pseudomonadota bacterium. GTDB lineage: Bacteria > Desulfobacterota > Desulfobulbia > Desulfobulbales > Desulfocapsaceae > Desulforhopalus_A. The sequence goes on from JAHJLI010000266.1 coordinate 3,348, forward strand.
TCGCCGGGACACACCAGCTTTCTCGTGCCTGACGAAGGTATTCTTTTTAGCGGCGATATGGGGATAGACAGCTTTGGCCCTTGGTATTGCTGGCCTGACTGCGATCTGCGGACCCTGGTCGCCTCCCTTATCAGACTGCGTGATCTCGGGGCAAAGACGCTGCTTACCAGTCACGGCCCCATGGTCACCGGTGAGACGGCCTGCCGCCAGGCCTTTGACAAAGCGATTGAGGTAATCCGGCAACGGGAAGATCGCATTGCCACCATGAAAGAACAGGACATACCGGATGAAGAGATTGTCAGCCAGGGCCTGCTCTATCCAGGTCACCTAAGCTATAAGACTGAATTTCGTCACATCATGGGCTACTGGGAGGAAAAAACCTTGCAGCAGCATCTCGCCGCCCTCGCTGCAGGCGGCGTCTTCGGCGATCGCCACTAAATAAGGAAGGATATGCATATCACTCTGCTCGGCCTGCCGGATGCAGCCATTGGCAACCTGATAGCCTGCATGGAGATCCTGACCATGGCCAATCATTTTGCTGAAAGTGCAGGCATGGACAAGGCTTTTGCCTGGAGCATCGCCACCCCATCAGGCCAGGCAGTTCAGGCCCTTGGCGCGACGCTGACCGCAGATCTTGCCATGGCCGAGGTCGCTCAAACCGATCTGATCTTTACCCCGGCCTTCATCGGTAGGGTGGATAGTGCAATCACCGGCCGGGACGAGGTGTGCACCTGGCTCAGGGACCAGCACCGGGACGGCACCAACATTGCGACCTCCTGCACGGGAAGTTTTCTCCTGGCGCAGGCGGGACTCCTCGACGGCAAAAGGGCGGCCACCAACTGGCTGTTCGCCGCACTTTTCCGCAGGATCTATCCCCAGGTGCACCTCGACGAGGATGCCCTCGTCGTTCTTGACCAGGGGGTATATACCACCGGAGCCACCCTGGCCCTGCACCATCTCCTGCTTCACTTTATTGATATTCAATGCGGTCCGGAAATCGCCAGAAAGGCCGGCGGCCTGCTGCTCATCGACCCAAACCGGGCAAGCCAGGCCCCGTACCGGCGCGGACTCCTGCTGCGTCCGCACCGCGACAGTGAAATCCGCAAGGTGGAAGACTGGTTTGAACAAAACTGGCAGAAGCCGATCACCATCCCGAAAATGGCAAGCAAGGCCGGGCTTGGCGAACGCCAGTTCCTTCGCCGTTTCAAGTCGGCCACAGGCAGGACGCCATTGGAATACCTGCAGAACATGCGCATCGAACACGCCCGCAACCTGCTGGAAACCACCAGCTCCCCGGTGAGCGAAATCACCTGGTCGGTCGGCTATGAGGACATCAACACCTTCCGCAAGCTTTTCCGCCGGTCGGTGGGACTTACCCCCAATCAGTACCGCGAGCGCTTCAACCGTTCCTTGCCTGTCATGGATTGCCCCAAAACCTGAATTTCAAATGGTTTGAAATTGCCGAAATTGCTTTGGCACAAGCTGGTTTCAAGCAATATGGGCACGGATTTCTATGAAGGTATCCAACAACGCGCGATCCCAACTCATTTTAATACTTCAGGAGGAACATGGAACCCCATTTTTCGATTGTGAAAATTCTACGATTTTCCTTAGAAAATAGGTATTTCTGCCTATTGTGATTACGAAAATCTTCGTCTAATATGCCAATTTGGCTAAAAAAATGAGGAATGGCCATTCTGGAATCGTAAATAAGCAGCTGTTCACTGAAATACCTATTCGTTCTCTGGCATCTGCTGCAGTCATTGGTTTAAAAGAAATCTCAGTTCATTTCACAATGAAGGATTGCTTTTTTCTCGTGAAAAATGATGGCGAATTGGAATGTCTGCAGAAACTGCAGCAAGGAGGTGAAGAGTATCTATATCAGTAAATGCCGTTCTATGTTTTATCTCACCCCGATATACGGGATAAGTACCTTGACGAAATTCGTTTTAAGAAACTAAGAAACGAATTCCAAAAGTACTCATGAAGGATGTTATCAAACACAACTAATATTAAAGGAGGCAACAATGAATAAACTGATTATTGCTCTGTTTTGTGTTCTTCTCGTTCCCATTTATGCTGGTGCCGCGATCCCAGAGGGCAATTCTATCAAAACTCTTTCCTGTACCGACATGAAGCCTTTCCAGGATGTGTCCCCTCTTAACTTTGGCACGATCCGTTCGGCAGGCGCACAACGGAGCAAAGACGGCAAAAAGATTGAGGTATTTCTCTCCAACGGTGATTTCACCGTGGCGCAGATGGCAAATGACATGGTACTGCCGTTGAAAAACAAGGAAGACTTTATCCTGGTACTGACCTTTTTGAACGGCCCCAATCCGGTGATTGACGGGGCTTACAGCCCTAAGGCCGGCTATGGTAAACCATTCTGGAGTTATGTGGCAGTACGGGTTCTTTCCTCTCCAAAGGGGAACACAGTATCCTTTGGCGTAAACGACGGGGAATCAACCATTACCGGGGTTTCTGCGGATAAGATTTCCGGCACCTTCAAAGTGCTGCGGAAAAACGGTGCGAAGGTTATGGCAGAGGCATCCGGTGCATTCAATGTCCCCTTAACCACTAAATAATAAATATCGTGATCGACACCTGACGGCGTCAAGCTCGCCGGCTGACAACAACAAGGATTTGCCAGCCGGCGAGCTTGACGCCGTTTGTTTCAAATAGAACTCAATGGATATAGCCAACCGACCGCGTAAACTACGCTATTTTGATGGCTTGGGTTTAATATCCACAGGTTCAACCTGCAGGCCGCGCTGAGCACTACTTGATTGCGGCTTAGGCTTGATGTCGACAGGCTCAACCTGAAGGCCACGGGGGGCAACCTTCTCCTGGGATACAGTATTTCCCGGCACCACTTTGACATTTTTTGCAGCAGCATTCTGTGCATGAGCCGACAACGAAACCACCATACCCAAACCAATTGTAAGTACAGCCAATTTTAAAATAGATAGTGCCCTCATAAAATAATCTCCTAAGTGTCATTGAATTATAAAAACTGCACCCGAAAACAACAATTACGGCAGCAGAACCACATATTCTTCGTAACGTGAACCTCGTTCCTCCTTGCTCCCTGCCGCACCGCTTCCGCCAGGGACAGCTCTATCCGAACCTTCCGCAAAGCCCATACCGAGAAAAGCTCCTTTTCCACCCCATCCGTAGATTACCAACTGCTTGCCATCTGGGTTGAGTCGAACTTCATGCTCTCTGCCTTTGCCACCGAAAACTGCCTCAAGCTCAGCCATGGTCATGCCGGGCAAGCCCTGTCCTAAGTATCGTGGCAACATCTTGTTTTCCACGTCCATGGAGAAAATAATTTTTTTGGTCAACACCCCATCATCGGCCCCCAGAGAGTCTTTTCCCGCGGCAGGATTAAAATAATACATGAAAGAGCTGACTATGGTCCGAGCGGGGTCTTTAGTGACGTATTTATAGACTCGTTGGGTGATCTTCGCCGGATCCTTCTTATCCTTTATCTCTGAAATATCGGTGGTTTTACCCAGCACCGTCATCAACTCCGCTGGACTAACTCCCAGGTTCACGCCAAGGAACTGTTTGTAAGCCTCCAACTCTTCGACGACCGAAAAATTGTTGGGAGCAGGCAGGAGCCAACGGGGAATACGGGGATGGGCAGTATCAAGTGCCTGGGGAGCTAAAGCCAGGAGCCCTTCTCCCCCAGGCTGGTATTCCGCCTTGACGATTTTACCGTCGCAACACAGGGCTGCAAGTTGTCCTGCTGCATCGGGCCAGATGTACGTCTGATACACAGGTGGCACCTCATTGGGTTTGGTCGCATTCACCGGAAGGGCAAACTCGATCCATAAAAAAGGCGCTGCACCGACAGCGGCGGAGGCTTCAGCAAGACTAATTCCCGGAGCCAACTGTACGTTAGTTGAGGCACCAGCAAGAGGCGGAAAACACTTCATGGAAGAGAGTTGTTTCCGAACGACCTTGCCGGACTTTTTACCGACTATGATTTCCGCCGGTGCCCCTTCCAGCTTGAAACGGTAAATAACAGCTTGCTCCAGATTTTTAAAAGCCTCGCCAGCCCTATAAGTAAACCCGTCAAAGGTAGCATCGGGAGCACCTATCTGCGCCAGCACATCCTTTGCCTGATCGCCGACCTTAATCTGCAGAAACTTGTTGTAAGCTGGACCGGGGTTAGCAGCAAATGCAGCCATTGCCAAACATAGGGTGAACAGGCCAAAGCAAAGTGATAATAATTTCTTGCGCACGGAATAATCCTCCTTCTTTTTTGTTTAAAATACATTGTGTTTTCATAAAATTGCCAAATATTCCTCACAACGGTAAACCGTAAATTCATTTTCTGAGATCTCATCACCACCAGACTATTCCCTTGGATTCAATTCTTCGAATGGGAAAACCGACCCATCCAATTCAGCCCTACAATGCCACACCCCACAAGGAGTATAGCAACCATTCCCCATGGTGAAATAAACACTTCACCTAAACCTTCGAGTGTCTGGCCCCAGGTGAGATCCGTGAGAAATTCACTGCGGATAATCCCGGCAAAAAGGAGGTAGGTTCCCACCCAAACAACGATTGGCGAGCCACCCAGAAGGATACAAAGCCAGAAGACGATTTTTATGAAAGAAAATAATGAGCTTTGGGAAGTGGGCAACCTTGTCATTGGCAGTTTACTCGTAATGGCACTCCAACGCGTCCCGCTCAAGCAGACCCGCCGTTGTCCGATTCTTGCCGATATAGCGTGTCAATAACCAGGCTGGCGAACCTTCGTTGACCAAGCCCAGTGCCTCCACCTGATTTCCCTTGACAACATACCCCTGACGCTTTTCAGAAGGCAATATCCCTACGACATAAAAATGGGCCTTGGGGGCAGTGACAGTACAACGAAATGCCGGCTTCCAGCCATCCTCGCCGAAACTGTCTCCTGGCCAGTTGGAGCCGCAGAATGAGGCAATGCCCTGCCCTGGCGACATGGTGACCTGGCGATTTCGGGTGGTAAATATGACACTCCCCTGCTCATCGACATATTCCCAGCGGCCATCACCCATGAAGCCGGCCACCCCAATACCGTCACAGATATGGGCAGTGCTGCCAAAAACCGCTGAGTAGGAAAATGAAAGCGTGTCACCGGCACGCATCAGCGTCAGTGGGCCATGGAGTCCCATCCATACTCCGGTGGGGTCGAATCCACGATCATCCGATTCCTGTGATGCGACAGCCACGGCGTTTTGCAGCCAGAGGAATACTGCCAGGATTATAGCAAAATGTTTCATCGCTTTTTTCGGTATCGTTTTTTATCCAACGACGAACAAAAATCAATTCGGCTTATTTTCAAGCCATGAATCGGCAAGGTTCAAACCTAGCTCGACCAAGGCTTGGACATCCTCTATCTTATCCAGTTGCATATCCGGCAGAACTATTTCGAGACCTGCTGCACGCAGCTTGATGACAGGCTTGATCTTCTCCGGCAAGAGCAGGAGATGTCGCGTCGCATCTGGCTTCAGCAACCTATGTACATCCTGCCCCGAATTGGCCAGACAAAGAATTCGTTCATTTACAACAGGGTCTGATGTTTCAACTGGAGATAATCCGCCGACCCAATCTGCATCTTTCCCTAGCAATGTTTTGATTGCCATCTGAAGCAACGGTCCATTCAGCATACCCATGACCTGGTAACCTGGAGGACGGGGACCGATGAGCAAATTCCGACCAGGAAGGCTGATAGAAGAAGTCCACCAACGCGTGAAGTGGCCCGTCTCCGATGAACCCGGCCCTGCTTCGCGTGGACTGGCAGTGGCCTTTGTTTCAAAAAACCATTCCCCTTGACTAGCTCGACCACTTACCAGAACGCCTGAGACGAGTGGTTCCTCAATCAACTCAATCCGCCAGCCTGCAGCCAGTACAGCCTCGGTGAACAGTGCCAGTTTCTGCTTCTTATGCCAGGAAAGGTATACAAACAGTCCAGCGATAAGAATACTGGTGACTATGATCACTAAAACATTTGTCATGATAATGAGAACCTGAATTTGTTAAGGTGTCCTGCCTTAATCGCTAACATTAAACGTAGGATACTACTCTATCAAGTAGATATTGTCGATTATTCTACAGTTAATTTCTTTAAAATACGGCTACAGATAGGTAAAAAAATATTTCAATTTTTATATTAATAATGTAACAAAAACTCTTCTTCATTCAGAATGTAAAGATTATCTTTTTTCTCTGAACAATTTTTATGCAGATTCATTGATTTCCAAATTTACGTAAAAGTAAAGTTTGTTATCAATTTTATTTTTGGTGCCATTTATATTCAAGAAAATAAATCTCTTTCTATCTAAGGAGAAGATTGTGAAAAAACAAAATTCCCTGTTTTCACTTGCCCATTCTCACCTGCATCCCAGTCACTTTTTTTCGAGTATCATTCCTCGCCTGTTGAAACCTCAATTGAGTTGTATTCTTATTCTCCTGCTGTTTCCCTGCTCTGGCTATAGCTTCAGCTTCAACAATCTTGTGGACGATGTCGGTAATGCTGTTAAAAAAAACGTAAACAGCATTGACACAAGCGTCAAACAGGTTCTTCCCGGTGACGGGAAGACAGAGGAAAATGCATCGGCTAACTCCGCTCCTAAAAAAGTAGCAGCAGCAAACGCACAAGGCGACAGCTCTGGGCAAAAAGAAAAAATGCCTGCAGCAAAAATGACCAATATCTCCTTGCAGAATGAAATGATCGCAGAGTTAAAAAATAGAGGTTGGTCAAACGTTCGTCGCTTGGTTATTGTCGATAAAGATTGGTGGAACGACCTTGTCTCCGGAGGAAACAGTCCTGTCAAATCTCGCCATATTGCCGCAGCAGCAGCCGCCAAAGCCGCAGACGGCAGTTATTATTATTGCCGTGTCACCTTCCATCAGCAAAAGCTTGCATCCGGAGGTTTTGGCAAGCTGGCGCTAACTCGTACAGGCGAGAAAAAGACGATTCTTGAAGTAAATATAGACAAATAAACCACAGGTCAGGACATAACAGCAAGCTCACTTAATTTTTTCGGTAGGAATTTTTTAAAGTTGTGCAGAAACTAGTTGAAAAATGAGGCCTTCAGGCAAACAGGACCCTTTTCAGTCCCACATTGTGAGGCAATAAGTATCTGAGTAATTCGTTTTCATTAAACAAGAAATGGATTTCCGAGAAATCTCATATCGACTTGAAAGAAAAGCGCCACCCAAGCAACCGAATTTATCATATTCAAACTATTGGCCAATCGTATAAGATATTATTTCAGTATGTTCGTCAGGGTTAAGAGAATGATACGAGCAGAACAACGCATGCAAAAGTGCTGTTTCAGGCTAAAAAGCACTACCACCTATTAAATCAGCATCGACACTTGTAAACAAATTTCACAAAACGGGGAATTACAATGAGACTCTTTTTATTTTTCTTGATAATACTCTCGATCCATATTGTCACTCATGCCCCTAACCCTATTCTGGCTGACGACAATCATCCACCAGAAACCGCTGGCTCAGAAACTGATCCCTTGCTGTTAACAGCGACTCTAAAATACAACGAAACCAGCAAAGATTCGAACTGGCACCAGTATACGGTCAAAATTGACAAGGACAACATTCTTCTATCCAAGGAATTTGGCGGCTTTAATGCGCCGGATAATGAACAGATCACGAAAAAAATGACCACAGATATAGCAAATAAAATATGGGCATTTATAAAAACAAACGGACTTGACAACCAAATCCACGAAGAGCAGCCCACGGATGGTCTTGGTGTGGCCGGATACCTTCATTTGGAAATCAAGAGTCGTACTCAATCAATTATACATATTTCCGGAAGGACCCAAATGTTTGGAAATACTGCGAATGCAGGCAATGCCAGTGGGACCAATATCATAAATATCAACTACATCAACAAAGCAAACTTTTTTTTCAATTATCTCTGGAGGCTTTAAACCACTGTAGCAATCGCATTTTCCTTCGGAGAAATATAACCCTTTCACCCTACATAACTTCAGCGTGGTTGACCGAAGCCGTTTTCCAGACAATATACTGCATAAGACATCGGATTCAGAGCTTTCCAGAAAGATCAGAACGAGAACAAAAAAAATCGGGGAAACTGCAACCGCAGGGCGTTGTTTATATTATCAACCAGTTACTCACATAAAGGATCGGCATGAAATGGCAGGCTCAACGATATTGACAGGTTTTTGCGTCCTCCTCTCTTGGCTAATATATCGGTTTCCATTGAGATCTGCCACGACCCCAGCAGAATTTCGACCCTTATTGTGGATCACAGTTGCCCTTGGCTGTTTCTTGTTGTTCGGTGTGCTGCTCAATCTCGCGGGCTGGAATGGCTTACGCAAAAGCACGCATGAAAAACCCATCACAAGTTACGCCGAGTTAACAACCAAGAAAGTTGACACTGGTGTAGTCTTCCAGGGGGTCATCAGTAAACAGAACGAAAAGCGCCACGGCGATTATATAGCCTATTTAGACGAAAAATCTCTTTGGAGCCCTGAACGACTCTGGCTCGAACTTGACGGGGGGCGAATTGCTATCAACAACACTCAATACCAAGCTGTTTCCTGGCCTGTTGACCCTCTCGGCAATCTTTATCTCACGGCCGAACAACCGGTCATTGTGATTGGTATTTTAAAAAACTACACAGAGAACCTGAAAGGGGAACAACCATTCCAGCAAGTTCGGGCTGAGGTTGTCTTTGGGGGCTCCTATCAGGCTTTTGTCAGTCGCGCCAGTGTCAAGGCCTCCATTGCCATGGCACTGGCCCTGGCCAACCTTATTATCGCCGGCATTATCCTTACCAAGATTCTTCCTGTATGTGTGAGAGGAATGAAATCTTAGAAATCTGCCACAATTCATCGTCAATGAAGGTCAAACTTAGATCAAATAGAAGGAGGAGGTTGTTATGAAACAAATGTCATTTGCAGCAGTGGTGATGTTTTTTGCAGTGATTGGTCTCCTGACCATCGGACAGGCTGCGGTTCAGGGGACGGTAAAAGAAACGGCAAATTTCAAAATTCTCGTACCAAATGGTTGGGAGTTTAGTGACTTTGGCAACGGCAAGTTACAGACTTACAACAAGATGGGTTCTTTCATGGTGGAGTTGTCAATAGGCGGCAACAACATGACTGAAGCCGATATAAAAAGCCAGGTAGCTACCTTTGTCAAGAATAACAAGGGCAACGGCCCCGACAAGGTGACGATGTTCGGTTTATCCTTCGACAAAACAACGTATGACAAGTCCTCTATGCACATGTCCTACTTTTGGGCTTTGAAAGATGGCAAAAAAATTACCATTTCGCTGCTCGGTCCCAGCCATGAAACCGACACCACTATCCAGGAAGTACTGAAGTCCATTCAAATTAAGTAACTGGTAAAAAGCCGCAGGACAATATCCTGCGGCATAGTGCTCACCTGGCGGGAACTTCCTTGAAAGTTGATGCTATCATCTTGATAATTCCTTCTGCTGCATCGCTAGCCATCGCGGAGTCCTTGGAAAAAGCAACGGCTATTTTATCCCCATCGGAAAGGGGTAGCAGATATAATTCAAGCGTGCTGCTTTTGGGGATGCTGGTTGATTGTATCTCACCAACCGCTTGTATTCCAAGAAACGTACGTTTAGTAGTTTTCTCTGACGATTTTGCCGAAGCTAGGAAAGTCCCTTTGACATAGTTGGCAATTTCCACATCATTATTAGCAAAACTTTCTTGCATCTCTTTTGGCAAGGCAACGAGAGTTACCTCAAGCTGGCTTTGCCCAAGTTTGCTCTTGGCAGGATAGAGAAGCGCCACAGCGTCCATGCCAATTTCCTTGGGAGGAGAAAATGGCACCGGCGAGTTAAAGGCAACTTTCCACCAGATAGTGGGATATACCTCGGCAGATATTGCCGTATTGGTTGAGATGGAAAACACTCCGGCGAGCAGGACAAAAACAGACCATAAATTCGATTTCATTTTGAGCCTCTCAAAGGGATACCTGTTTTCTCAAACACACCTCCCTCCATAATTTTTATCACCCGATAGCCGCTGGCAGAACCCATAACCTAATCGTCGATATTTTGTTCCAGAATCGGCTTTTTCTCGCCAGTGCGGGTCAACTCCATTTTGCCAAAACCACCGGATATAAGTCTTTGCTGATGGAAGGTGACACGGGCATAATAGTAGCTGCCATCGGCTGCTTTTGCTGCGGCTGCCGCGGCAATATGGCGTGACTTAACAGCACTGTTCCCTCCAGCTACAAGGTCATTCCACCAGTCCTTGTCGACAATAACCAAACGACGTATGTCATTCCAACCAGCATTCTTGAGAAGTGCGATCATTTCGTTTTGCAGGGCAATATTGGTCATACCGGCTCTGGGCATCTTTTCCTGCTTTCCAACACCTTCCTTAACCGCCGCGAGAAGACTCGAATAGGCACTGTAATCGTCGCCGGATATGGAAAATTCTCCAGCTGCATACACTTTGTTATAGGCTTTCACTTCTAAGCGGAAAGTATGTTTGCCCGGAGACAGTTCACTGATGTATTTGGTGAAAAGCTCTGGGCCAAATTTATAACCATCTTTCTCCGGAAAAATGATATCTCTATCGGCATACGTTCCCATGTTCTTAGGATCGGGCGCAATATCGATGATAACATAGTCACGCTGCAACAAATCAGGCCTTTTCAGGCCAACGGTTTTAGACACTTTTTGTTTCCCGTCAATATAGAAATACACTATGAGATAATCGCTGCTACCAATCAGAGCCTTCCAGGGCTTTGCAGCTTTCAGCATCCCATAAATTTTATCTCCTGCAGAAAAAGTTGATACTGAGGCAGGAGGGGTTTCTGGATTGATTGGATCCTTTGAAAAAACCGAGCCACCGGTGTCCACAGCAACAGGTGCGGACGATTTCATAACGCTAGCAGATTTAGTAGCCTTGGCAACATTGGCAGGTGCAGCATTTTTTGTAGTGCTAGCCGTTTGCAACCCTTCCTCTTGGGTGTCCTCCTGCACGTCCTCTGCTGCAAATGCTTTTTTGGGTGTTGTATTGGGGGGGGTCTTTTTCACTTGCGTTCGCGGTGCTGCCTCTTTGGGGTTTTGCTTTTGCTGCTTTTCATCACCTGGCAAAACTTTTTTCACGCTCTCCTCAACGGTATTCGCACCACTTTTCACGGCATTGCCGACATCATCAATCAGACCATTGAAATCAAAAGCAAAACTGGCAGAAGGAAGCATCAACAGGATCAGCAACAAATTCAGGGATTTTTTAATAAGGTGGGATAAACGGCCAGAAAAAAAAGATTCAACAGGATTGTTGCGAGCAGATGCATTTAACAACAGAAACATAGGATTTTTCACAGCTTCCTCCTTTAAGGTGGGTAGATGTTCTTAAATGAAAAAAAAACTTAAAAAACCAATAAAATTGTTTAACCGCACACTCCCTCTCCGAGTCAAGCAAATAGTTTCCATAACAACTATTATCAGCTGAAGCAGTACACCACATGCCGAAAATTAAAGAAAGAATTAAAAAGAGATCTTAGCGTTCTTATTCGATTCTCGCACTGCGGCCGACACCGAATCCATAACCGTCCCAGATCAGATCAACGGCAAAATCCGCTTCCAGCCTATCTGCCGGACCGATCCAGGCAACGTGAATCTCTGCAAGATCTTTACGCAAGCTAAAATCCCACAAACCTTCAGCGATGTTCGCCGTAACTTTAGACTGGGAAAAAAAATCGGCCCCTCGAAGCTGCGGCAGGGCAAGCTTTTGCGACCACGGCACTGGGTTATCAGTTGCTGCCGATAGTAACCACATTTCGAAGCTGCGCGCACGCCCATTGGCAGTTGCCACTGCGATGACAGCACCCCCATCAGCACCCGGAAAGCGGCGCAGATCAACCTCGCCTCCTGGATAACGCACCTGAACGAAGTTTATCCCCAGTTCCAACAGTTGAAAAAGGCCACTGGCTCCTCTCAACAGCAGTTGTGTTTTATCTTCCTCGCTCAAACCTTCGGTGGTGTTGTCAAAAACCCTGGCCGGCATTCTCAGCAAAATCTTGCGCATGGGCTCCTCCGCCGGTGTCAGTTCTGCTATCCTGTAAAGTCGGGTATTAGAGGGAGACTGGGCAGAACGAGAAATCACGACGCTCTCGCCATCGTCGGCAGGTTCAAGCAACAGTGCGCTATCGGCATCTCTTTCTGGATCAATATTGTTTCCTTTGCCGGTGATTGTCCACGATTGGCCATTTCCCGTTGGTGACGCACAACCTGAGATCAAAATCGGCTCCGGCCATTCCGGACCTTGCGGCTCATGCACTCTATAATTGAGGATAAAAAAGAGATGACGGCCGGAGAGAGACATCTCATTAAGACGAAGTTCCCAATCGATGCCATCACTATATCGCCCACTGATATTGCCACCGGAAAGAGGCTTTTTAAATGCCTGCAAGAAAGCGGTGCGCTGCAGTGTGCGCATCGTCTTCACCTGCATGAAGGGTATGGACCCCGGCCCATTAACAGCAGTATCGTCGTCATCGGCAATGTAGTGATCACGGTATTTCAGCCACCGTCGCTGATTGTTTCGAAGCTCGGTGAAATCCTCAATCGTTAGCCTGCTGCGAAGTTCACGGTAGGCCTCATTGAGACCTTGGTCGGCCAACTCGAAATACCTTTCAGCAGCCGCTCTTCGATCGGCAACAGAAAGCAGCCGGTGATTGCCTGCAATTTGTACGGACGTGCCATTTGCCAGCTTCAACTGCGCGGGCTGCATCCACTTTAAGGTCGCGCCATCTCCTTCCAAAGATAATCGTACCGGCACCGATACTCCGTGCGAAAACCCAACGGCCTCATAAGCATGGCCTCTTTCGGCGATCGCTTCCATGCGCAAGGGCTGAAGCAGTGACTGAGAGTGTCCTTGCCTATCGACAGAAAGCACCTGTAGATAGATTACTCCGGCGGCATCATCTTCAATCCGAATCTCAACGCCACCCTCAACTTCGCCGTAATAGCTCTCTTTGGCGATCGAAGGACTTGAGACAAGGATAAGCAGCAGAACGAAGCACCAAGTCCCCATCCGACACTCAGTAACGATGTGCATAAACACCTCCTAATCGAGCTTGATCGTCCCTGTCCGATTCATCTTTCTCTCAGTTGAATCTTCACAACCTCATTTTATCAATCAACTGACCTTACATTTTTCTATTTTGATCAGACTTTGCACATTGTAAATGTCCGTTCGCCGATCAATAAGAGGCCGCACATTGGCGACTTCTCTTTCTACCACCAATGCACCAAGATCAATATCGGTAATGACAACGGTCTGGGTGTTGATGATACCTTCTGCGGCTATCGCATTGAGGGGAAAGGCAAAGTCCGACGGCGTCAAGACTGCAGCCTGGCCAAAGTTAAGGGACATCGCCGGACTTCTCGGCAAGGCCCCAACATTTCCAGCCAACACGACGTAAATGGTGTTCTCCACGGCCCGGGCCTGGGCACAGTAGCGAACCCGCTGATAGGACTTTCGTTCATCGGTGGCAAAGGGCACGACAATGAGATCAACTCCTGAGTCAACCAGCATCCGAGACAGTTCTGGAAATTCGATATCATAACACACTAAAATCGCGATCCGGCCCAGGTTCGTCTCAAAGACCTTGAGTCCTTCCCCCTGGCTCAGGCCCCAGTAGGTTGTTTCGGCCGGAGTAAGATGGAGCTTTTCCTGGGTGTATACGTTACCCATGGGCGAAAACAGGTGGGCCACATTTCGTACCGTGCCATCAGGCTGGCGTACCGGCACCGAACCGGCGACTATAAGAATCTGCCGTGAAGTGGCTAGTGAGGTAAAGAGTTCGAGGTATTGACCATGAAGGTCTGCCAGTTGCAAAACAAGCTCGGGCAGAGGTGTGGTCCGATCAAAAGTTGTGAGCATCTGCGCAATGAAGAGTTCCGGAAAGACCACAAGATGGCTGTCATACATATCCGCGGTGTCGACAAAATATTCAACCTGTTCACAAAGCTCTTCCCAGGACTTTATTTTCCGCATCTCATACTGAACCGCACAGATTCTTGCCCGTCTGGTCGTTCTTTTGATAGGCTGTCCGGCCAGGGCCCTTTTTTTCACGTTGTGGCGAGAGTTGGGCATCACCAGATGGGTGGAATAGCCCAGCGACTGTTCGTCATCCATATAGCCGTAATGGACACCGCGCACTTCATAGCCCGCGCGAATATGGGCATTCAATGCCTTATCGCTCAGCTCTCCTTTGAGCACTTTTGCCACATAGTCCTTGGCACTGATTTTTCCCTTGTATTCACTGTAACCGGGAATTCGTCCGCCGGCGATCATCTGCTTCAGATTATGCCGTCGCAATAGAGCTTTTCTTGCGGCATAAAGTTTTTTTGAGATACCTTGCCGCTGACAATCAGGATCAACTGCGATATCTGCCCCATAGAGGGTATTACCGGAGGGATCATGGGTGGAAAAACTGCCAAAGCCTGTTATTTCCCCATGCGCATACCATGGCGAGTCATCGTCCAGATAGACAATGAGACTTGAACAGTAACCAACGACTTTATCATCTTTTACCGCAACAAACTGCCCTTCCGGAAAGGCGTTAATCTGCATCTGATAATTCCGTTCATTGGCGAGCTGGCGGGCAGACCAGGAAGAATAGGCTTTTTGGGCTACTTCGACTATCCC
>JAHJLI010000267.1 GCA_018821785.1 Pseudomonadota bacterium
ATATTAGTGGCTACATTTTAACGAAAAAACGACTATGTGACTGATTTTTATCGGTAATCTTCATTTTTAAAAAGGGAACATCCGTTCCAATGTGTAACTCTCCGAGTGACTGTTGAATTCAGGGGCATACATGCACTGGATGGTGGCGATGCCGGTTTGATACCTGCCTTTTAGTTGGACACGTGTTGAATATTCAAACACATAGGTGCCTTTCGGCAGATAATCAATGAAGAAATGGCTTGCCGCATCACGTGTGCTCTCGTAATACGCGAGGCCGTCTTGATACTTGTACCGGCTCAGCACGTTAACGGGTTCCGTCCCACTTCCCCGCTGGTCTTTGAGGTGGATGTATTCCATGTCTCGATCTACGCGCAGTTCAACGCGCACCACCAACTCATCGCCAACCGCGAGCGGCCCGGTCACGGGTTTCAGAACCTGTCCTTTCTTCGTCGTGTCCTTGATGAAGAGCGTCTTTTTCAACTTGAGCGGTGTGCCTTCATACGGCGTCACCTTCGTCATATCCTCCAGATATTGCCAGTGAAAACTTCCCCAGCTGACGCCCTCGTCCTCCTTCTTCAAAGTGATGTGCCCCAAATCGGGCTTGATTTCACCGTGCACGAATCTCTTCTCGTAAAAACCCGTACCCGCCTCGACGTTCTCGGGTTTGACGGTCTTCCCTCCGAGTGTAATTTCGACCAGTGCATTGCTTGCCAGTTTCTTTGTGCCGCGCAGCAGGAGTGCGTAAATGGCGTCGGCGGTCGCTTTTGTCGTTTTCCAATCCTGGGTCTGTTTCTGTTTGAGTAGCCAGACCTGGCAATCCTCGACGGCCTTCTGATCGCCTACCACCTCCTCGAACGCCTCGATCATCATCGCCTGCGTCTCAATCGGCGCATGGAACCACCACCAGCTCAACTCCTGCTCACGCCAGAACATGCCGAGTTCTTCATCCGAAACGCTGCGTTCCTTCATGGATTTCATGATATCGGTCGGGGTGGTGTCGTCCTTCAGGGCGAACGTGTCGCTTTCGTTGAAACGCTTCAGGGCAATAGCCAAATGGGCCTGTGACTGCCGGGAAATCATTTTCAGCCAGAATTTCCGCGACTGTTGCAGGAAATAGTCTACCGCTTCCTTGTGTTGGTCGTCAACCGCCTGATCCCTCAGGAAGAAACTCCGCCCATACAGGTACAGTGCGTCCGTTACGCTCGGCACATAGTTCTCTTTGTCGATAATGTGTCGGTATTGCTTATCCATCCAGGCGTCGAGCGCGGTCAGCGATTTCTTCGCGGCCGACACATCAATATCCACGTCCAGATGCCGCAACCGCCCTAATCCCGTTACGATATAGAGTGTGATGTAATCGCTCGGCGGCCCGCCGGGAAACCACGGCCATAGACCATTGTTCAGTTGCATCTCGGTGAGCTTGTTTAGCCCGCGCCTCATTTCGTCATTCAGCCTGTTCTCATCGAACAAAATACCGACGTTGCGCCGTGCCTGGCTCTCCTGCATCGCCTGCCGATACCACGGCGTTTCCTCCAGCATCACCATCTTGAGTTCTTGATTTTTCTCCATCGGTGAATCGAGCGCAGGGGTCCCCTTCCACAGGTCAAAAATGCGGCGGATTTTCGGGTCACTGTTGCCAATGTGGCGGGCAAGCGCGTTGGCATAAAGGCGGTTGAACGTCTGTTCGCTGCACTCATACGGATATTCCATCAGGTATGGCAATGCCATCACCGCATACCAGGCGGGCTGTGACGCCATCTGAACGGCAACATTTTCATGGCGCAGCGTCTTCGATTTGCCTGATTCGATAAGCTTCGTGAACTCGAATTTCTTGGTCTGCTTGCCGCGAATCGGCAGCGGCAGTGATTCGGTGACGAGAATGCGCCGACTCAACACGGGGAGGTTACCTTCTTCTCCGTCCGCCAACTTCTCCGTCGCGCCAACCGCTTTGTAGGTGAGAAAGCCCATTCCATCGGGAATGGTGATGCCCCACGAGTAGGTACGGGATTCCTTGGGCGGGATATCGAAGTCCCGTTCCATCCCTCCGCTTTTTTCTCCCGCAGTCAACCGCACTTTTTCATCGGCGCTGTCACCCAGGAGGGCCTTGTTGCCAAGCGCCTCATCCATCGATTGAAGCGTCCGGGCATCGGCAAAAGTCAGCTTCACCTTGCCCGCTTGTCGTTCAGTGCTTTGGTTTGAAACCTTCACCGTAACCTCGATACTGTCCCCCTCGCGCACGAAACGCGGCGGGTTTGGTTCGACCATGAGGTCCTTGGCGGTGACGACTTTATCGGTGATGAAACCGCTGCGTAAATTCTTGTCGTGCGCGAAGCCGAGGAATTTCCATTCGGTCAAGGCCTCGGGCATCGTGAATTCCATCTTCACCCGGCCGTCCTCACCCGAAAGCAGGTGCGGGAAGAAAAAAGCCGTCTCGTTTAAGTTCTTGCGGGCTGTAACCTTGCTCAGATCTGGGCCGGGGGGGGGCGCGGTGGGTTCACCCGGTGCACTGCTATCGGCCTCAGCTCTTCTCCCACCTTGTTCCGAAGCTTTTTTCATAGCCTGTTCCGGAAGGGCTGCCAATCCCTCCTTGTCGATGGACTGCATCCTTGCAACTGCTGACGCCGGAGCAGGCAGTGCGCCGCCCAATCCTTTTCCACGGTAGAACACATATCCCATGAGATTCCCTATGATTTCCTGCGGGAACGTGCGATAACGCCAGTCGTATCCCCGCAACTCGCTCGGCCATGAACCGAAGATCTGCTGGAACGGGAGCCCGGAATTCTGGAACTGCGAATACATGTGCTGGACTTCCCGCCGGAAGATGCCAAATTGCTGCGTCCAATTGTGCGGCAAATATTGGTCAAGCGACGCGTCGTAAAGCCCCGCAACCATTTCAGCGACGGTCTTCTGCGCATCGGGGCCAGTTACAACGGCCGTCCACGTTTCCTTCTGGCCGGGGCCGAGTTTGGAGGTGAAATGCTCCCATTTGACTGAAAGCTGTTTGTTCGACCACGGCACATCCACGACGCGATTCTCCAGATACGCCCGGTTCTCGCGAACGTAGGTGATGCGCACGGTGAACCCACCACGCATCTCTTCGTTCACGGCCTGCTCGATGGCTTCCTGCGTGGAGCCGGCAGCCGTCCACCACGCACGCAGCAGTTTGCCCCGACACTCCAACTCCACAAACGCACGCCCCTTGTCGTAGCCCGTGCCCCAGAGGGCGAAAAACGATTCACCAGGCGCAAGCGACCATTTCGGCGCGGAAAAATGGCTGGGGAGCTTGATGGTGTATTGCTTTGCCTTCGTGTCAACAACCTGGATGTTCTGTCGGGCGGTGACAGTTTTGCCGAAGCGGTCCTTTGTCCCAAGCATTGCACGATAGATACCCACCTTCAGTGGCACATCAAGTTTGCCGTTGCCTTTCTCGTCGGTCGTAAACGCTTTCTCGCTTACAACTTCGCCAAGTTCCCACGAGTTCGGGTTCGAGGGGTCGGATTTCGGTTCCGGCTGCACCCCTAAGCGATAATACCCATAAGGATGATTTCCCGTCAGTTCCGGCCGCTGGACCTTATCGGGCTGTTTCAAACGGTAAACCTTCACCGTGCCTTCTGCCGATTGTCCCTCGCCGTCGTGTGTCGTGGTTCTAACGCTTACCTCAACCGGCTTCTCTGTCGTCTGCCATTCGCTCACGCCGAGAGTCGCCGTAAGCGCGGTGTAAGCCAGCTGCATGCCTTTCTGGCCGGAACGTGTTTCGCCGGTCGTATCTGTTACGTCGGCGTAAAGGGTGTATTGAAAAATCGGCTCGTCCTTCTCGGAGATGGACAGATCGGGCAAAGCAGTGAATTTGACAGTGAAAGAGCCGTCCGTTTCCGTGACCGCGCTGCCATGGGCGATGGCTTGGTCCTGTGAATGTGCTGCACCGAAATACCAGGAACCCCACCAACACCACGATGGGAACCGCACTTGCCGCATAACCCGCCATTTGACTTTCGCACCACCGATGGCAGCACCCGTGTAGGCGGTAGCCTTGCCCGTGAGGACTACTTCGCCACCCAGCTTTGCCGCCTCTTTTGGTGCGGCGACTTCCACCTGGAATTTAGGCCGCTTATATTCCTCGACGCTGATCCGCGTGGTGCCATTCGGCCCCTTTGCGGTAATGGTCATGCGACCAGTGACTCGATCGCGCGGCGCAGTGAATACGCCATCGAACGCGCCGTAATCGTTACTTTTATGAGTGCGCTTCTCGATCTGCTTGTTGTTCGGGTCGGTGAAGATGACAGTCACCGTCTGGCCGGAGATGGTCTCATAGTTTGCCTTCGTCCGATCGAAGCGGATGCAGATGCCTTTGTAATGAATGGTCTGACCGGGCCGATAGAGGGAGCGATCCGTGAAAAAGACCGTCTGCTCTCCCTTGTCTTTGGGCGAAGAGCGTCCGCCCCACGAAAATTCATTGGCGGTGGAGATTTGATGCCCGCCGGATTCCACGAGAAACACGCTGGAGCGATTGTCGGTGGCGCCTTCGAACTTAAAAAGACCGTTCTCGTCTGCCTTTGCCTGTTCTCCTGGCTTAAACCAGCCTTCGCGGTCACGCGCCCAGGCGCGAACATTCGCACCCGCGACCGGCTCTCCGGTGAGTGCCTTGAGCACGAAACCTTCCATGGGGCCTTCGTATAGGCGTTGGCGCATCACTAAGGCAAGATCGCTCACCCAGAGCGGCGCTACCGACACCGGGTGGTTGTTGCCGTTAAACGACGCTTCGTGGCTCGATACGATGAAATAGAAGCCGGGCTTGAGGCCTTTCGGAGCTGTCAACTTTTCCACACGTTCCTTAAAGTCGGTGGTAGCGGGCAGCTCGGTGCTCCATTCAAGGTCGGGTTTCCTGCTGAGCAATTCTTTGCGCTGCGTGTCGTCGAAGCCTGAGTACAGATTCCAGCGCCGAGATTTGATGACTGCCTCGAAGTCATATGGTACGGCGCGAAAGAATACTTTCATTACGTTGCGGTAGGTAATGGTGATAGCCGGCAGCGGGTCATTCCATACGCGCTCGGTCTGGATGTTTGCGGACTTTGCCTCAATTGCTTTGATGATGTTGAAACACAGCGTACTCCCCTCGCTCTTAGGGAATAGGTTCAGTCCAGCTTGCGCAAGTTTCCGTGCCTCAACGAATTCTTGTTCGCCTTGCAGCACTTGCGCCCGGTAGGCAAGAGCGCGAGCGGAAACCTCGTGGCCACCCCACTCCTCCGAGAACTTTTGCAGCGCCGTTTTGTAGCGCTCGTTCTTGTTGTCGCCAACCGCCCGGTTGTAGCCGAAATTCAGTCGCCACAGATCGGCGTCAACGAATGCAGTTTTGTCCATGTCATCTTTGTGAAACAAGATGAGGTTTTGGTAGAGGCGGATCGCCTTCAGCGTTGGCGATTCGGAGTCGGTTGTTTGCGGCTCCCATTTCAGAAATTCGACCATCGTCCCGAGGATCGGGCTATCGGCTCCAAGCACAAACTCGTCTTCGGCTTTGGCTCCTCCCTGCTCCGCCGCACTGTAGAATGCCAGTGCGTTGTGTACAAGGAAATCAAACAGTGTCGGGCGGTAGTTGTCGGGTGCCGTGCCCTTTTCTAGCAGGTCGCCATAGGCCGAGATGGGGGTTATTTTGAGCGTCTTTTCGAAAGAGAGTGCCTTGCTAAACTGTTTGTCGATTTCCGAGAGGATGCGCGGCAAATCCCAGGTGGTAAAATCCTTGCCCGGCTGTTCGGTGCTTTGCGTCCGTTGCACGAACCGCCAGCGGTTGTTCTGAAAATAATGCCAATACCAGTTGGCGAGGATTGCCTCCATCATCGGCTTCATTTCCTCAGGTGCCTTGGCGATTTCCGCCTGCATGCGCGTAATTTTTTCTTCAGGCTTGTTCCCTTGGATGTTGCCTTCGAGTGCAATCTTTATGCCGATGGCTTTAATGGCCTCCCCGTATGTTTTGTCCTTCATGGCATCTTCAATGATTGGCTCAATTTCCTCGATAGCGGTTTTTGGCAATCCCTTATTGATGGCATCCTGCACTTTTTTCCATTGGTGATCGCGGGGTCCGGCAAAGGCCGTGGCCGAAGCAAATACGGTTAAAATCATAAGAGTCGTTATGATTATTTTCATTACATGGCTCCTTCAATGACCAATATGCCGGGTTCGTTTTGACACCAACCAGCAGTGGATGAGGTGATAAGCAAAACCGCTTTCTTCGGGCTTCCTTAAAAGGTCCTTTCATACGAAGTACCAACCGATCCTATGCATTTATACTACCCACTCAGCACAGCTTTCGCAATTATTTCACGCTTATTCCAATAGCTGTTATTGAACCAAGGTGATGTGGTCTGGTAAAAATGGACATCAAATTGTCAGTAATAATTTCACATGAAACTGGGACAATTTCAGATGGGGGAGGCCAGTTATGTCATGAGAGCTTTGCTCTGCCAACCTCTTCTCAAGTTGATACTACAATGGTTAAGATGTTTCCTGAGCGTTTTTACCATGCTAATGACCCAATAACATTCCCGCAAAGGAGCAATTTTGCTCTTTTGCAAATTCGTAATCATCTCAGAAGAAATGGCAGGTAATGGAGCCTTTTGGATTCTTGATTGTTCCTGAGCCCAGTCAGCACCCCTTGTCAGCTTTTCCGCATCATAGTGTATACTTCAGTGAGAGCATATTACTCCAACAACCCTAACCACAGGAGGTGCACTATGAAAGTAGCACAAACAGTCGATTTCCATCTGCAATATCACCGGGCCAACTCCAAAAAAAAATACTGTTAAAACCTGTGAATTCGTTCTCAATCGTTTCACTTCTAAATTCGGCAAACGTGATCTTGCCAGCATATCCACTGAAGAGGTGTTGGGCTTTCTGCTTTCGCTTACCAAAGACAACAAGCAGGCAACGAAAAGAAACCGTTACTCAGTACCTTGTTGAGAGTATTGCTTCCTTGCTTGCAGTGGATTGGCCTCCCTATTAGGCTCAATTGACCACGATGCCTCCATATTGTCTTTCAGAACGGCAGATCGAGGGACTGGCAGAGAAAACGCATGTATGGCGCAGCTTGATGGAAGCGCTGGACCATCAGTAGCAGCAGTGCCGCCGTGGTCACCTGCGCCGGAGCCAATGACCCCAGCGCAATGAAGTCTTTGCGCCGTAAATCCTCGATTAAGGGATGGTCTTTAGTAAAACCGCGCGGCGGCTTGACAAGAGAATCGCCTGCTAGAGTAAAGTGGAGTTGGAAGTCCTGGTCATCGCGGGCTGCAAGCCAGGCGTCGCTTTGTTTTTCAAGAGACTCGCGGATTTTGCCTAGAGTCCGGGTGTCAGGATGCCATAGACCAATACCGAGAAAACAATCGTCCGGTGCGATGTGCAGATAAAAACCCGGTGCGTGGATATCTTTCCCCCGCTCGTGGCGAAATTGGATGCCGATATTCGTCTTGTAGGGTGTTTTATCCCTGCTG
>JAHJLI010000268.1 GCA_018821785.1 Pseudomonadota bacterium
CTTCACATGTAATAGCGATTTTCAGTCCTTCCATAGAATCGATGTTTGATCACCACCATCATCAATAAGGAAAATACCATGGAGACTCTCCGACTACCTTCAGGGCTTTGTGTCCCCGTTTTGGGTTTTGGTTGCTGGGGAATGTCTCATGCGTATGGTCCTGCCGATGAAGTTGAGTCAATTGCTACGATCGAGATGGCAGTGGCTGCAGGTCTCGTCCATTTTGACACCGCCGACGTGTATGGAAACGGTCATAATGAGACCCTCTTGGGCAGGGCTCTGGCGGGTCGCCGGCAAGATGTCTTTCTGGCCACGAAGTTCGGTTTCGTAGGCGATGAACATGGGCAGGTCAGTGTTGACGCTCGTCCTGAACGTGTAAAGATCGCCTGCGAAGACAGTTTGAAGCGGCTCGGTATTGAGACGATCGATCTTTATTACCTGCACCGACGTGATTCCCGCGTGCCCATCGAGGACACTGTAGGTGCCATGGCAGATCTGGTCCGCGAGGGGAAAGTACGTTATCTAGGGCTTTCCGAAGTTTCTGCCGAGACCCTCCGCCGGGCCAGTGCCGTCCACCCTATCGCCGCACTTCAGTCGGAATACAGCCTTTTCACCCGGGATCCTGAAAGTACAGTGTTGCCGGTTTGCAGAGAACTTGGAACGGCACTGGTGGCTTTTTCCCCCTTGGGCCGCGGCCTTCTGGCCGGAAAGGTGAGGTCCCGCAGAGACCTTACAAAAGGGGATTACCGCTTGGACATGCCCCGCTTTGAAGAAAGCAACCTTGGTAGAAACCGTTCTCTTGTGCTGGCCCTGGAAACCCTGGCGCTTGAGAGAAATGCCACTGCAGCCCAGGTGGCTCTCGCCTGGCTGCTGGCCCAAGGGACAGACATCCTCCCTATTCCGGGCATGAAGCGGCGGCACCATTTGCAGGACAACCTTGGTGCTCTGAGGATTCAACTGACGACCGCCGACTTGGTCCTTCTTTCCACCCTCAGCGAGGCTGTTCAGGGTCCCCGACACAATAGCCATAACCTCAAATTCGTTGAAATTTGACTAAAATCCTTAGAAATTCGTTTCTTGTTTTTTATAAACAAATTCTGTGCAGGTGCTTATCCCGTTTACCGGGGTTTAGAATTGAGAGGAAGAGGAAAATGAAAACCTGGCTGTTTTCTCGTTCCCCTTCAATGTGTTATCGGCTAATTGTCGACCTTTATCGTCTCGATTATCCTTGGCAGCATGGGCAGGCTCTTGACCTTTCTGTGGTTTTACTTTTGAGCGAATTTCATCCAGATGTCTATTTCATCGGCGCTCGCGGTAATTTTTATATCAGAATAGAGTTTTTTGCAGAGATTTATCATGGATTTGTTTTCAGGCAACGTTGCCGCAAAAAAACCCTCGAACCCGTTGGCAGAAGCAACTTTTTCAAGCTCCTTGAAAAGATACCCGGCAATACCCTGACCCTGGTAGTCTTCTCGGACGACGAAAGCTACTTCGGCCAATTTGTCATCGAGTTTGGCATAGGTGCCGATGGCGACAATCTCTTTGTTGCCCCTGTTTTTGACACTGCCGATCAGCGATATATTCTTCCGATAATCCATATGAGCCCAATGTTCCTGAGCCATTTTCCGTGAAAAAATAGTGACGGAATGGAAGAACCGCAGGTAAATTGTTTCTTTTTTCAACGAATAAAAGAAATTGCTATAGGCTATTTCATCCGATGGCAGGAGTGGCCGAACCGACAGGGTTTTGCCGTTTTTGAGAGTTGTCCGGCTTTTATATTCCTCAATGAAAATGAGATCTTC
This sequence comes from Pseudomonadota bacterium, assembly GCA_018821785.1. Lineage (GTDB taxonomy): Bacteria > Desulfobacterota > Desulfobulbia > Desulfobulbales > Desulfocapsaceae > Desulforhopalus_A. Next base: position 1,803 of record JAHJLI010000268.1, read on the forward strand.
CGCATGAGGCGGTAATTGATCCTTGAAAATATAATGATTTTCCTTGGCCGCGTCGATGAGGCTGGAGCGGAAATCCGGATGGGCAATTTGGCAGAGTTCGATGACCCTTTGGCTGATGCTTTTTCCTTTCAATTGGGCAATGCCGAATTCGGTGACGACATAGTTGACATCGGCCCTGAGCGTTGCCACCCCGGCACCGGCACTGAGGTTGGCGACAATTCGAGAAATCCGACCACCTCCGGCCGTTGACGGCAGGGCGATAATTGATAGACCACCCTTTGACAGCGTTGCCCCACGAATAAAATTGGCCTGGTCGCCGGTTCCGCTGAAGAATTGCCTGCCAACGGAATCTGAGCAAACCTGCCCGGTCAGATCGACTTCCAAGGCGGAACTTATCGATATAAAATTGTCATTTTTACTGATTATGCCTGGAGTATTCACCCAGTCTGCCGTGCCGAAATAAAACTGGATATTGTTGTCTATGTAGTCATAAGCAATTCTTGACCCCATGCAGAAGGTTGCCACAGCCCGATCGGTCATGAAGTTTTTGTATTTGTTGGTGATGACGCCAGCCTTAATAAGAGGAATGAAGGCATCGGAAATCATATGGGTATGAATCCCAAGGTCGTTCTTGTTATCAAAATACTCCAAAAGGGCGTAGGGCATGTGCCCATAGCCGACCTGTAAGGTACTGCCGTCGTCGACAAGTTCTTTGACATACTGGGCAATTCGGCTGGCTGTTTCCACTTCGACTGTCTCCTGATCCATAAAAATCAGCTCTTCCTCAAAAGGAATAAGGTAATCGATATCGCTTATATGAAGAAAGCCATCGCCATGCGTTCTTGGCATCCGAGGGTTGATCTGGGCAATGACTGTTTTCGCACTTTTCACGGCTTCCAGGGTAACATCAACAGAGATCCCCAGGCTGGCAATGCCAAAGCGGTCGGGGGGACTTATCTGGATAAGCACGGTATCGATAACAATCTGTTTATCTCTGAACAGCTGAGGCAACTGGGAGAGGTAGGTAGGTATATAGTCGACCTTTCCTTCAAATGCCGCCTGTTGCATTTTGATAGGTACAAAAAAGAGTTTTACCGAAAAGCGCTGCCTGAAATGTTCATCGTTGAGATAATCGGCAAGGGTATGGGCCAACATCTGGAAGATAATTACATCAGTCAGATTGTGACTATGTGCCAGCGTATGAATGAGATGTTGCGGTTCACCGCAGCCTGAGCCGATAAAGATACGGCTGCCATTTTTAATGGTTGCAATCGCTTTATCCGCTGTGACAATTTTCCCTTCGCGTCCGTGCTCTCTTTTCATAGTTGCTTTACCTCTCAGTGCCCGCAGGCAGTATTGATATGTTGGAAACACCGAAGCAGAGCTGGGCGATGAGGAAATGGATTTGCTGCTCCCAGCTTTGGACCTTAGAAATTCATTTCTTGGTTTTTAAGAATGGATTTCATGAAGGCACTTATCCCCCTTGTGGGGGGCGAGTATGATCGGTTTCGCTGTATTTCAATCAGTTATGCCGCGTTTGTCGGGCGCATGCAAGAGTATACATGAAAATTTATGATACCTTTCAAGTCGGCAGGGATTTAGCGCATACTGGTGGCAAAGAACTTGTAATTGACTGATTGCGAAGTATGCTGTAAGAGTTCAATAATTCTCACCTAATCCTGTTGAATGCCTTTTATTGCATGTTTCGGACAGACAAAAAACAGGCCACAGGAATTCTTTAATTACCAGGCTTCAAATGGATTTGGAATGATGTATTGTGCAGTCAAAGATGGCACTTCAACCTAAAACCTCAGGGAAATGAACCATTCCGTTGCTGATTTGTATTTACTGCTTCGCACCATGGAGCCGAGACTTAATCCAGGGGTGTACACCTTCGTCTGCACGCAAGATCCGGAGGCGCTGAAGGGTATTGACGTGGTGGCAATGGTACGCGAACCGGAAGGAGTGTCGGCGGTACTGTTGGAGTCCGATGCAGTCGCCCTTGGTCTGTCCGTCATGTTTCGCGCAGAATGGATAACGCTCACGGTTCAGTCGGATTTGCAGGCCGTTGGCCTCACTGCCGCATTTTCAAAGGCCCTTGGTGATGCCCAGATCAGCTGCAACGTAGTGGCTGGTGTCTGGCATGACCATATCTTTGTCCCGGCAGGCCGTGGTGAGGATGCCCTTGCCGTATTGCGTAACCTGCAGAAAAATTCTTAAGATGCAAGATGAAAGAGTGTCAATGCATGCCTTATTAAAAGGGGAGAAAAAATGAGTGATATTCCAGTATACATGGTGGTGAATCTTGTCATAACTGACGCCGAAACCTATCGAAAATACGAAAAGGGTTTCTTTCCGCTTCTGAAAAAATACGGGGGTGAGTTTGTGACCTATGACGATCAACCGATACATCTCGAGGGCTTTTCTCCGAGAAGCGGCAGGATGATAATTTTCCGTTTCCCATCCGAACAGGCGGCAAAAGAGTGGTATGCCGACTCTGACTACCAAGCCCTGTCGGAATTCAGACGGGCAGGCACCAGGATGGAATCTCTGACCTTGGTCCACGGTTTGCCATCGCGGAAATAAAAATGCTTCCTGAGTCTGATTCCGATAATATTAAAAAACCAATCAATCAGCCGGGGAATGAACACATCCCGCTGCCTGTTGAACAGGATATTGTCACCACCGTACCATTGAAAATTGAAGACTGGTTGACGGTGATTGTCATGGCGCTTCTGGCATCAATCACTTTTGCCAACGTTCTGGTGCGGTATTTTTCCAACCGTTCCTTTGCCTGGACGGAGGAGATTTCTATTTTCCTGATGATTGTCCTTGCCTTGGTTGCCGGTTCGGCAGCTGTTGCCAGAAACCGCCATATCCGTATCGAGTACTTTGCCGGCAAAGGATCCCCGGCGCGTCAGCGCCTTCTTGCCCGATTTGGCGCCTTGATGGTTTTTATTCTTTTTGCACTGATTGCCGTGTTGAGCTCACGCATGGTCTGGGATGACTTTCGTTTCGGTGAAACTTCACCAGGTATTGGTGTGCCGCAATGGTGGTATTCGATCTGGTTGCCATTATTGTCAAGTGCAATCGGCCTACGAGCGTTGGGTCTATTTGTGCGCCAGGGTCGCGACAAATGATAGGCACTTTACTCTTTGTTATCTTTATTTTGATGATGCTGGCAGGCGTACCAATCGGCGTGGCGATGGGTCTATCTGCTGCATTTTCCATTGCCCTGGCAAATCTTGATACTCAATGGTTTGGTCTCATGGCTGTGCCGCAAAACTTATATGCAGGCCTTGGAAAATATCCACTTTTGGCAATTCCTATGTTTGTGCTGGTCGGCACAATCTTTGACCGTTCCGGGGTGGCACAGCGTCTTGTGAGATTTGCGGTCTCAATTGTCGGGCACGGGCCTGGCATGCTTCCTGTAGTGGCGATTTCAGTTGCAATGCTGCTAGGCGGTATTTCCGGCTCCGGACCAGCCACTGCCGCGGCTCTGGGTGGTGTGATGATTCTGGCGATGACGCGCGCCGGCTATCCCCCGGCGTTTTCGGCAAGTGTGGTGGGCGCTGCTTCGGCAATAGACATCCTCGTCCCTCCGTCGATTGCATTTATCGTCTATTCTGTGCTGGTACCAGGGGCGTCCGTTCCGGCAATGTTTGCGGCGGGGATGGTGCCAGGTATCCTTGTGGGTTTGGCATTGATGATCCCTTCTGTCTGGCTGGCGAGGAAACATGGGATGGGGTTGAATGAAACGGCCGTCGATAAACCGCCCTTTTGGACCAGCCTGCGGCAAGCATCCTGGGGTTTGGCGGCTCCCATACTGATTTTGGGCGGCATGCGGGCTGGCTGGTTCACTCCCACTGAAGCAGCGGTTGTTGCTGTGTTTTACGGACTATTTGTGGGGATTGTTATCTACCGAACAATAAACGTCCGTGACTTGTTCGGCATCCTGCGCGAATCTGGTGAATTATCAGCAATTATTTTGCTGGTGGTGTCTCTTGCCGGAATATTTGCCTATTCGCTCTCGACCCTTGGCATTATCGATCCGGTTACCAAGGCCATCGTCCATTCAGGCCTTGGTGAGTATGGCGTTCTGGCGTTATTGATTATTCTTCTGATTATGGTGGGGATGTTTCTCGATGGTATATCGATATTCCTGATCTTTACCCCGATCTTGCTGCCTATTGCTAATTTTTATCACTGGGATCTGGTGTGGTTTGGGGTGCTGTTAACGTTGATGGTGGCACTTGGCCAATTCACACCGCCCATGGCGGTCAACCTGATGGTATCTTGCCGTATTGCTCAAGTAAGCATGGAACAAACCGTGCGCTGGGTGGTTTGGCTGCTGATAGCTGTACTCTGTGTATTGCTTTTGGTGATCGTTTTTCCCCAGCTTGCTTTATGGCTGCCGCGTCGGTTGGGATATTGATTTCATAGTGTTTAAAATCAAAACCTTAAGGAGGCTCTCATCATGAAACGCTTTTCGACGTTCAAGGTTGTGCTGGTAGCAATCACAATTGCCTTTGCAACTGTAGCTGCCGCCCAAGACTACAAGCCTGAATACAAGATGTCGCTGGTTCTGGGTACGGCTTTTCCATGGGGGAAAGGTGGTGAAATCTGGGCAGATCTTGTGCGCGAGCGCACAAATGGGCGTATCAATATCAAACTGTATCCAGGAACATCACTGGTGCAAGGCGACCAGACGCGCGAATTTTCAGCGATTCGCCAGGGTATCATCGACATGGCTATTGGCTCCACCATCAACTGGTCGCCACAGGTTAAGGAACTCAACCTGTTTTCCATGCCATTTTTGATGCCTGATTATCCGGCTATTGACGCACTTACTCAAGGTGAAGTCGGCAAGCAGCTTTTTTCTATTCTCGATAAAGCCGGTGTCGTCCCTCTTGCCTGGGGTGAAAACGGCTTTCGCGAGGTTACCAATTCCAAGCAAGCCATACGTAAACCGGAAGACCTGAAGGGCATGAAGATCCGCGTTGTAGGCTCACCTCTCTTTCTCGACACCTTTACCGCCTTAGGCGCTAACCCCACGCAGATGAGCTGGGCTGACGCACAACCGGCCTTGGCTAGCGGCGCGGTAGATGGCCAGGAAAACCCCATGGCTATCTTCACAGCCGCAAAGCTTCACAATGTCGGTCAAAAGCATATAACAATGTGGGGCTATGTCGCCGATCCTCTGATATTTGTTGTCAATAAAGAGATCTGGAGTTCCTGGACCGAAGCTGATCGCGCTATAGTTAAGCAGGCAGCTCTTGATGCTGGCAAACAGGAGATAGCTATTGCTCGAACAGGCCTGGTCGAGGCTGATAAGCCATTGCTCAAGCAAATCGAAGGGCTGGGTGTTACCATCAGCCACCTCACCCCGCAGGAGCGCGAAGTCTTTGTCGCGGCAACTCGTCCGGTTTTTGACAAATGGAAAGAACAGATCGGTTCAGGCCTGGTGACGAGTGCCGAAAGCTCAATCGCGGCCCGAAAGAAGTAATTCGTTTCCTCTATCGACGGGCTTTCTATAAAAGTGAAGCCCTGTTGAAAGAGTGTGGAAAATAATTGTTAAGGGACCAAGGTATCTGTTCATATTCGCCTTACCGCCAGAGCAGATCGCTGTTACGGTCTAATCGTCAAATATGAATATCGACTTCTCCAGTTCTCACATTGCCGAGTCCCTTCGCCAAAGCGATCCGGTCATGGGCCGGCTCATGGAAACGCATGGTCCCTGCCGACTTGAGGTTTCCGCAGAGGGTACTCCTTATGATTCACTTGCCCGGGCAATAATCTATCAGCAATTGCATGGCAAGGCGGCGGCAGCGATTCTGCAGCGAACCAGGGATTTGGTCGGTGGAGATCGGTTTCCTTTGCCGGAAGAGCTGGTTGCGTTTTCCGAGTTGGACCTCCGGGCGGCAGGGATCTCCGCCAACAAACAGAAAGCCCTTCGCGACCTGGCGGCCAAAGCGCTTGATGGCAGTTTGCCGACGAGGCAATCAATTCGCACCATGAGCGATGAAGAAATTACCACCCATTGCACGCGCATCCGCGGCATAGGCCGATGGACCGTGCAGATAATGCTGATCTTCCGCTTGGGTCGACCCGATATCCTGCCAATCGACGACTATGGCCTGCGCAATGGCCTGAGAATAGCCTATGGCCTGGAATCGTTGCCAACGCCGAAAGAATTTGAACGTTTCGGCGTTCGCTGGGTCCCATGGCGAAGTGTTGCATCGTGGTATTTATGGCGGGCCACCGACTCTGGCGGTGGCGAGTGAAATATGTTTTCATGATTTGTGGGCAGGATTTGAAAAAAAATTGTCGCCGGTTTGCTTAGTCCGCATTATCTTCTCTCCCAGAAAAGCGGCCGATGGTGGAAACTTGGGCTAATTGCTGGATCCTGATGCAAAGAGCGATATAAAGATCTAGCCCCGGTGAACGGGTAAGTATCTTCACGAAATTCGTTTATAAAAAACAAGAAACGAATTTCTAAGGTATCTAAAAAAAGGAAAAAACACATGGAAACCTATTACAACCCTGCAGACTTGGGCAAATTCGGAGACATCGGCAAAGACGCGCCGGAACTGGCAAAAAAATTCTTCGACTACTATGGCGCGGTATTCGCCGAGGGTGCTCTGACAGAACGGGAGAAGTCTTTGATCGCCCTGGCCGTCGCACATGCGGTGCAGTGTCCGTACTGTATCGATGCCTATACCCACTCATGTCTCGAAAAAGGATCCAATCTTGAGGAGATGACCGAGGCTGTCCATGTGACCAATGCCATTCGCGGCGGCGCGTCCCTGGTTCACGGTATTCAGATGCGCAAGATCGCCGAAAAGATTTCACTATGAAACCGGCGGATGACCTTGCCATGCCTCGGACATCAATCGTTGAACCGTTTGACAAGGTTCTCGCGTCCCACGGCCTGAAATTGGTTCGAGGTAAAACCCGTACCCTGTAGGTCAATGTCGGTTACCTCTGCGACCTGGCCTGCAGGCACTGTCACCTGGAAGCAGGACCGAAACGGTCCGAAATTATGGAAAAAGAGACCATGGATGATGTTATCAACTATGCATCCCGGGTTGCTTTCGACACTATTGATATTACCGGCGGAGCACCGGAACTCAATCCGCACATCAAACACCTCATCCAGAACCTGGCCAAGCTCACGAAAAAACTCATTGTCCGCACCAACCTCGTGGCGCTGCATAACAAGCGTCAGCCTGAGCTGATGGAGTTTTATAAGGATGTCGGAGTGACGTTGGTGGCGTCACTTCCGTCGACAAACGCATCTCAGGCCGATTCGCAGCGCGGCAATGGCGTCTGGGAAAGGAGCATGGCAGTCCTCAAGGAACTTAATGCATTAGGCTACGGTGTTGCAGAGAATTCTCTGGAGCTTGATCTGGTTGTCAATCCTGCCGGTGCCTTTCTGCCGGGAGAGCAATGTCAGCTGGAAAAAAAGTTCAAGCGCGACCTGTTGCGACAGGGGATATCCTTCACAAACCTGTTCAGTTTTGCCAATGTTCCCCTGGGCCGTTTCCTGGATTGGCTGAAGGCTTCCGAGAATTTTGATAGTTATCTGACAAATTTGTCCGGACGCTTTAACCCGGCGGCGGTCGAAAAACTCATGTGCCGCTCGTTGATTTCCGTATCCTGGGACGGCTATCTCTATGATTGTGACTTTAATCTCGGGGTAGGGTTTCACCATGGGGCCGTAAAGACCCACATATCAGAACTCCAGGCCCTGCCGGACGAAGGTGTCCTTATCCCGACCGGCGAACATTGTTACGCCTGCACTGCTGGTTCAGGTTTCACCTGAGAAGGCAGTTTGTCGGCCTAGGCTGGGTCGAACCTTGGGTGCAGAGCGTAAACTTACAAAGCATTTTCGATGACGGGGAGCGGGCCACCTCTCTGGTTAATTCTTGATGCAGGTCATATAAGGCAAGGAAATATAAATGGAATTACAAAAAAACCAAGCAGCAATCATCCTCGAAGCCTCTGATGAGGGGGAGATCTCAGTAAATATTGAAGGATCGGATGAAGTTGGCTTGGCGTACGTTCTTTGCCGGGCCTTGGCCAAGAAGATCTTGTCGGATGAGGCATTTCAGGCAGAATTGCTGGAAATGATCGAGGAGAGTGAAGAAAAGGAGCAGGGCAAGGGAATATGAGCGGCAACTAAACTTGTATCGGCACAAAGAAATGCTTAAGGTTAGAAAAATTTGGAAAGCTAGGTTTATTATAAATTTTCATTAAGAGGACTATGAATATGTACGAGCATGCAAATCAGATGACAATAACCCGGGCCCGGCAGGAAGCCTCTACAATTTTTCTTGCCAAAGTGTTCAATTTAATGACTGTCGGTTTGGCACTTACCGGCATTGTCGCCTTTCTTACCGCCAATACCGGATTGGCCGCGATTATCATCGGCAGCCCCCTTTTCTTCATTCTGGTAATAGCCGAACTGGGTTTGGTTTTCTATCTCTCCGCCCGGGTGGAGAAGATTCAGGCGGCAACCGCCTCAGGACTTTTCATTGGCTACTCGGTGCTGAATGGCCTGACTTTGTCGGTAATATTTCTCGCTTATACCAACACTTCCATTGCCGGAACCTTTTTTATCGCGGCCGGAATGTTTGGCGCCATGGCGGTGTACGGCATGGTCACAAAACGTGATCTCTCAGGGTTTGGATCGTTTCTTTTCATGGGCCTGGTCGGTATTATTATCGCCTCAATCGTTAATATCTTCCTGCAGAGCTCAAGCGTCCATTGGGCTATTTCTTTCCTGGGCGTGTTGATTTTTACCGGATTGACCGCCTACGATGTGCAGAAGATAAAACGAATAGGCGAGGAAGGCATAATGTCCCAAGGGGACGAGCTGGTCCGAAAAGGTACTGTTATGGGAGCGTTGACTCTCTATCTCGACTTTATCAACCTGTTCCTCATGCTCCTGCGCTTTTTTGGTGGCAGCAGGGATTAAATTGTCAATATAGGGTCTTGCCCTGCAGTTTTTAAAGGCATGTCCTTCCGGGCATGCCTTTTTTTTGTTTACAGAGAAGTTTATCGTTAACGCCTATCTATCTGGCCGGATTGACAGGGATTTCCTATTGGAAAAAGAGCAGCGCATATGCTAGTACATGCCCTTTTAACTCATAAATTGTCATTCAGGAAGGGGTGCATGATGAAGTGTTTCGGAAAAAGTCTGATGTTTGGTGTGTTGTTTTTGTTTATCGGCGGAACTGCCAATGGTGGTGACCTCGATGCCTTTGCTGGCCGGCAGGGAATTCTCAAGATAGCCGGGGGCACCGCCCATATTCCGGTCATGAAGGCAGCTGCCGAAGTGATTATGAGCGGTAATCCGGAAATCCGTATCACTATCGCCGGAGGTGGGACTGGGATCGGGATCAAGCAGGTTGGGGAAGGGATTATCGATATTGGTAATGCCGGGCGTAAGGCGACTGACGAAGAGGTTGCCACGCATGGTCTGCACATGGTGAAATGGGCCATTGATGGGGTGGCTGTGGCTGTCAATCCGCAAAACAAGGTTGTCGCCCTGACCTCAGCCCAGCTCCAGGATATCTTTGCCGGTAAGATTGCCACTTGGAAGGAAATTGGTGGAGTTGACCGGGAAATAAACCTGTATGACAGAGATGCGGCGAGCGGTACCCGGGAAGTTTTCTGGGAGAAGGCCCTGAAAAAGGGTGAGGTGGCGCAAAAGGCCAATGTCGTTGTTTCCAATGGCGCGATGAAAACGGCGATTGCCGGTGACCCTTACGGGATCGGTTATGTCTCCGTCGGCCATATCGATTCGACGGTTGCACCGGTAGTTCTCGACGGGGTGGAGCCGAATCTTGAAACAGTTAAAAGTGGTGCCTATAAGGTGTCTCGTGGCCTGTTCAGTCTGACCAAAGGCGAACCCGTCGGGCTAGCCAAAGCCTTCCTCGATTTTCTTCTAACTCCGACCGGTCAGAAAATCGCAATCGATAAGGGATTCATCTCGGTCCAGTGAGCATTCCTGACTGGATGTCGGCACATATTTTTCGGCTGGCGGCCTTTGCCAGTGGCTTTTTGACCATTGCCGTTTTTGTCATGATGCTCGTTCTTGGCTGGCCGCTGTTCACGAGTGGCCAGTTCTTTGCTATTCTCACAGGGGAATGGCGACCGAGCAACGAGTTATTCGGCATTTTTCCGATGCTTGTAGGCAGCGCCCTTGTTTCTGTTCTTGCGCTTTGCTTCAGTCTGCCGGTCAGCCTCGGCACCGCTTTTGTCGTGGCCACCCTGGCCCCGCGACCGCTCCGAAGAGCGGTACAGCTCATGGTTCGTTTCATGGCTGGAATCCCAACGGTGATCTACGGTTTTGTCGCCATTTTTCTTTTGGTTCCCTTTATGCGGGAACAGCTTACCGGCGGGTCCGGACTGAATATCCTGACCGCATCGCTCGTCCTGGCGCTGCTCATCGCCCCGACAATGATCGTTTTTTTTGTCAGTGGTCTGCAGAATGTTGAAGAGAGATATCGTCTGGCGGTCGATGCCCTGGGGGGCAGACCGGTGCAAAAGCTTTTATACCTGCAGTTGCCTCAAGCGTGGCCGGAAATAACAGCCGGAATCATCATGGGCCTCGGCCGGGCCATGGGCGATACCCTGATCAGTCTGATGTTGGCCGGCAACAGCGTGGCGGCACCCCAGGCGGCTGTTGATTCAGGTCGGACGCTGACGGCGCATATCGCCCTGGTCATCGCCGCAGATTTTGATGGAATGCAGTTCAAATCGATTTTCGCCTGCGGTCTGATTCTCTATGTCTTTACTGCAATTGTTGTTATGCTTTTGCGTCTAATTATCGGCAGGTCGATGTGTCAGGTGTGATGAGAAGATGGTTCGAGCGGGGGATTGTTTTCTGGTCCTGGGGCAGTGCCGTCCTATTGTTAGCGATACTCCTCTCCCTGCTCTCCTATCTTGTGTATCGTGGAGGGGGTGTTGTTGGTATCGGCTTGGTGTTCGGTGATGTTCCGCCTTTCGACGCGCTGCTTTTGCGCCGCCAGGTTTTTTCCGGACTTTTCCCGGCCATAGCCGGGACATTTGCCCTGGTTCTGTTGGCCGTCGGCCTGGCAGTTCCGGTGGGGCTTGCCGCAGGGATTTTCATGGCCGAGTATGCCGAGGGCCAGATAAAATGGCTGCTGACTGTGCTTTTTGACGTCCTGGCCGGGTTGCCATCGATTGTGGTCGGGTTGGCCGGTTTTTCCCTGACTCTTATTCTCCACCAAATGTTTCCAGGCCGCCTTGGCCCGTGCCTGCTGATTTCGGCACTGGCTATCGGATTCTTGATTCTCCCCTATGTCATCCACAGTACACAAATGGCGCTTGAGTCGGTGCCGCCGGCCCTGCGGCGAACCGCTTTGGCCCTTGGTGCAACGCGCCTGGAAAATATTCGCCAGGTCTTGCTGCCGACCCGGCTGCCCGATCTCCTCGGCGGGGTCATCCTCGCCATCGGCCGGGCAGCCGAAGATACCGCTGTTATAATGCTGACCGGGGTTGTTGCTTCAGCCGGTTTGCCACGGTCGCTTTTTGAACAATTCGAAGCTTTGCCATTTTACATTTATTACATTTCCTCACAATATGCCGATCCCCGAGAATTGCAGATGGGTTTCGGAGCGGCAATTCTCCTGCTGGTGGTCTGTGCACTCCTGCTTGTCATCGCTTTTATCATTCAGCAGACCCTTTCCCGGAGGCTGAGCAGGTTTTAAAGAATGTCCAAAGAAATTAAAATAATTACCGAAAAGCTGCACTTTGCATATCAAGGAAGAGCAGTACTCGAAGATATCGACCTTACTCTTCTCGACAACTCCATTATCGCGGTAACCGGTCCTTCCGGCACCGGCAAGTCAACTTTGCTTTCGGTTTTCAATCGGTTGTGGGAGGAGAGCAGTGATGGTGTGTTTGCCGGGCAGGTATTGATCCGCCTCTCCGGTCGATTGGTGGACATCTATGGCCCGGAATTGCCGGTGGATGCACTACGGCGAAAGGTTGGGATGGTTTTCCAGATACCCAATCCACTGCCGATGACGATCTTTAAAAATATAGCCTTTCCGCTCATGCTCAAGGGTTTAAGGACAAAGAGCGAGGTGGCGGGCATGGTTGAGACGATGCTTACCAGAGTGCACCTGTTCGATGAGGTCAAGGATCGCTTGAACCATGATGCCCGTTCTCTCTCCGGGGGGCAGCAGCAGCGTTTGTGCATTGCCCGGGCCCTGATGGTTGACCCGGAGGTTTTGCTTCTTGATGAGCCAACCTCGTCACTTGACAGCAAGGCTTCTGAGAAGATCGAAGATCTCCTTGTGGAACTCAAGGAAAAATGTACACTGTTGATGGTTTCGCACTATCAGGATCAGGTTCGGCGAATTGCCGATGAGGTATATGAACTTGCCGACAGGCAGCTTTATCGTATGTCTTAAACATTGGCAGGTTTGCCGCCACTTTGTGGAATGGTCTAAATTTTTATTGTATTTTCAATGTATCAAGTTCAGGGTGAATGAGGCGGGCAAAGATCGTCAGGGTCGCGGCAAAGGTGGCGGGTGAGGGGCTGCACACCAAATCCGGATTGATCACATGGACGCGGTTATCCCTCACCGCATTGATCACCGAGACATTCTGCCAGTTCTTTTTTTGTTGCACGGCAAGGCCGCTCTCGTTTCCCATGATGGCGATGATAATGACGTCAGGATTTTCGGCAATGACCTTTTCGGGGTTAGTTGTAGCAGAGAGTTGCGCTTCACTGATATTCATTCCGCCGCCAAGGGTTATAAAGTCATGGGTAAAGGATTTACCGATCGCTCCGGCGAGCGGCTGGCTGCCGACCTGGAGAAACACCTTCGGCTTTGGCAGGGTGGAAATATTCTCTCCGATCGCCGCCACCTTTTGCTCCGCTGCACTCACCAGGTCAATGGCCAGGGCTTCCAAGTGAAGCAAGCGGCCAAGGTTTATAAACTGGCTGCAGATATCGGCGAAAGAGGTGGCTTGGTGAAACTGGACGACGGCAATCCCCCTATCCCGCAATTTCTGCAGCGGCCCTTCAGGAGAAAGGTTGCTGGCCAGCACCAGATCGGGCCGCAGGCTGAGGACCTTTTCCACGGAAAAGCTCATGACCGAGCCGATCTTCTCCTTGCTCTTCGCTGCTTCCGGATGTACGCAATAGCTGGTATTGGCGATAAGCCGATCCTCGGCCCCGAGGAGATAGATATTCTCGGTGTTGATAGGCCCGAGGGAGACAATACGTTGCGGTGCCTGCTGCAAGGTTATTTCCTGACCGGAGAAATCGTTGAAGGTTACGGGTAGTTGCTCCGACAACAGACTTTCCGGTAGGAAGAGAAGCAAAAATGAAAGAAACAGGAAGTGAAGGAATTTCATAGAGGCCTTCTTTTCTGAGCTTTATTGGTTTGGAACCCGGCCATGACTTGGGGCGTTTTACGCCAAGTCATGGCCGGGCCTGGCCTTTACAGAAATCAGTAATCCCAGCGCAGGCCGACAAAGAAGCTGCGGCCGGGCATCGGATATCCTTTCACGTAAGCATATTCTTCATCAAAGAGATTGCGGAGCTCGCCGCGCAGGGTGAAGGTGCCATATCTCTCGGTTGAGAGAAAACGGTACGCGGCGCTCAGGCTGGTGACCACGGTTTCGTCAAGTTCCGTCAATGGCGCCGGGTAGAGTCCGGATTCCCAGTCCCGAATATCCTGGCTGCTGCTATAAGCGGCATTCAACCGGCAGAATGATCCTTTGCCGTTGCCGACAACCAGGCCTCCGGCAAGATGAGCGGCGCTGACATACTGCAGGTTGTTGCCGGTCTCGCGGTCTTCGAAACGGGTCAGATAGGTCAGGTTTAGGTGGGGTTTTATTTCCCAACTGGAGGAAAGGGCTTCGCCGATATCATAACTCAGCTCGCCTTCCAACCCGGCGATTGTCGCTTCACCGTGATTTTTCCAGGTGGATGAACCGTCGACCTGGTAATCGATGGTAATCTTGTCTTCGAATTCGCTGTGGAAATAGGTGAGCGCACCATTCAAGCTGTTGCGGCTATACTCCATTCCCCCTTCATAGGTGGTGCTTTTTTCCGGATCAAGATCCGGATTGCCGACAATCCGTGAGCCGAAACTGTGGAAATCTGCGGCCATCTGATTGGCGGACGGCATGGTAAAACCTTGGGCGTATTGGCTGCGCAGCTTGAGACCATCAGTGATCATCCAGGCCAGGCCGATTTTCGGGGTCAGCCGGCCCTGCTCCTCCTCCCGACCTACCGGTTCGTTGACTTCGACCAGATACCAATCATAACGCAGGCCGAAGCTTGCAACGACGTGCTTTTCCAGAAAGGCCGCCTTGCCAAGGAGAAAGGCTGCGGGATTGGCATAGCTTGTACTTTGCGGCGACCAGCTGTTTTTCACGTCATAATGAAGCCAGTCAAGCCCGGTGGTGATGGCGGTGTTGCCGAATTCGGTGCTCAACTGGGCCTGGGCCCCGCGTTGCTCCGTCTTGTTTTTTGAACCGAGACCGTTGTCCCAGCCGTCCGGGTTGGAAGCGGTGCCATCCAGCCAACTGTTTTCGTCCTGGCCGAAGAAATAGCGCGATAGCCATTGATGTTTCCCGGATTGGGATGATCCGTGGTAATGGGCGTCCACAGAATAATTGCTCTTGGTGGTGGTATCGTCCGTGTCAACCTTGCTAAGGTAGCTGGGGCTGCCCGCGTCCTCGACAGCAAAACCGGTGTAAATGAGGCCGAGACGGTTGTTGTCGGAAAAGGAGTAGCCGATATTGGCACTGGCACCGTTTTCATAATCGATGCCGGTATTGTTATATTTCTTGCCTGCACCGGTTCGGTAGTCGTCGCGGGTGGCACGGGTATAGACTCCGGCAAAGTCAAAGCCTTTCTCCTTAATGGTCCCGCCGATGCTGCCCTCGGCACTGCCGAAGGAACCGATACCGCTCTCGACAAAGCCGGAATTATCATGCCCTCGCCGAGTGATGATATTAACGACACCACCCATTCCTGACGAGCCGTACTGCACCGCTCCCGGCCCCCGGATGACTTCGATACGTTCTATGTTTTTGGTGAGGATCTTGGCGGCATTGCCGGTTCCCGCTCGGCGGCCGTCGAGGAGGATGAGTACATGACCCTGGAGGTCGTTGCCGAGGCTATCGGTACGAAAGCCGCGCAGGCCGACGGCGATGAGATTGCCGGGATACTGCTGGATGTGGCCGATGCCTTTCTCAGCCAGCAATTCTCCGACATTGCGGCTGGCAGACTGGCGGAGTTCCTCGCCGGCGATAACAGTGAGATGGCTGCTGACCTCTTTTTTCTTTTCTTCAGTGCGACCGGCGGTTACGACGATTTCTTCGAGTTGCGTCGGCGGCGCCGGCTCAGCGGCGTATCCAGGTTGGGAAAAGAAACCGGCACACAATTGGCAAAGCAGAACGGGATAATAGGTTTTCAAAAGGTTCCTCCTGTCGTGGTTTTGTCCGGGGGAACATCTTGCCTACGACAAAAAAAATCCCCGGACCAATTAAAAATTGATCCGGGGATGCCCTTTTTATCACCAGATATGAAGCAATCCCTTGTCCGCGGGGATGGCAATTCAACTCAGTTATGACTGGCCCAGTATTAACCGGACAAATCCAACTGATTTTCAGGCAGGTCTTCTGACTCCCGGTTCATCCTTGGTTGCGTCTTCCCGTTTGCAGTACAAACAGTGACATTTTTGCAACGTTCGTCCCCGGTTACAGCGGCGGGCCCGTCCCGGATTTACACCGGGTTCCCTTTTCATCCACTTTGGTGAAACCTGAAAATATGGCCATTCATTACTGCACTTCCCGGGTCGTGTCAAGAAAGGAACTCTTCTTCTTGACATCCTCCTCGAAAAATGATTAGTAACACGTTTGCAATTATCATATCATTTCAAAACAAGAAATGAACACGAAAAACAACAACCCATTCCGACTAAAAATAAGAAAGGAGATTCATAACCAGCTAGAAAAAAAGGGAAGACGGTCCAACTCCTGCCAGAGTCAACATTCGCGTGGAGGCGTGGCGCATGTGCACGAGGATAAACTCGAACGAGGCAGTGCTCGCGAGATCGGACCCTTCGACGACTTGCCGTCCAACTTGCCGCTTCCACCAGCGTCGAAGAGATCATGACTGTTCATGATGCCCGATTAAAGCAGCGGCATACTCTGGCCGAACATCTCGCCTATGTTTCACCGGCAATTCTCATGAATGACGTGTTGGCGGAAATCGCCGGTACCGGTCGTAGCCGATATGAAGATTTCTTCTACCAGGTTGACAACTTTCACCCAAAATGGCAAAATTTCATTATATCCCGCGCGAAAATGGAGCGGATGTTAAAAATTGAGTATTATGACCTATTCCCGCGCTTCCACTACCTGGAAAATCAGAACACTGGTAGCTCATTCCGCATCGCTTGGGGGATGACAGGGATCTGCATTTCGGCTTTCATGCTTGCCGGGTTCGCTCTCTGCGGCTTCCACCGTTGCAGGGTAACCTGATACCAAGCTTTCGATAAACAACCCTCATCCAAAAAGGAAGAAAACTATGAGCCAAGGCAAACACCCGCACCAACACACCCATAGCCATGACCACGACCATGATCACGATCATGCACACAAGCACGGCGAAAAAGAGCATGATCACGGGCACCATCACCATCACAATCACCCCCACACCTTCGAGCACGATCATGACCATGCGCACCACGGCAATGGTTCCGCCCATGACCACAAGCATGAACCGAATGGCGCCGCTCCGCATCAGCATGACCATGAAGACCACATCAAAGAGGCCCACGACCACAAGCATTCGTGACCTTTCGGCCTGCGCTGCACCGGAATCCTCTCGATTAGAGAGCGGTTCCGGCAGACAACACCGCTCCCTTCTCATCCCTGCCCTGCAGGGCCATGATGTGTATGGCGCAATCTGATTTGTAGGCATAGTCGATGCCGTTAACCGATTGAAGGTGGTCGTCGGCGTTCTGGAAAATCATACCGACCCTTCGCCATAAACCATTCTTTCGATCATTGGTCACTTGTTGGCCATTAATGAATATATTCGCCGACGACAATTAATGTAATCGACTGTATATACATAGGATTTTTTCACAGAGCAATCATCTGTTCAGATACGCATTTTTTCTTGACATTTACTCGAAACCGTGGAAAAGTAACACGGATTTCACAAGTGTGTTACTTGGTCGGCGACTCCATGCTCGTCATCCCAACCACAAGCAATCCGCATTGTAATCTCGGAAACGGTGCCGAAACATGGATAAATCGGAAGCATTGCGAGCAATTGATCAGGACCAACTGGAGTATTTTCAGCGCAAGATTCGGGTCGAATTTGACAACAGGCTGCAGCAACCGGTCAATTTCCATTACGGCATACAATAATCGACCTCAATTTTTCACTCTTTTCTACAAGGAACTGACAATGCGGTTTACAACAATGGCGCTTTTTTTCATGGCTCTGCATGGTCTGCTTTGGCTATCACCTTGCCCTGCAACGGAGACCGATCAGATTAGAAAGCCGGTAGCCGAATCAATTCGCATTCGCCAGGAAACCCAAGAGCAAGAGCAGCGTTGGCGAGACGACAAGGAAAAGCAACTGGCCCGATATGATTATTTGCAGGAGACGAAAAAGCAGTTAAGCAAGCGACGTAGTGAACTTGAGGACAAGGCCAATGGGACTGAAAGTCGAATCGCCGCCAAGCAGAAACAGCTTGAGGATATTGAGGCCATCCAAAAAGATATAACTCCTCTGATCGACGACCTTATCAAGGAATTTGAATCATTTGTGATGGGTGACTTGCCCTTTCTTGCCGAAGAGCGCCGCATCCGCCTGCAACGCCTGGTTGAACTGTGTGACGACCCGGAGGTGGCGGTCAGCGAGA
>JAHJLI010000023.1 GCA_018821785.1 Pseudomonadota bacterium
GGTCTTCATAGTCGCGGCCGCAGAGAAAGCCATAGGCTATCTTCCTGCCATCCACTTCAGCAATGCTGATTTTGCAATGGTTGGTGCAGAGATCGCAGAGAGTGTTGCTGAGTTGTATCGATTTTTGGTGCAGATTGATCCCGGTAAAAGTGGTGGTGGCGCTTTTTTTTTCGTCGCGGAGAATGAGGGCGGTTCCCAACGCACCGGTCAGATGGCAATACTTGGAGACGAGGATCGGCTTTTGCAGTCGTTGTTCGAAGGCGGCCACCAGAGCCTTGTTTCTGGCTGTAGCGCCTTGGAAGAGAATAGTCTTGCCGATGTGTTTTTCCGTAGCAACCTTTTGCAGATAATTTTCCCGTACTGAGTGCAGAGCGGCTGCCAAGACCTCATCGACTTTGTAGCCTTCGCTCAACAGGTGCTTGATATCTCGTTCCATGAAGACGGTGCAACGGTCGCTGGTCAGAGGCGCTCTGGGCTTTTCCGCCCGGTCTGAGTATTGGTCAACCGGACAGCCGAGTTGCGCTGCTTGTTCCTCAATAAAGGAGCCGGTGCCGGCGGCGCAGACGCTATTCATGGTTGAGAAGGTCACCCGTCCGTTTTTCAGAGTGGTGAATTTGGCATCCTGCCCACCTATCTCGATGATCGTGTCGACTTCGGGACACAGTTGGTATGCCGCTCTGGCATGGGCGGTGATTTCATCGACAACATGATCGGCACCAATAAGTTTGCCGATGAATTTGCGCCCGGAGCCGGTAGTACCGCATTGTTTGATGATAAAACGAAGACCCTTTTGCAGCTCTATTTCCCTGATGGCGTAAAAAATATCCTGCACGGCAGAGAGCGGTTGTCCTGCCGTTCTCGTGTAAAAACCGGCAAGGACCGCACCTCCCTCATCCATGAGCACAGCCTTTGTACTGGTCGAGCCGATATCGATGCCGATATAGGCCTCAATATTCTGTTTTTCTTTTAGGTGCTGATAGATGTCGACCTCGACTTCCAGGCCGTTTTCACTCCGTCTCGTTTGATACTGCTCAAAACTTGAAAAATCAGGATACTGAGAGAGTCGCAGCTGCAGTGGAGGATAGTAGTATTGACGCGGCCGGACGGCAGCAGAATTGAACAAATCTTCAAGGTGCGCAAGGCAAAGAGGTTTGATGTCGGCTGTTTTGTCCCGCAGTTCGGCGATAAGCAGGAGGCAGGCACCTAATGCACCGTAGAGGTGACCGTCCTTAGGGATAGTTAAGGGGCGCCCGGTAAGTTCAGTGATATGTTTGGCAACGGCCTGGTTTTTGGCGACTCCGCCGCAAAAGACGATCTCTCCGGCAAGGAGGTTTTCCCGGACAAAAAGGGTGTCGACGATGTTTTTTGCAAGACCGTGACAGAGACCGTTGCT
The DNA here is from genome assembly GCA_018821785.1 of Pseudomonadota bacterium. Taxonomy (GTDB): domain Bacteria; phylum Desulfobacterota; class Desulfobulbia; order Desulfobulbales; family Desulfocapsaceae; genus Desulforhopalus_A. Next base: position 1,394 of record JAHJLI010000023.1, read on the forward strand.
GATTTCGTCCAGCTTATATCCCTGCTGTTGGGCGTGGATCAGATCGGTTTTGGCAAAAACAGCACATCGCGACGCGATCTGTGGGCAATTGCCGTTGCAATTGCATGCCATTTCTGCCAGTATTTCGGTGGATTCAAGATTTAGCCGATCAGCCTGTTGATCGAGAAAGCTGCCGGTTCCTGCAGCACAGGAGGTATTGGCGGTACTGCCAAGATAGTTGCCGGAGGGATCGAAGGTCGATAGGTTGAATTTTTCGCCGCCCACGACCAGAAGCCCGCGCATTTGCGGATGTCGTCTTTTGGCGGCGGTGATGAAGGCAATCTGATTATTGTATCTGGCTTGAGTGCAGAGGGAAAGTGGTGTTGAAGCGGTCGCCGCGACATAATGAATATCACGGGGATCAATGCTATGCAGGAGTTTGCCTACTGTTCCGGGGATATCGCCATGGTGCAGTGCATATCCCTTCTGCACTATTCGGCAACAGTCGTCAACCAGAACAAAACCGGCAGTGACCGAACCAATATCAACTCCCAAAAATCCTTTAACGGCGGTCATTTTCTTTTCCTCTGGTTTTCGTCATGTTAGCCCAAGCTCATCTATTAATGGTATGCTGCTGGGCCGCTATAAAAAAGCAAATTGACCGATTGAATGTCGAAAAAAGTATATGAAGCCAGAAGAATATGGCAAAAATGGTCAAGCTATATTCTAGCGGCTCCTAGAGTTTTTCTTTGATTTCCGCCCAGAAATATTCAATGCCCTGTTTCCATCCTTTGAGATAATTGTGGACGTATTCTGATTGGCTATACGTATCATGTTCCATGAAGCAGTTCAGATTGAATTTTTCGGCAAAATAGTGGCCTAGAACTTCGTCTTTGGTGGCGTTCTGCAGATCGTTCCAGTGTAAAGCGTACTTGAGGTTGTCGTAATGCGCTGTTTTTGCCCACAATATGCCATCCGTTTTGCCGGTCTCAAGAAAGTTGCCCTCTGATTGCATCTTTTCTCGCCGCAATCGTTCAATAATTTGACCAAGATCAAGATCTTGCCGGATGCGTTTTTGAAAATCTTCTTTTTTTTGGATAGCCTCACTTACCGCATCTTGAAACATCTTCGAGAGGTTAAACGATTCTCGCCATTTCTCCAATTGCTCATGCAGCATATCGGGAACACTGATAGTCACCTTTTTAGCCATTGTAAGCTCCTATGTTAATACGTATTGATGAAAGAATACGTATATCATTATTTTGTCGGTGTCAATGGCTTGTTTGGGTCGGTTGATTGCTTTTTGAGGGAAATGGCTGATATCCGTTTTTTACATCGAATAGACGAGGGAAAGCCGACGACGGGAGTGCGCAGGCTATAAGGTGCGCAGGTAATTAAAATGGTTGATTTGGGGCGAGAATGTTGCTTGAGGAAAAGGTCTTTTTTTTGTTGTTGCGGGGGGTAGAACTTACAACAAGCCGAATATCTTCGTAATTAATAGAAAATTCGGCCTGCTGTTGAATTTTAAGATGGAGAGACTCAATACGGCTCGTCAAAATCTAACTTGGAATAATCTACAGCTTGTCGGGTGAGTTCAAGTGGATTTTTTGATTGCAGGACGTATTCCGCATTGCAGTCAGTGCAGGTTATTGAATCACCAACGGTGAAATAGTATTCAATAGGGATATTTTTCAAACATACTTCACACTTGTAATACTTGATATGTTTATCCGTTTGTTTGCTGATTTTCCCCATAATTATAGTCCTTGATAATCAAATGGTTCTTATCTCTTAACTCATATTGACCAATACTATTGGTAATACTCATCTTTGATCAAGTCAATGAGAAACATGAACATGAATGGATGATCCTGTAAGGGCCTTTAAAAAAATGGCCCATGATTTTATATATTTTGATGATAGTGGTTTGCATCAATCTCCTTGGTCAATTACATGGCCGTTAAAGAAATTGAAGATCGAAACCGCCAATTCCGGCCCAATTCCTTTTACTTCCCTGAGTTGCTGAACGTTCGCCGCTCTGAGGCGTTTCAAGTTTCCCATATGGCGGAGCAGTTCTTGTTTTTTTGCAGAACCGATACCGGGGATATCGTCGAGAGTCGAGGCGAGGGTAGATTTGTTGCGCAATTTTCGATGGAAAGTGATGCCGTAACGATGCGATTCATCACGTATCCGCATGAGAAATAGGAGAACGGGGTTGTGTGGCAGCAAGACAATCGGATTTTTTCGGCCCGGTCGATAAAGTTTTTCGCCTTCGTTTTGCCTTTCTTTGGCAATGCCGAGCCAATCAACACTCTCAGTAATACCCAATTCTCCAGCGACCGCCAGGGCTATACCTAGCTGACCTTTGCCACCGTCGACGAGGAACAGGTCCGGGAGGTTTTGCTCTTCAATGCCGCGGCGCAGTCTCCTTGTTAAAACTTCCCTCATCATTGCATAATCGTCCGGGCCTTCGACTGTTTTAATTTTATAATGGCGGAAATTGGCTTTGTCAGGTTCTCCTTGGTGAAAACAGACAAGGGCACCAATAGCCTGTTTGCCGCTGATATTGGAGATGTCGAGGCATTCGATGCGAGCTGGCAGACGTGCCAAATGGAGGGTTTTTTGTAAACTCTCTCCAAGGTTTTCCCATAACCTGCTCTTTTGTTCTTTTTCTTCAAAGGCTTGCAGGGCATTGGTGTTGGCCATTGCGACGAGTTGCTGGGAGTCACCCCGTTGTGGAATTTTGACATGCACTCGCATGCCTGCACTATCACCGAGATGTTCCTCAAGCAGCTCGAGATCGTTAGGTGCCAAAGGTAGGAGGATCTCTGCGGGGATGAGGGCGTCACTGTCGTAAAATTGGCCGAGAACCTGGGACAGGATCGATCCGTCGTCTCCGTACGGATCGGCCAGGAAAAATGTCCTGCTGCCGTTGATCAGGCCGTTTCTGATAAAGAGGATGGCAATGGTCACCGCCGCATCTTTTCTAGCAAAGCCATAGACATCCTGGTCTTTGTTGTGGCCGGCAGAAATGACCTGTTTTTCGAGAGTCCGGCCCAGGGCTGCAATCTGATCCCTGAGTATTGCCGCCCCCTCAAAGTCGAGATTGTCGGAGGCAACAAACATCTGTTTTTCAAGGGCACTATTAAGGTCGCGATTACGTCCTTCGAGGAGCATGAGGATTTTATCCACGTGTTCCAGATACAGAGTGCGGTCGGCACCACCGGCACACGGGGCGAGGCATCTGCCGATCTGCCGGTTGAGGCAAGGGCGAGGTCTTGGTTTTAAATTGCTTCCTTTGCAGTTGCGTAATGGAAACAGGGCAGCAATAAGGCGAAGGGTTGACCACATACTGCCGACTGACGAATAGGGACCAAAATATCTGGCTTTATCACGGGTCTTGCGCCGAACCATGAAAACCCGTGGCCAATCTTCTTGTATGGTAACCTTGATATAGGGATAATTCTTGTCATCGCGAAGGATTATATTGTACTTCGGTTTATGTTTCTTGATGAGGGAGGCTTCGAGGATCAGTGCCTCTTTTTCGGTATTGGTAATAATGGTCTCAACCTTGCGGACGTGGTTGAGCATCACCGCCGTTTTGCTGTGCACCGCTCCGGATAAATGGGCATAGGAAGAAAGCCGTTTGAACAGATCCTTGGCCTTACCTACGTACAACACGACTGATTTGCCGTCCTGCATCAGATAGACGCCGGGGGAATGTGGGGCTGATGAGAGTGTTGTTTCTGGAAACATGTTCTGCAGGTGAATTATTGTTAATAATAAAAGAGATCCGTAAAATACCATAGAGCATCTTTTCTTCATCGTCACCCTTCATGTTTGGTGCCACAGAAATTCGTTTCTTGTTTTTTTATACGAATTTTGTTAGGATACTTATCCCATTTATCCGAGTTTGCAAAAACAACCGCCGTTTATTTTTTCATCCTATTCGGGTATCATTTCTGCCGTAGTGCAATCATATCTGCCGGGTGCTGCTGCCTGAAAAGTGCGGCGGTGAAAAGGGAATACGGTGCAAATCCGTGACGTTGGGCCAGCGCTGTAAGCGGGGATGATGACTGTTTGATGACCACTGTTCCAGATATTTTGGAATGGGAAGGTGCAGTCGGAGGGTGAGCCGCAAGTCAGAAGACCTGCCAGGGAGAAAAAAGACTTTCTTGTCCATATGAGTCCGTGTTGCGGTGTATGCCGTGGCACGGACTTTTTTTATTGCCCGCCCGACAGGAATTATCAGTATGAAGGAACGGAAAAATGAAGACCCAGCTTGAATTGGCAAAGGAAGGAACGATCACCGGTGTTATGGCCGAGGTGGCAAGAGATGAAGGTTTTTCAGTAGAGGAGATTCGACTTGGGGTGGCGGCCGGACATATCGTCATCCCCTGTAATCCGTCAAGGCCGACCACATTACCGCAGCCATCGGCGCGCCCCAGTCGGCGTGGCATGGGGCGGATCTCATCTGCTACATTACACCGGTGGAACACCTGGCACTGCCCAATGAAGACGATGTCCGGGAAGGGGTAAGGGCCACTCGTCTGGCCGCCCGGATCGGTGACATTGCTAAATATCCGGATCGCAGGGAGTTGGAAAAGCAGGTTGCTTTAGCTCGGCGGGACAGTGATTTCGCCGAGTATTTCCGACTGTCGATGTTTCCCGAAAAGATGCGTGAAGTGCGAGACAGCCGAAAACCCGAAAACGAGGCTACCTGCACCATGTGCGGCGATTTCTGCGCCATGGAACGTGGCTTTGCCCTTTTTAAGGATGATATCAGTGGCGACAAATGCCGTCATGAGCGGCAAGGGTGAGGAGAGATTGAGTTCTGGTTATTCTAACCCCGGTAAACGGGATAGGTACCTTTACGAAATCTGTTTAGAGAAAGCAAGAAACGAATTTTTAAGGTACTAAAGCCGCTGCAAACAGCGTCCGAGTATACTCCTGCACAGGGGAGGTGAAAATCTCCTGTGCAGGTCCGGCCTCGATAATTTTCCCGTGCTGCATAACCGCCACATGATCAGCCAAAGCCCGGATAACCCGCAGATCGTGGGAAATGAACATGTAGGTCATATCATATTTTTTCTGCAACTCAATGAGCAGGTCGATAATCTGCCCCTGGATGGTGACATCAAGGGCCGAGGTCGGTTCATCGAGGATAAGCAGTTTAGGTCTGAGAACGATGGCCCTGGCAATGGCGATTCGCTGTCGTTGGCCGCCGGAAAATTCGTGTGGATAGCGAAAGGCCATCTCCTCCTCCAGCCCCACTTCACGGAGCGTATCAACAACAAGCTGGAAGCGCTCTTCTCTTGTCGTGTTTGGGGTATGGACCAGCAGTCCTTCTTCAATGATTTCCCGGATGGTAAAGCGGGGTGAAAGGGACGAAAACGGATCTTGAAAAACGATCTGTATATCGCTGCGCAGCGGTCGAAGACGGTTGTTGGTCCAGGGCTGGATGTCCTGTCCGTCAAAGACAATTGCTCCGGTGCTGTGGACGAGTTTTAAAATAGCCATACCCAGGGTGGTCTTTCCCGAGCCTGATTCCCCGACAATACCCCAAGTGCTCCCCCGATGGAATTCCAGGCTGACTTCATCGACGGCTTTGACAATAGTTTTCCTTCGCTTGAAGGGATGCACCCAACCGCCATTCATCTGGAAGTGGCAAGAGAGATTTTCAGTTGTGAGGAGGACTGGGCCCAGAGGCGAGGCGGCTCTACTGCTTTCAGGAATGGCCGACATCAGGCTGCGGGTGTAAGGATGGGATGGCGCGGAGAAGATTTCTCTCTTGGGGCCATTTTCAACAATCCGGCCATGCTGCATGATGGAGATGAACGAAGCATGGCGGCGGACCATCTCCAGGTCATGGGTGATGAGCAGCACTGCCATGCCGTATTCTTCCTGGATATCCTCGATAAGTGCCAGAATCTGCGCTTGAATGGTGACATCAAGGGCGGTAGTCGGCTCATCGGCAATCAGCAGGGATGGGCGGCAGGCGAGAGCCATAGCGATCATCACCCGTTGCCGTTGACCACCGGAAAGTTGGTGCGGATAGGAATGCATGCGACCGGACGCGTCTTCAATCCCGGTCCGTTGCAAGAGGCGGATGGCCTCTGTTTCGGCCTCTTTTTTATCCAGGCCGAGATGGAGCTTGAGGGGCTCCATGAGCTGATTGCCGACCGTATACACTGGATTCAGCGAAGTCATAGGCTCCTGAAAGATCATGGCAATTCTGTTGCCGCGAATTTTTCGGAGCTCTTCCGGAGAAAGGCTGAGAAGATTTTTATCCTCGAAACGAATTTCCCCCTCAATCCGTATGTCGCAGCTGTCTTCCAGCAGGCGGAGAATGGAAAGGGCGGTAATGGATTTTCCGGAGCCAGACTCGCCGACCAAGGCTACGGTTTCACCTTTTTTTAGGGTCAGTGAAACATCAAAGAGCACCTGATTTTGAACAGGTTTTTCATCGACGAAACTGTTGAACCAGAGATTGAGGTGGTCTATTTCAAGAAACATCGAGAGCAGAAGCGTAAGGGGAAGAGGCTGACTCCTCAGTAACGTATTTCAAAAGTGGTAAATTGTTCTTCGACGGCGACCTCGTTGATGAGCAATTCGTCGACCCTTGAGTGCGGCGGGCCCTGTCGTAGCCATCTGACCATTTCGGCAACCTTGTCGGTTGGGCCGCAGAGCATTGCTTCAACCGAGCCGTTGCGTAGATTGCGAACCCAGCCGGTGAGGCCCAGGGTAAAAGCCTGGCGGCGGGTGTAGTCTCTGAAACATACGCCTTGTACTAATCCTTCTGCTATCACATGAGTCATTCGCATGGCTGCTTCTCCTGTTGCAAGTAAGACAATGGTGACTAAGGCCTTATCCTTTACAGGCTGGATCAATTACGCCATGTTTTCCAGGCGAAGAATACCGGCAATTTCATGGTTGGCGATTTTGTCCATTTCTTTAAACGACGTAGTCATGCCTATATCATATCTGCCGTCTTCAAAAGCCTCCACTCGGACCACCGTGCCGATCAGCATGAGCGGGGTATCTTCATTTACCGGAATCTTCACTTTGATCAGTGCACCAAGAGGCAAGGGTCCATTATTTTCAAAGAGAATTCCACCGATGCAAATGTCTTTGCTTATACCGGTAAAGGTCGAAGAATCATTAAAGTCGAGTTCCTGGGCTAAAACAGGCTGATGAATCTTAACCCGGAGATACCTTCTTTTTTCTTTCTTAAAGTGGGAGATGGTGTTTTTTCCTGCGCCCTTTGCCAGATATACAGCATTATCAGCCATCTGCAGCAACTGTTTTGGATCATCAGAGTTGAAAGGAAAAGAAGAAATGCCTCCGCTGATGGTAACCTTGATGATCTGGCCGAGATAAGAAATTTCAAGCATCGCTATCTGCATTCTCAATCGTTCGGCAAAAACAAACGCACTAACGTTGTCGGTATGGGTCATGAGCAGGACGAATTCCTCTCCTCCGAACCTGGCGGCTACGTCGCTGTCCCGTTTTTCTTTCAAAATAATTGCCGCTATCTCTCTGAGAGCAGCATCTCCGGCTAGATGGCCGTAAGTGTCATTCACCTCTTTGAAATTGTCAATATCAAGAAAAAGGATAGAAAAATCTTCCCGATATCTCTTGGCCAAGGCAACCTGTCGGTTGAAAGCCTCATCAAAATAGGGGCGATTGAACAGACCAGTCAGTTTGTCGTTGATTGATTCATAAATGACATTTTCATATTGGCTGGACTCAATCAGCCGCGGATGGTTGAGGAAGCGGGTGGCGGTTTGCAGGTAATCGCAGAGGGCCGTGGTAATGTCGATATTCCTGCCAAGAAGCTCGGAGAGTTTTTGTCGGTGCATCTGGGTTTTTTCCCAGTGCATGGTGCATTTTTCAAGTGGTATGTCTATTCCGGCAAGGAGCCTGAAAACAGTCAGTAGAACCTCTACCCCGGCGATTGTATAGAGTTTGTTGACTTTTTTAATGAAGGAATCGTCGTTTTTCGATTCCAGCATATACTTCATCAATGTTTTTTGTAAAGTCTGATCCATACTAACCTCATACCTGTGGAGATGCGAAATTCCTTGGGAAAACAGGTGCAGGCAATTTTCCAAACATTTTTCAGAAGAGCTGAGCATCCAGCAGGGTAGTGAAACAGGCCCCTTTACGTAGAATACAGAGTATATCTAATTGTCAAATTGACAAGATAACATGCAAGTGGAGCACAGCGCAACGTAATTGTGCCGGTTGGCTTAGGCAACTGTTTGTCCTGGCCTGGGTTTTCATCTGAAGGGTTGAAGTACGAGAGCTCTGCCGCACAAGGTCTGCAGGTGAAAGCATTGAAACCTTGTGCGGTACAGAGACCTGGTGTTTGGTATTAGCCCCCGCCAATTACCGGAAAGATAGCCAGCACATCGTCGGATGCAGGTTTGACTGTGAATTCGGTGTGACGGGAATTGAGCATCAATACACCTACCTCCTCCCGATTTATGTTCAGTTTATCGACTATTTCGCCGACCGTAGTCCCTTCGCCTATCTCCCACATCTCGATCTTGAATCGATTTTCGCGGAAATAGGCGAAGAGTTTAACTGTGATCTGCATACTTAAAAATCCCAGAAGGTGTCAATCTCCTCTCCGGTGAAATCGAATGTCACATTGTGCGGCGGCAGCGGTTCAGAATAGAAAAATTCCGGCAACCGGTCGTCGGTTGCTGTAAAACCTGCGGCGGTGTTGAAAGTCCTCTCGGTTTTGAGAATATATTTGCCGAGATTGACTACATCATCGCCGGTTAGGGACAGGTCAAAGCGGGCATTGATAAGATCGATGAGTGCTGGTAGACACTCGGCATTGTCCAGGGCGGCAAAGGCTATGAACAGACACATGCCGGTTGAATCGATTGCAGCCGTGGCGATCTGCAGATTCCGGGACAACTCCACCTGGCCGACTTTGGTCAGCGGATCAACTTTACCGCCGACGCCCAGGATGTTGGTGGCAATGGTATAGCCCATGGTGTGATCGGCGCCCTGCGTCGAAGTGGCGTAAGTGATGCCGATACCTTTGATGGCCCGTGGATCATAGGCCGGGATGGCCTGATTTTTCACAACCGGCACTCGGGTGATACCGTAAGCGCGGCCGACGGAGCCTGCACCGTTGCCGATGATGCGGCCAAGGCCTGTACCTTTGGCGATTTCGTCCTGCAAGATGCGGCAGACTCCGAGGCCGTCACCGAAGGGCAGCACGCCTGCTTCCATGGCAACACCCATGGCCACTGAGGTCTCGATGGTATCGATACCGATATCGTCCATCAGTTTGTCGGCCATTGCAATATGGTCAAGATTGTCGACACAGCAGTCGGCACCCATGGCCCAGATTGATTCGTACTCGAAGCCGGAGGTCAGTTTTTTTCCATTGGCGTCGTTGTAGACCTGGGAACATTGAATGACACAACCGGCGTGACAATTATGTTTTACTTTGCCGCCACGCTCTTTGATGGTGTCGTGCATGGTTTCGCCGGAGATGCTTTCATGTCCGGCAAATTGACCGCTTGTGAAGTTCTTAGTTGGCAATCCTCCGGATTCATTTATGATATTTACCAATACGTTGGTGCCGTACTGGCCAAGAGCCTGGCTGACCGGATGGTCGGCGAGGGCCTTGGCAAACACCTTGTTCGCTTCCTTGAATTTCTCAGGATTGGCGATTGCTACTTTGCCGTCTTTTGGATCTATGGTGATAAACTTGATTTTTTTTGAACCCATGACCGCCCCGAGGCCGCCCCGGCCATTGGAGCGCAGTCCGCCGTCAGGATCCTTGATGGAGATGTTGGCACTCCCCATTCGCATTTCCCCGGCTTGGCCAATGGTGAGAACTCCCAACTTGGCATCGGATCGTTTAGCCAGGGTTTCGATAACTGTGAAATTGCCCTTGCCGACCAGCTCGGTTTCTTCCTTGATGGTTACACCCTCAGGGGTTAGGGCCAGGCTGTACCACTTGTCTTCTTTGGGGAGCCCTTCAATAATCAGGGCCTTGCACCCAGCTCGGGCCAGGAGTTGGGCTGCGGTCCCGCCGGCATTAGCCTCTTTGATGGTTCCGGTGAGCGGACTTTTGGCGCCGATGGAAAGACGACCTGAGTTGGCAGCCATCGTGCCGGAAAGGAGACCGGGGGCGATTACCAGTTTATTTTTTGATCCGAGTGGGTGACAGGTTGGTTCAACCTCAGCTGCAACAATAGTTGAAGTGAGTCCTCGACCTCCATGACCGGCCCAAGCAGCAGGAACGGCTTCTACGGATGTGGTGAGGTTGGTCATATTTACTCTGAAGATTTTATCTGCCATTGTAAGCCTCCCTTTTAGGTTGTAATGCATTGGTGAAAATTAGATTTAATCTTTGCCCGGAAGATCCGGGATTCTTTAATATTTTTTTCTCAATACTTCATTGTTCATACATGATTCTTCCACAATCGCGCAGGTTGTAGCCGCCAAGAGCGAGGATCGCTTTGTGGAAACCCTGGTCATTGCCGATCAGGTCAAGGATGGCTGCAATCTTTTGATCGCCTGCGTGCTGCCTCGGAACGATCAGATCGTAGCGTTCTTCGGCGATTGGCACAAAATCAAGGTCGAGAGCATTGGCGGCAGCACGAATACCCATGCCGGTATCGACGCTGCCGCTGGCCACAGCGGCGGCCACACTCATGTGGGTATACTCTTCATGGCTGTAACCGTATATTTCTGCCTGCTCTATTCCTTCATCCCTTAACACCTTATCGGTCAATAGACGAGTTCCGGCTCCGTTCTGGCGGTTGATGAAGGTGTGCTTTCCTATGGCAATATCTTTAAAATTCTGAATATCTTTCGGATTACCCTTGGCAACTATCAACCCCTGTTCACGATGGCAGAGGTTGATCAGCTGCAGAGGCACCCCCGGCAGAAAGCGTCTGATAAAACTCACGTTATATTCACCGCTTGCCTCGTCGAGCAGGTGACTGCCGGCCATGTGCGCCTCGCCGCGGCGGATCGCCATGATACCACCCATCGAACCGACATGAGCTGAGGAGATGCGGACAATCGGCCGTCGTTTATGCAGGTGATTGGCCAGCAGATCGAGAATGTTGTCATGGCTGCCGATAATAACAGCGGTTGCATCCACCTCGTTTTGCGACCTGAAAAGTTCGATCTGTACCTTCTCTCCGGCACCTATTCCTTCACTTCCTGCCGGAATGTTAAGCAGGCCGTCGGCGCGAACCAGAGACATGACTGCCCCGGCGCCTTTGCCGGAGGGAGTGGCCATAAGATTGGCCCCGACCCTACCAAGAGTAATGCGTACAAACTGATCGACGCCCATCGGAGAATGCAGCGGTCTTGAGAGGGTCGCCTCGATAAATTGTGACTCTGGTTCTCCTTGACCAAGAAAGCTGGAAATCATCTCCCTGACAAAGATACGCATGGTGAGGAGGGCAGATACCGGATAGCCGGGCAGGCCGATTACCGGGGTGTCGCCGATCATCGCCAGAATGACCGGTTTTCCGGGTTTGATAGCCACGCCGTGGACAATCACTTCTCCCACCTCGGCAAGTACCTTGGCGCTGAAATCGTGGGTGCCGGCAGAGGCCCCGGCATTGAGAACGACGATATCATTTAAGGCAGCCGCTTCGAACAGGGCCTTTTTCAAAAGAGCAGGATCATCGACAACAGGCAGCCCGCGGCTGGCCACAGCCCCCCATTCCTGCAGGTATCCGGCGAGAATGCGCGAGTTGAATTCAATTATCTGGCCTGGGCGTGGCTGACAGTCTGGCTCGATGAGTTCGCTGCCGGTGGGGATGACATGGGCCTTCGGCGGACGCTGCACGAGGATCTTTGTAACCCCGGTGGCGAGCATGGCGCCTTGGTCAATGGCTCGAATTTTATGGCCTTCGGGTAGAATGAGCTCGGTCGCCACGATATCCTCACCGATGGTTCGGACATGTTGCCAGGGGGTGGCGGGGATATGCAACTCTACTTCGCCGTCACTGATAAAGTGGACGTCTTCGATCATCACTACTGCATTGCGTCCTTCAGGGATGGCGTTGCCGGTATTGACCGGTACAAAGCGATCGTTTTTCAGGCGTACCGGTTTTGCTTCACTGGCGCCTGTGAGATCTAAAAAATGAACGGCAATACCGTCCATGGCCGCGGCGTTATAGGAGGGAGATGAACGAATTGCAAAGACCGGTTCGGCAGTGATGCGGCCAAGGCTATCGTCGACACGAATCGACTCTTTCGGGTGCCGAGCAAAGAACCCGTGCCGCGTCAAGGCCTCATGCCACAGGAGTTTGGCTTCGGCAAGGGGTTTATTGCTGATATATACATTTCGCTGGTTCATATATAAAGATATACCTTGATGGTTGTATTTTCGGTTACACCCTGGCTGTCTTCGTCTATCTGAAAGTAGCCGTGGGCCCGGGAAAGAGTGGAAATCGATCCCGATTTGCCGAGAATCGGATCGGCATACCAGATGTCATTTTCTTTCATGAGTTTTACCCGGACCACATCGCGGCGACCTGGCGCCGAATTGAGGTTGCGGGTAAGTTTTGCCTCAACCCACGGGGAGGGGATCTCCGCCTGGCGCATTTGGCCGCTGAGACTTTCCATCGCCGGTCGGACAAAGAAATCGAAGCAGACCATGGCCGAGACCGGATGGCCGGGCAGGCCGAAGATCGGGGTGGTGTCACTCATGCCGATCAGCACCGGTTTTCCCGGTTTGAGGGTGACCCCATGGACGAGAATGCCGGGCGGACCGAGTGCCTGTATGACCTGTTCGCCAAGATCACGTACGCCGACGGAACTGCCTCCGGAAAAGAGGACGATATCATTTTCCTGGACGGCTTGTTTTAATGCCGGCAAAAAAATATCCTCCTGGTCTGAAACGATGGGGTAGTCGATAGAGACTCCCCCGGCTCTACGAACCTGTCCGGCCAGGGCCAAGGAATTTATATTCCTAATCTGACCGGGTTTGGGAACTTTGGTGTGGGCGATGATCTCATCACCTGTGGCAAGGATTCCAACCCTGACTCTTTTAAACACTTTTACCTCAACAACACCCAGTCCCGCCAACAAACCAACATCCTGTGGCCGCAGGAGTCGTCCAGCGGCCAGGGCCTCCTCACCAAGGCCAATATCTTCGCCTTTTGCTATGACATTGACGCCGGAGCCGACACCTTTGACAATCTCTATCATTGTCTCATCGACGGGGACAGTCTGCTCGAGCATGACAACACCATCGGCACCGCTCGGCAGAAGACCGCCTGTTGGAATCTTGTAGCAGCAACCTTGTGGTATCTCTCCCTGTGGGGCCTCGCCCATCTTCACTTCGCCGGTGATATTGAGATAACAGGGTGCAGATTGGCTGGCACCAAAGGTGTCGACTGCTCGCACGGCAAAACCGTCCATGGTCGATCGGGCCTCGGTCGGCAGGTTCACCGGCGAGTTAATGGGTTCGGCAAGTACCCTGTCAAATGCCTCCGTCAGGGGAATGCTCTCTGCCGCGACTTTGATCTCTACCAGGAGACCAAGGAGGATATCCAGAGCCTGTTGTACGGAGATCAGGCTACTACGGCCAAGCATGTCCTTGTGAGTGTTTGTTCCATCAACCATTAGGGATTGCCATTGTATCAAATATCTTCAGATGTATCTTTGCCGGTGAACTAAGGAGTTGCTGCATTGCCACGATGTCAATGCCTTTTCCATCAAGCTGTATCTGGAGTATTTCCTGCAAAAGTGCAGGTCTTTTGATGAAAAAGGAGGAAAGAACCGCAGCCGGTAAACATACTCCCATGGCAAAGAGTTCTTTCCCACGCTCCTGGGCTATTACATTAAAGAGTTTCAAAGTAACCGTCAGAGGTCTTGTCGCCGGCGTTATGGGTTGTTCGTTTTTTGTTTCGCTGCGTAAGGCTTTATGGAAGCTGTCTTTACGGAAAATTGCTCCAGCCAAGCCGGGCATGGCAGCGGATAAGGCAAGCACCGGCCTCTCACCACATAGCAGAGTTGTGAGGTCATCAACGGCGGTTCCATTGTGAAAAATCGTCTGCACCGTATTGGACAGATACTCGGCGGTAAAACCAGGCAGGAGACTGAGAAATTGACCGAGGCCTGAACCTGCGGGAGTCATTATTTCTATGCCGGACTGCAAAACAGTGGTAAATAAAGGTAACTTCTCGGTAACGACTGTCAGCTGCAAATGTAATAAAAGTTGTTGGTCGTTCATGCGAAGGGTTTTACACTGGAGTCTTTGTTAGAAAGAAAGGAAACGGCCATTGGCCTGCGGAATGTCTTCATATAACATGCGCAGTATACCAATATTATTTGTTTTTGAGAAAAGAAAAACACCCCTTTTTGGCTTTACACTTGTTTGAAAGGACGGAAAATGACTGCACAAATACTTAAACCACTCGCAGGATACACAGCCTTTGCCGGACCGGTGGTGGCGATCATTATGGATGGGGTGGGCATCGGTGCCCAAGATGAGAGCGACGGAGTATATATAGCTAACACGCCGATTCTCGACAAACTTTTTCAGGAACCGCTGATGGTTCGGCTGAAGGCGCATGGTAAAGCAGTGGGTTTGCCTTCCGATGACGATATGGGTAATTCCGAGGTTGGTCACAATGCTCTCGGGGCCGGGAGGGTTTTTGCACAAGGGGCGCAATTGGTCAACGAGGCCCTGCAATCCGGGCGTATCTTTTCCGGTGAAGCATGGCGGGAGCTGCAGAAATGTGGCAAGGGGGGAGGAACGATCCATTTTATAGGCCTTGTTTCCGACGGCAATGTTCACAGCCATATCGACCAGCTCAACGCTTTACTGGATCGTTGTGTGGCTGACGGTTTTCCGAGAGTCAGGGTACATACTCTCCTCGATGGTCGGGATGTAGACCAGAAAAGCGCTTTGAGATATATAGACCCTTTGGAGGAGAAGCTTGGCAGATGTTCTGCTGCCGGGCGAGATTACCGTATCGCCTCCGGGGGCGGGAGAATGATCACCACTATGGATCGCTATAACGCAAATTGGGCGGTTGTGGAAAACGGCTGGAAAGCGCATGTCCTTGGGCAAGGACGCCATTTCACTTCAGCCTCTCAGGCGATACGGACATTCTATGCTGAAGATGCGGAAATGACTGATCAGTACATGGATGCTTTCGTTGTGGCTGATGACGGCGGACCTGTTGGTACAATAGAAGATGGTGACGGGGTAGTGTTCTTCAACTTTCGCGGCGATCGAGCAATTGAAATATCAAGGGCCTTTGAGGAAGCCGACTTTCAAGAATTTGACCGGGTGCGGATGCCGAAAATATTTTTTGCCGGTATGATGCAGTATGACGGAGACGCCCTGATTCCAAAAAACTATCTGGTCGAACCTCCGGTCATAGATAATACTCTTAGCCAGCATCTGTGCGCTTCGCAAGTTGCTGCCTATGCCATCTCCGAAACCCAGAAATTTGGCCATGTCACCTACTTTTGGAATGGTAACCGATCCGGGTATATTGACAAAAAGTTAGAGACGTATGCGGAAATCCTCTCCGACAAGGTGATGTTTGATCAGAGGCCGTGGATGAAGGCCGGGGAGATCACCGACAAGGTCATTGCCGCAATAGAAATCGGCAACCATAAATTTATCCGCCTTAATTTCCCGAACGGAGATATGGTGGGCCATACCGGAGTGGTCCAGGCGGTAATAATTGCCGTCGAAACCGTAGACCTTTGCCTCAGCCGGATTCTCCACGCTCTTGAAAAGGCCGGGGGCCTTGCCGTCATCACCGCCGATCATGGCAATGCCGATTGCATGTGGACAAAAAAGAACGGCAAAATCACCCCGATGGTTTCCCACACCCTTAACCCGGTGCCGTTTATTATTAAGGACTTCAGCCAGGCGAATCGTTACAGATTGACGGAGGTGGAGAAACCGGGGCTGGCAAATGTCGCGGCGACGTTGTGCATCCTTCTTGGTTTCGAGCCGCCAAAAGAATACGAGCCGGCTTTGGTAGAAATGGTAAAATAACTATAACACTAGGATATTATGATAGAATATATCAGCAAGTCTGCACAGAAAAGAAGGTTCAAGGATGAAGGAGATGTGGCGGAAGAGCTGAGTCTCCTCACCGACAAGGATTTGAAACTCCTACCCGCCAGTCAGTTAGTAAAGGATGAAATCATCCGCTGTCGAACTGTGAAGGGAGGGGCGAGAAAACGCCAGGTGAAATATCTTGCCAAGGTTATGCGTGAGGATCCGGTAGAGGATATCCTCGCTTTTCTTGCCGACCGCAAGGGTTCCCGGGTGAAAGTGACAAAACTGCAGAGGGAAGTGGAAAGGCTGCGGGATGTAATAATCAATGAGGCCATCGAAGAACAGCAAAGCGCTCTCCAGGCGGGGCTGGCATGGGAACCCAACTGGCAAGGACCGGAAATTGATGCTGTCGTCCGCCAATACCCAATTGACGAGAGCGATCTGCGCAGCACAGTTCATCAGTACGTGAAATCCAGAATTCACAACTATTACCGGGAAGTATTCAGGATTCTGAAAGCAGCTGTCGAAAAAGAAGAAGTGATGCGAAAAAGAGATTGAGTTCGGCCGACTCGTCAGGTCATAAGTCAGTTCATCTTATGTCGGAGTTGCATAACAGGCAAATATTACAAAATATTGGAGAGATAATGTCAATAAGAGCCTTGGCCCTTGATTTATATCGGGCCCAGAAAAAGGTATCTGAGCTGCAAAAGTCGATTGAGGTGGTCGGGCACGGTTCAACCGACAAACTCGGCCAAGAACTTAGAGCTGCAGAAAAAGAAATGTCAATGCTTCGAAAGATGCTCGATGGTGAGAAGGAATCGGGTGAGTTTCGCATGCGATTTTCGGGGTTTGGTGGTTGGAAAAGCTAAGACCCACGTGATATTGTAAGAGCATTTCTGCCGGAAAAAGACACAAAATCGTATTCAAGGTATTCAAAGAAAAGGATTAAAAGTCATGGAAGAGATTATCGCCGAGCGGATGCAGGGGATACCTCGGTCATTTATACGGGAAATTCTCAAGGTTTCCCTCGATCCTGCAATTATTTCTTTTGCCGGAGGCTTGCCGAATGCAGCCTTTTTTCCTGTCAGAGAAATTCAAAATGCCACCGAAAAAGTATTTGAAAAATATGGGGCTTCGGTTCTCCAGTACAGCAAATCTGAGGGAGATGAGCAACTTCGCAGCTTGATTGCCGCCAGATATTTGGAAAAAAAGGGATTACATATTTCACCAGAAAATATCATTATCACCAACGGTTCTCAGCAGGGTATCGATCTTCTTGGTAAAGTCCTTCTCAATGGGGGCGATAACGTTCTGATCGAAGAACCGGGATATCTCGGGGCGATTCAGTCGCTCTCACTCTTTAAGATCAATTTTATTCCCGTACCGCTTGATAATGACGGTCTTGATGTTGCAACCCTCGCCGAGGTCTGCGGCCGAAGTCGGGCTAAGATGCTCTATACCGTGCCAAACTTTCAGAACCCATCGGGGATAAGCTACACCGACAGCAATAAAGAGCGGATTGCAGCTCTTGCAAAAGAACATCGTTTCGTGGTGTTGGAGGACGACCCATACAGTGAATTACGCTTTGCCGGAGAACCCGGCAAAGCATTTTGCCATATTCTGCCGGAGCAGACCGTGCTTCTCGGATCCTTTTCAAAGATTGTTGCCCCTGGTTTTCGCCTGGGTTGGATTGCCTCGCCCCCTTGGCTCCATGAAAAGCTTCTCATTGCCAAGCAGGCAGCAGATCTGCATACCTCCAGTTTTACCCAGAAAATTATGGCGGAATTCTTAAGCGACAATAATCTCGACGAGCACATTGCTAAAATCATCGAAGCCTACGGTAACCAGTGCCGGGCCATGCAAAGTGCCCTGAGCCGCCACTTTCCAAAGTCAATAACCTTTACCAAACCAGAGGGCGGGATGTTTTTATGGGGGCGGTTGCCGGAGGGGATGGATTCGATGGAACTTTTCCAGGCAGCGGTGCGGGAGAGGGTGGTTTTTGTTCCCGGAAAGCCATTTTATACCGGGAACGGGCTCACCTCAACCTTCCGTTTTAGTTTCTCTTGCGTAGATATAGAAACAATTGAAGAGGGTGTAAAGCGGATGGCCAGAGCCTTGGAACCATTTGAAAAACGTTATGGGATCAACTGAAGAAAGGGTGAATACCAATAGCAAAATTACCGCAACTCGTCACTGTCGACATAGGCATAGGCACTATGCTTATGGATTGATTCGAAGCTCTCCACCCCGGCTGAGAACCAGGTGATGTTCGGATCGGCTAAGGCCGAGACGGCCACCTTTCTCACGACGTCTTCGACGAACATCGGGTTATTGAAGGCTTTTTCCGTCACATATTTCTCGTCTGGCCGTTTCAGCAGGGCGTATACCTCACAGGACGCGGATTGCTCGATCATAGCAATCAAGTCCTCAACCCATATGAAATTCTTGAATTTCACGTTGAGGGTAACCTCAGCACGCTGGTTATGGGCGCCGCCCGCACTGATCTCCTTCGAACAAGGACAGAGGGTGGTGACAGGAACACCGACGGTCAGGATAAATCCTTCATCAGCGCCGATGCCGCCGGAAAAAGTGCAGGTGTATTCCATCAGGCTGTGGGTGTCGCTGACAGGCGCTTTTTTGTCGAGAAAATACGGAAAAGTCATCTCCAGTCGAACACTTTTCGCCTGCAGGCCTTCTTTCAGTCTTGCGAGAATAGTTGAGAAACTGGTGACCGAGAGCTCCCCCAGATAGTTGTTGAGAATGGAGGTAAAGGTTTCAACACAGTTGTCCTTGCTGCCGTGTTGGAGATGGGCCTGCATGGAAATAGTGGCAATGGTGTTCTGCAGATCGCCGCCTTTCTCCTTGACTCTGATAGGGGTCTTCAGCCCTTTCAGGCCAACTGTTTGGATATGCATAGTCCGGTTAAAGAACCTCCATGCCAAGAATTTTGAGAGAATTGTTATTCTGCAGCGAAGCAATTGCCCATCTCCGAAAACGAAGATCAGGGATAAACAATTGGTTTTTACTCTTTTTACATCCGTTCGACAATACTCTTGGCTATCTTTTTTGCTGCTTTGTAAGAGGCTGCAAAAGCACAGAAAAAGGGGTTAAGAGCTTGATTTTGCTCTTAACCCCTTTGTTTTCAAATGGTCGGGATGAGAGGATTTGAACCTCCGGCCCCTAGTCCCCCAGACTAGTGCGCTAACCAGACTGCGCTACATCCCGACATGTGCTGCACTTTCTACCATGTGTTCTATTGGCTGTCAACAGTATCAACCGAGGAACATTTAATCTTTTGTTTTGGCCAACAGGTTTTGCAACTTTTGCAGTTCTTCCTTAATGATCTTGAGTTTCTGCCCCTGGTTGCTGGTTGGCAGGTCTTCTTTCACCTGTGGTTTTGATTCACCACCGGTTTCCAGCAGTTTTCTCGCCCCGGCGATGGTGTACCCTTGCCCGTGCAGGAGAACTTTAATATTCAGTATGAGCTCAACATCCTGGTAGCGATACAGTCGTTGTTTGGAATTGGCCCTTTTGGGCCGAATTCCGGGAAACTCTGATTCCCAGTAACGCAGAACGTGAGCAGGTACCTCGGCTAATTTTGCCACTTCACCGATCTTAAAATAGAGCTTATCAGGTATCTGGGTTTTCATACCACCAACCATCCCTCTATAAAAGATCCCAGGTAAAAATATCCTGGGTTAAAAATAGCTTAGCTTCATGTAACGCACGAAACGGTTGCTAACTATTGACCAGTTCCCTGAGTTTTTTACTGGGACGAAAACTGATCGCCTGACGTTTTTTAATGGTTATCGTGTCTCCGGTTCGAGGATTGCGGCCTCTTCGGGGAGATTTGTTGCGAACGGTAAATGTGCCGAAATGAACAAGTTTAATCGATTGTCCTTCGACCATGGTTTGTTTCATGCCATCGAAAAAACTGTCGACGATAAGAGAACAGCTGCTCTGGGAAAAACCGAGCTTGCTTGCCAGCGTCTCGGTCAATTCTTTTCTGGTTAAATTATTATTATCATGCATTGCGAAATGTACCCCCAAATTGCTCTGTCAGTAAACGTAATATTTTATCGTGCGATTTTTCCACGTTCTTTTCTGTAAGTGTTTTCGATTCCGATCTGTATGTAATGCTTAGGGCCACGCTTTTATGGTCCTGTGCGATTTTTCCGCCTTGGAAGACATCGAAAAGTTCACAGCTCTCGATGAGCTTGTCAGGGTGTTTGCGTACCGCAGCTAAAAGCTCGCCGGCAGAAACGCTGTCTGGGACAACAATGGCGATATCTCTCTTTACCGAAGGGTAAACGGGTAGGCTGGCAAATTTTTTATCAATAATCTGCGGCTGGCAGATACTTTGGAAATCAAGATCAAAGAAGTACACATCGTGTTTTATGGCAAACCGTCGCAATATCTCGGGTTTGATCTTCCCGAGAGAACCAAGTTTTTTTGAAGTGTGAAATACATCAAGGCAATAGCCGGTTTCTCCATAGGGTTCCCCGCATCCTTCCGCCGGAACGGCGAAGTGTATATCCTGAGAATTGTCCATGAAACCAAAACCCATTTCTCTTAAGATAAATTCGACACTGCCTTTTGTGTCAAAGATATCGACCGCTTCCTGTTTGAAATGAAGAGGCGAGCTCAGGCCATAGCGATTACCGGAGAGTACTCCGGCAAGTTTCATCGTTTCAACTGGTTGGCTATTTTCTCCTGCTGGACTGAATACCTTGCCAACTTCAAACAGCTTCAAGTCGGTCCTCTGAAAATTGATGTTCCGTTTGACATTTTCGAGTAATCCTGGCAGAAGCATGGTTCGCAGAACTCCTTGCTCTTCGCTGATGGGGTTGAGCAGCCGAACAGCTTGACAGCGTTTGTCACCCTCTGCCAAGCCAAGCATTTCTGTGTGTTTTTCCGAAACGAAACTATAGTTGATCGCCTCGGTAAAGCCGGCGGCAACGAGCTGGTCGGCGATATCAAGCCGTCTTTGTCGCTGTTTGTCCTGTTCCGGATAACTGAGCGCAACTGTAGGCAGGGTAACAGGAATTTTATTGTAGCCGTAAAGACGGGCAACTTCTTCGATAAGGTCTGCTTCCCGCTCGATATCGACCCGAAATGATGGTGCATCAACAAGAACCAACTGGTCGTCTAGGGCTCGGCAGGGCAGGCCTATAGAACCAAGGAGACCTACGATTTCGTCAGCGGTAAGGGAAATCCCAAGAAGCGACATGGTCCTGGCAACGCTGAGTGTCAGAGTCTGCGGTTCTTTGCGTCCGCCGTAGCAGTCAACCCCATCTTCGGGAGCCTGGCCACCAGCCAGTTCACAGATGAGTTGCACTGCGCGGTTAAGGGCATTGATAGTCCCTTCGGGATCGACACCCCGTTCAAAGCGATAGGATGCCTCCGAGGCCAGGTTCAGTTTTCTTGCGGTACGCCTGATAGAGACCGGGTTGAAGCAGGCGCTTTCCAGGAGAATCGTGGTGGTTGTGTCGCTGACCTCGGAATTCTCCCCACCCATGATACCAGCCACGGCCACAGGTTTCTCTCCGTCGCAGATCATCATCATTTCGGCATCAAGACTACGAGTAGTTCCATCCAGGGTGGTAAAGATCATTTCGTTGTCTTTCGGAGCGCGAACGACGATTTTTTTACCGGCGAGAGTATCGAAATCAAAGGCGTGGAGGGGCTGGCCGTATTCCATCATAACAAAGTTGGTGATGTCAACGATGTTATTGATCGGCCTTTGTCCAATGCTGAGAAGACGCTTTCTCAGCCACCAGGGGGAAGGGCCGATTTTGACGTTTTTAATCAAACGCCCAGCATAACGCGGGCACAGTTTGCTGGATTCAACCTCGACGGCAAACTCTTTGCTGGTGTTTTCAATCTTGGCGCCATTTACCGGGAGGATCATGGGTTTTCCCAGGATTCCGGCAACCTCCCTGGCAATCCCTATTACCGAGGCACAATCGGGACGGTTAGGGGTCAGATCAACCTCAATGAAGGTATCTTTCAGGCCGAGAGCCTCGATAAAGATCCGGCCATGTTCGGTGTTTTCAGGGAGCTCCATAATGCCGTCATGGGCGGTGCCGAGACCGAGCTCTCTTTCCGAGCAGATCATGCCGCCTGATTGAACACCCCGGATCTTTGATTTACTGATTTTCACATCGCCGGGCAATAGGGTCCCAGGTAGGGCGACGACCACAGCCAGATCTTTATGAACATTCGGGGCGCCGCAGACAATCTGGTGTGTTTCTTCACCTATTTTTACCTGGCATACCGTAAGTTTGTCGGCATCTGGGTGTTTCTCTGCGGCAACCACGAGGCCTGTTCGCAGTGGGGCGAGCTCGGCATACAAAGGGGTTGCGGCATCGACTTCCAGGCCCAGCATAGTTAGATGGTCGGCAAGTTTCTCCGGAGCCAAGCCGCCGAGATCCACATAGTTTTGCAACCAGTCAAGAGTGAGCTTCATAATAGCAATATTCTGATGTGTAGTGAAACAGACTAGAACTGTGAGAGAAAACGCTGATCGTTTTCATAGAACAGTCGAATGTCGTCAATCCCGTATTTGAGCATGGCTATACGTTCGATACCCAGGCCAAAGGCAAAGCCGCTATAGATCTCCGGGTTGTAACCCACCATTTTAAAGACCTCCGGATCAATCATCCCCGAGCCGAGAATCTCGAGCCA
>JAHJLI010000269.1 GCA_018821785.1 Pseudomonadota bacterium
CGCTCCGATCGGCAAGTGCCACTCAAAGATCACTTCTCCTGACTCGGTTTCCTGACTTGTTGTGTTCATTGATAAGGGCGCACCCCCCCAGAAAGCCTTCACTCCTGAAAACTATCTACCCATCTTTTTAGTAAAATAGCCATCTTCAATAATCTCGTTTCTCTTCTCGCCCGTTAAGAGTTGTGTAGGCCGTTTTTCTACCAATCCCTATAAAATACGGGAGAGAGAAATGGAAAAGTATCGTTGGTTCAATCCTTATTGGTTTTGTTTGGATATTGGTCGTCTGCTACCTTTTCTTTGCCTTTTATCCTCCCGACTCTATACGAGTCGACAATGCCAATTAGCCAAGTAATGATTAAAACGGCCGAAGCGATATCAAAGAGTTGTGCCTCAGTGCCCGTTGGTTGTGTAGATATCAGCTCAGTAATTGCTACGACATCAAGCTGAACCTCACCTCGTTGGATTTTCTCGGTTATTTGGAGCGCCCTTTCTGCCACGCCAGATATCAGAAAATAGAGTGAAGCAATGGCAGCACTTGTTAATACGAGACCGCATATATGCCTCTTTAGAAAAAAATGTCCTGCGCCAGGAAACACAAAAGCTGAAAGCAGCATCGCTTTAATTGACCTAGTCATAATATTTACCAACGTTTAATACATTGAGTCTGAAGATAGCCATATTAAGACGGTCATGGATTGCCGGACATTGGTTGTATCATTCTATCACCGGCCACAGGTCTTCTCGTCTTTCAATGGATGTTTGATGTCCGGCGATCAACGTACTCCTTAATAACCCAATACCGCTAAAAAGCGGAATGACAGCTCTTTGCTTTTTGCCATAAACGAAATAACCCAAACCAATTGATCCAAATATAACCCACCATATTAAAGTCGATGCATCCATTTGTAATCTCTCGTATGCGTTGACAACGTGTGGTCGGCCGCACCGGGTACCCGTAGTTGCCACCTTCTTGCTGTCAAAGAGCTGCGGATATACTTTATCCGGTTACGGTCCGATGTTCTATGGGAACCGCCAAGTGCGGACCCACTTTGCTTGGTGGTGTGGTGGCTGGGGGAGAAAAACCCCCGGCTACCCGATTATGCTTTTTGTCTTTTCTTATATTCATTATAGGAAGTTAAGACTCTTTCAAGCCTATTGGTTTGACTCTTGTCTAAGGGTGCCTTTTTCAATTTTCTTAAGATGTCTTTAAACATATACCCAGATCTGAAAAAGAAAGGCCGACATTCAATGAAACACAATGCTGCTTCAATTGCCTGTTGTTCTCCTGAAAGAATGCGATCATATGCATTTGAAAAACCACCGGGAAACGCTAAAGAATCGTAACTTGAGTGAAAATCTGCACATGCATTTTGCCATTCTTTTCTCTTGTGTTCTTTCTTTTCTCGTGATTTTACAGTTTCATCTATACTTTTTTTTAGCTGATTTATTCTTTCAGCGTTTCGAATTATCTCTTCCGTATAGTGTCCATTTATTTCTATTGAATAACGTTTGAGCTAACCGGTTTTTTGTGGAGTGCAACGGAACAAAAATCCTGCCGAGAGATTCGTTAGCTATTTCGAATAGTTAATCCACTAATACTGATGTTACCCTCACTTAGCATTTCTACTTCAATTATTACCTCAGTGACATTTTTATCATTTGAGTTGAATGGAATTTTGAAATTGAACCCCTTTTTGTCCTTTATATTTTGCAGTGCTGGTATTTTTGAAAAATAATATTTACCCTCTACCCTTGCCCACATTACAATATTTGCTGTTCCCTTTACTGACAATTTGCCTGTTGATATTATAGATCCGGTTAATGAAGTTTTTTCTCTCAATAAGCTAAGTTTTGCATATCCGACTGATTCCAGTTTAACTGTATCTCCGGTTTTGGTAATTTTCGTTGCTAAATCAAATGCCAATGCAGGTAAACTGATTAGCTGCAGCAACAACACTGTCATTATTATTTTCACTTTCATTTAGTTACTCCTCCATCAGAATGGCTCGTGACGTTCACAGGCCCGCGCTGTTTGCGGGTCCAGTGGAACAGTTTGTGTACGCCCGGCATGGGCGTGAACTCATGGGGTTAAAGTCCCCTGTAAGTGTTCCATGTAACGTTGTGAAACGTAACATAAATTACTGGCCGAAGGCAAGGGCGTTACCGCGAGGTGGGGTCCGAAGGAAGCCGGAGTGCAAACTTGTGAGCTGACGAACAGAAACGTCATACAAGGCCGAGTTCCCGGGTAAGGCAGCACAACATGTCAACGCCCAAGGAACAGGGGATACGGTAAATGGTGCGGTTGCACAAGGGAAGTTTACGTTCTTATCCGGGGAGACCTGTCCGGCGAGCGATCGCTATTTTGGGGTAGCGCCTTGTGTGGTAACATGCAGGGAGTTTGAGCAGGAGTCAGCAGAGGCCATATTAGGCGAAGGAAGTCACCATGCAGGGGCGATGGGGACTGGAAACGAGCTTGGCGAATAGAAAAGCCGAGAGGATTCACCCCGCTGAAGGGCCGAACTCACAGAAGGAAGTGAGACCTCATATGCTCTACTACGCATTCAACCCGACAGGGCCGCCTATGGTGGGCGCGATATGAGACAATCCCGCTTTCGGTATTATCCGTAGTTGCCACCTTCTTGCTGTCAAAGAGC
>JAHJLI010000270.1 GCA_018821785.1 Pseudomonadota bacterium
AAGTTGTGGGTGGTGGCAAGGACCGCTTTGCCCTGAGGCAAAAGGTAGTTGCGACCATAGCCAGGTTTAACTTTCACTACCTCGCCTTCTTGACCAAGAGAACTGATTGTTTCTTTTAAGATGAGTTCCATTTTTTTAAACTCCTTTTCCTCTATTTCTTATAAGCCGCGAAAAGCAACTGGAGCATTTTCACAATCTTATTAAATAATGATTTATTTATTATCAGGTGCCGCTTTTGTTTTCATTTTACGAAAATCCAACCAGATATCGGCGATCCCGAAAAACAACAGAATCAATGTCCCCAAAGACTGAAAAACGATCATAACATAAAAAAATGATCGGAGCAGGAGGGGGACTTTCCACTTGTTCATTAAAAAGACTGTTATCGACAAGCCTTGAAAACAGTAGATAACACTCAACAACAAAATACAGTTAATCCCGATTCTCGGCAACGGTTCAACGGGAATCAGGATAAAAACTCCCATAGCAATAACTACCCATATGAGCTTCTCCGGCAATACCCATTGGCGAAAAATCGGCCAGGAGGCAAAACCGCAGGTTTTTTCAAGCAAAACATTGCCTAGAACCATTGTCGCCCAGGTGACAAGCAAGATCAGACTGCCAAGAACACCTGGCATTATTGCCGGGATGACCACTTTCATTTGATGGATAGTGGCCTCTATGACGACAAGTGTCTCAGCTGATATACCTTCACTTTGCCGGTATTGTTCCAGCGCCTCTGATAATGCGCGGTCTACAGTCTGCAGCATTTGGCTGTATACAGTTAATTCTGAACCGGAAGCGGCAACAGCTACTACAACTAACCAACCTCCCGCAAGCGTCAGACTCCCTTTGAATCCGCTCAAAGAAGGCGATTCACCCTGTTTCGCAGAGCGATGAAGAACAGCTCCCGGAAGAAGCATGGCACAGGAAAAGAGAAAAAGATCAAAGCTCCCGATAATGACATTGGCAACCAACGAAATTGTAGCTGCGGTAAGCAATAGTCTCTTTCCGATGTGACCACCAAACCTGCCAAAAAGAAAAAAAGCAACCAAAGGCAGAAGCATATATAGCCAACCGAACAAAGACCATTGTAAGCCGGGCAACACCAATGCCACAGAAACCAGCGAGATAATAATTAAAATACTTCTGATTTCGGGCTGTTGATAACCCTGGCTCACCACGTTCAATCCTCTTTTCTCTTTTTCGTTATCCCTGAGCAGATCCGGAATATGGCAAAAAGGCAATTTGTCGTGCCTGTTTAATCGCTTCACACAACTGACGTTGGTGGGTAGCGCAAGTACCAATAATCCTTCGAGGAATTATTTTGCCTCTTTCAGATACAAAATTTCGTAATGTTTTTACATCTTTATAATCAATTGCAAGATCTTTGTCACCGCAAAATCGACAGGTTTTCTTGCGAGTAAAAAGCTTTTTCTGTGGTCTTTGTGCCATAATGTATCTCCCTGGAAAAATATTTAAGAATCAACAGACACTAATCTTCGTCTGTATCCTCTTCTTGGTCGTCCCCGATTAATTGTTCAGATTCGTTTTCATCGGCATCCCCATCAACCACAGCAGTTGCCTTTTCAGACACTTCAGCAATTGCCAATTGGATCTCTTCTTCGTTAATTGATCCGGCGGTTTTAATGGTCATGTATTTCAATACCAAATCGTCGATTCTGAACTTTCTTTCGATTTCCGCAACAACTTCGGGAGTTCCTGCAAAATCACAAAAAACATAATAACCTAAGCTTTCTTTTTTAATAAGATATGCCAACTTTTTCATACCCCATTTGTTCAACTCAATGATACTGCCTTGATCACCGAGAATGATCTGTGTGGTACTTTCAATGACCCTGTTGATCTCTTCTTCTCCTGCACCGGGGCGAAGAATAAAGATCGTTTCATACCTGCGCATGTGGTTCCTCCTCATGGACTCACTTTTTTCACGAAGGGTAAAGCCTTCGCATCTTTCGGCCCCCACACTTTGCTGCTTGGCAGAGAGCGAGAAGGTTAAAAAAACAACAATTAGCAAACGAACAATTGATTCGATTTGCCAGAGAATAAAAACTGTATATATTACAAATGAGACCTTGCTGTGTCAAACACTATTTTATTCCTTCTCTTTAGCTTTGATTTCCTGCCATTGGGCAGTGAGTTGTTCTTCGTTTTCGTATGCTTGACCGGCAAACACATGTGGGTGACGACGTATGAGTTTAGCGTTGATCGTTTCGAGAACATCTGTGAACTCGAAAAATCCCTGGTCTTTGTTAATGTCTGCAATCATAATAAGAAGATAGAGGACATCGCCAAGTTCTTCACATATATTCTCGTGGTCATGATTGTTAATAGCCGCCAGAAGTTCATCGCATTCCGATTGAAGGTGTTGGGTCAAACTGGCACATGTTTGTTTTCTATCCCACGGGCAACCAAGCTCGCTACGAAGAGTATCTATAGTATCCAAAAGCGTTTGTAGATTCATGGTGTTTATTTAAAAAAACAATATAGGTTAGGAAGTTCAATGCCCCAGATTTTATAAGAAAAAGATGAGGACACTGAAAACTCAGTATAAATATTTTAGCCGCTGACTAAAAAACAGTTGACATTGTGCCTCTGACCAACTAATTAGCTGTGCTGGAGGCTGTTGTCAGGTTTTTTGCATTTTGCCTGGCCACGATACCACGATTCTTCAATTTTTACATTTTTAAAGAAGCATCTTTGACATCACGGCTTCCACGCGTTGATGAACAATAGTAAAAAAATCATTTTGAGGTACGTTTATGGAAGAAGACAAGAAGAATAAATTGCTCCTTGAAAAACACAAAGATATTGCAAGGATCGACCAAGAATCCAAAAGAACCCATGGTTGGTATGTCAGGGTCAGATTTCTCGGCAGAACTCACTCCAAATTTTTTTCTGACAGAAAATGTGGCGGACGGTACTCAAGTTTGCTTTCGGCAATATCATGGCGCGATAAAACAGAGAAAAAGCTAGGAAAAATTCGCACCAACAAGCATATGGTTACCGTGAGCAATTCCAGCACAGGTGTTGTTGGCGTTCGTCTTAACGACAAGCTCAACAGGTACGAGGTGAGCTGGGTCACACATCAGGGGAAACAGGGGAAAACCTCGGTTTCCATTGCGAAACACGGGAAAAAGGCAGCTTTCACTCGAGCGTGTATTATTCGTTCGGAAAAGGAAAAAGCCAGACTGGAATTCGCAGGGTAATTTTTTCTTGCCAAAAGGCATCACCGGCTGATCAACAGATGGTATATGTTGATCATTTCTGCCAGACGAGTTCTTGTACGTGCTGCAGGTATTCATAGCAAGAGATTCGCTTTCCGGTTAATAGTATTTACAATTCCCTGGAAGGAAATGTGTTGACAAATTCAGCACAAATGAGTCTATTACCAAGTTCTTGTGATAATTTGCAGTCATTAGTTAAAGATAGAGAAGATTTACTCAATGAGGTTCATTATATGTATGCGATAGTTCGTACTGGCGGTAAACAGTATCAGGTTGCGTGTGGAGATCAGGTTCGGGTAGAAAAGCTCGAAGGAAATATCGGCGATAGCATTGACCTGAATGATGTACTGATGGTCGTTGACGGTGACAGTGTTAAAGTTGGTCAGCCAGTTCTTGAAAACGCCAAGGTTACCGCCAAAATTGCAGAACAGGGCAGGGCTAAAAAGATAATCGTTTTCAAGAAAAAACGTCGTCAAGGATATCGACTAAGAAGAGGCCACAGACAATCTTACACTGCCTTGAAAATTGAAGCAATATCTGCCTAATGGGTGCTTAGTATTGATGTTAATATTAAAAGCGACGGGTTTATTTTTCCGTTGAAATGAAGGAGTAGGGAATGGCTCATAAGAAAGCAGGTGGAAGTTCGCGTAATGGTCGTGACAGTTCAGGGCAGAGGCGTGGCGTCAAACGATTTGGTGGCCAAATCGTTAAAGCGGGCAACATATTGGTTAGACAACTTGGTACAAAGATTCACCCCGGAACCAACGTTGGTTGTGGAAGGGATTATACACTTTTTGCCAAAGTTGACGGGGTAGTTACCTATGAAGATTTTGGGAAAGACAAGAAAAGAGTCAGTGTCTATTCACAAGCCTGATTAGTTATAGTTTTTCGTTTTCCTTGAACCACTCCCAAAGTGGTTCATACAGAAGAATAGCTCGACCTCAATTCTATATTGAAGGTCGAGTTTTTTTTTCTCTGATGCCAGTCGATAGAGAAGCCGTTACGAAATTACCTGGCCGTTTCATATCCAATTTGTTGCGGCTCCTTTTGCCGATCCGGGAAATCCAGCGGATATGTTATTATTTTAAAACGATTTATTTAGTTGAGTAAGTCACATACCTTATGGGGTCGAGTTATGGCATTCATTGACGAAGCAAAGTTTTTTGTGAAAGCCGGAGATGGTGGCAACGGTTGTGTCAGTTTTCGGAGAGAAAAATTCGTACCCAAAGGTGGCCCTAACGGTGGCGACGGAGGCAAAGGTGGTAGTGTCATCATACGGGCTGTTAAGGGTATGCATTCCCTGATTGATTTTCAATATCGTTCTCACTTTAAGGCGGAACGCGGAGAACATGGTCAGGGCAAAGATATGCATGGCCGAGGTGGCAAGGATTGTATTGTTGATGTGCCGGTTGGATCTGTTATCCGAAGTGTTGACACTGATCAGGTTCTCGCAGACCTTACTTCT
Organism: Pseudomonadota bacterium; assembly: GCA_018821785.1. Taxonomy (GTDB): domain Bacteria; phylum Desulfobacterota; class Desulfobulbia; order Desulfobulbales; family Desulfocapsaceae; genus Desulforhopalus_A. The sequence goes on from JAHJLI010000270.1 coordinate 4,714, forward strand.
GATGGCGCAACCTTCATTGCTGCTGCTGGTGGAGAAGGTGGTATGGGCAATCCCCATTTCGCTAGCGGGACTAATAGAACACCAAGAATTGCTACAAACGGCAAAGCGGGAGAAGAGTTTTGGCTTAAAATGGAACTGAAGTTGATTGCCGATGTTGGACTTGTCGGCTTACCCAATGCCGGAAAGTCGACGCTTCTCTCAAAACTCTCCGCTGCTCATCCCAAAATTGCCTCATATCCGTTCACCACTCTTGAACCTCAACTGGGAGTCATGCAGTATAAGTATCATGAACCTTGTATAATTGCGGATATTCCTGGACTAGTTGCCGGTGCTCACGAGGGGATTGGACTAGGGCATAAGTTTTTACGCCATATCGAACGGACCAGTGTCATTCTGCACGTGTTGGATGCTGCCGATGAAAATGTTAAGGAAAATTATAAAATAATTTCCAACGAATTGGCATTATATAAAGAGGAACTTGCTCATCGTACCCAAATTCTGGTATTGAACAAGAAAGATCTTTTGGATGAGTCCGACATAGAGACATTGATTATCTATTTTCGCCTGTATTGCCAGAATGTTATGAGTATCTCAGGAGAAATGGGTGACGGGATTGACTACCTTAAGGAAACGATTGCTTTAACCTTGGAACAAGGTAAAATCTGATTTTAAAACAACAATCTTCATTGAATAATTTCTTCGGAAAAGAATAACCTTCCATTGCAGCTTCGGCATTCAGTTAGGCGAGGATCCAGGTATAGAGGTTGACTTTTCTAGACTGCCTTGGGATAGACATGAATAATCAGTTTGCTTTTGAAGAGGGTTTGTCCAGCCGACAAACTCTTATTCATAAGGCCAAGAGAGTTGTCGTTAAGGTTGGAAGTGCTATTCTAACCGGGAAAGACGGTCTTAATAATGAATTCATTGGAAATCTCGCCCGGGACATTGCTTTTCTTCATAACAGCGGCAGAGAAGTGATTTTAGTGACCTCGGGTGCTGTTGCCGCCGGAAAGCGGAAAGCGAATTTTCCTGATAATCAGGAACTGACGATACGTGAAAAACAGGCTCTTGCCGCAATTGGCCAATCCCGCCTTATGCATGATTATGATGAGGCCTTTAGCCAGCATGGAAAAAATATCGCCCAGATCTTACTTACCCATTCCGATCTCGCTGATCGCAAGCGATACCTCAATGTTCGCAATACCATTCTGACCTTATTGAAACTTGGGGTTATTCCCGTCATTAATGAGAACGATACCGTCTCAACCGAGGAATTGAAATTCGGCGACAACGATAAACTCGGCGCACTGGTGGCCAATCTTATAGAGGCCGAGATGTTTATATGTTTAACCGATGTTGATGCCCTGTATGACCGAAACCCACTCGTCGACCCGCAGGCCCAAGCCATCTCAACAGTCGCTGAAGTGACTGATGAGATAGAAGCTATGGCTGGCAACAGCAAGAGTGCCTTGGGCACTGGCGGGATGCGCAGTAAGATTCAAGCAGCCAAAATGGTTTCTGCCGGAGGCGGCAGTTCTTTCATAGGCCCCGGACGCCGTAAAGATATCTTGAGACATCTTTTTTCCGGGGAGATGGTCGGGACCTTCTTTCTGCCTCGCACTGAGAAGATGCAAGGTCGGAAACGATGGATAGCCTATGTTCTCAAGCCGCAAGGTTCTCTGGTACTTGATCATGGCGCATGCCTGGCTATAACGGCGAAAGGCAAAAGTCTCCTGCCTTCCGGTGTAATAGATATACAAGGAAAGTTCGAACAAGGCGATTGCGTCCGTTGTGTCGATGAAAATTCTCATCCTGTTGCTGTTGGCCTGGTCAACTTCTGTTCCGAGGATCTGAGAAAAATTAAAGGATTGAGATCCGATAAAATTGCTGAGGTGCTCGGCTTTAAAGAAAGCGACGAGGTGTTACACCGGGATAATCTGGTGGTTCTGTAATCGCCCCTGCTCAAGATATCCAAAGATAAAGGTTGCACTATGACACTTGAACAAACAATTCTCGATGTTGCACAGCGAGCGAAGGTGGCGTCATCGTCGCTGTTGTCCCTGTCAACGATTACAAAAAACCGAGTACTCGTGAAAGTTGCCGAGTTGTTGATTGAAGAGAAAGAGGCACTGCAAAGCGCAAACAGCAAGGATCTGAAGATCGGAGCTAAAAAGGGGCTTTCAGCAGCGCTGCTGGATAGGTTGCGATTGACGGATGCGGCCATTGATTCGATGGTGACAGCTCTGCACGAACTCTGTGCATTGCCTGATCCGACCGGGAAGGTCGAAGATTTCGTGAAACGACCGAACGGCCTACTGGTTGGCAGGATGAGAATTCCTCTAGGGGTCATCGCTATGATCTATGAATCTCGGCCTAATGTCACGGTTGATGCTGCTGCGCTTTGTCTGAAAACCGGCAATGCAGTTATTCTCAGAGGTGGCTCTGAGGCTATTTACTCCAACCTTGCTCTCGCAACCCTTCTGAAGAAAGCTCTCATTTCTCAAAATGTTAATGAAGATGCCGTGCAGATTATCCCAGTGACCGATCGACAGGCAATCGATGTTCTTCTCACTCTCGATGAACTTATCGACTTGGTTATTCCTCGCGGAGGAGAGAGTTTGATCCGATTTGTTTCAAAAAATTCTCGCATTCCTGTTCTGAAACACTACAAGGGGGTTTGTCATCTGTTCGTTGACAAGGATGCGGACCTTGCCAAGGCGAGACACCTCGTCATTAATTCAAAAACACAACGCCCTGGTGTGTGCAACGCCCTGGAAGGACTACTTATTCACCAGGATATCGCTGCCGATTATCTTCCGGTTCTGGTCACTGCGCTCACCGAGGCGGGGGTCCAATTACGTGGCTGTTCGAAGAGCAAGGCAATTTCAGCACAGATCGGCATTGCCACGGACAAAGACTGGGGTATGGAATTTCTTGACCTCATACTTTGCGTTAAGGTGGTCAAGGATTTTGATGAAGCCAAAAGCTATATTCAACAGTACGGATCAAAACATACTGAGGTAATTGTCACCGAAAACTATAGCACTGCACAAAGATTTTTGACTGAGATAGACGCCTCGGCAGTAATGGTGAACGCCTCCACTCGATTTAATGATGGCGGCCAACTAGGCCTTGGTGCAGAGATAGGAATTAGTACCACAAAAATGCACGCATATGGTCCAATGGGGTTAGAGGAACTGACCACTCGTAAATTTATTGTGTATGGTCAGGGGCAGGTAAGAGAGTGACCTTCAAGAGAATAGGGCTGTTGGGTGGAACTTTTAACCCTGTTCATTTCGGTCATCTGCAATTAGCCTATGCGGCTATGGCAGAATGCAGCCTGGATCAAGTTATTTTCATCCCCTCCGTTCAGCCACCCCATAAAGATGAGGCTTCAATAGCATCTTTTGCCGATCGCATAGCCATGTTACTGATAGCAGGCGGCAATGAGAAGTGGTTTTCTTGTTCGACAATCGAAGGAAAACTGCCGACACCGTCTTATACAATTGATACCCTTCGGGCGATCAGCAGAAGTTTTCCCGTGGAAGTAGAATTATTTTTTATAATTGGTTCTGATGCCTTCTTGGATCTTTTATCCTGGAAATCATATAAAGAAATTTTGCGATGCGTGGCACTCATCGTCGCAGAGCGTCAAGGATATCAAGCTGATCGACTTGTCGAGTTCTTGGGAACGCTGAAATATTCCGATAAAGGCAGTTTTTGGCAGGGAAAAGATGGGTGTAGAGAAATTATCCTCCTCCAAACGATGCCTGACGCTTATAGTTCCACTGCTATCAGATCAAAAATTTCCAAGGGTATCTCTCCTGATAATGAAATCCCAAAGGGAGTAATTGAATACATAAAAAAACATGCTCTTTATCAATCAAATAAAACAGAAAATCAATACTGTACCTGTAAGGATTGATGAAACTTGTTACGGGGTAATCAATTTATGGATCATATTCAAAACAGTGTTGCTCCATCTAAAATATCAATTTTGATAGTTGATGATTCGCTGGTGTTTAGACGATTCCTTCGAGATATTTTTGAAGATTGTCCGGATGTTCTCATTGTCGGTGAAGCGCAGAACGGTATTGAGGCCCTTGACATGATTTTGAAAACCAATCCCTCGGTTATTCTCCTTGATCTTGAAATGCCCATCATGGATGGGATGACAGCCTTGCAACATTTGATGATTCACCGTCCGACTCCGACCATAATGTTTTCGAGTCTCACTGAAGAGGGTACCGCCCGATCCTTTGACACCATGAAAAACGGCGCTGTGGATTTTATTTGTAAGAATTTCATTTTTCAGAAGGATAACATGCCGGCCCAGAAAAAAGTACTCATCAATAAGGTGAGAAAGGCTGCCGGCTTTTATGTGAAAGCCCGTGAGCCATTCTTTACTGTTTCGCCTTTACTTGCCGATTTGGATGAGGAAGTTCGCCGTGTAGTGTTCTGCGAAGATTGCGGCCATCGTGAGGTCATCTCTTACAAAAAAACACAACCCTTTGGCAGCGTAGTCTGTTCTCAGTGTGGTGACAGTATTGAGATTGGTATCACTGATATTTCCCGATTCCGCAGGAATACCTTCATTTCCGTAATAGGTGGTGGAGAAGGGAGTTTTTTTAATCTGTTGGAAATTATCCCCCGCCTTAACCCGGAAATGGTTGGCGCACTGATTGCGGTAATTCATCAAGAAACTGAACAGTTGAATAGTTTCACAGAATACCTTGATGCAATCTCAGCCATGAAGGTTGTTCGAGCAAGAGAAGGAATCAACATTGAGGGTGGAAACTGCTATATAGCCTCAGGACATGACTATATGCACTTGAAACACTCTAGTGCCCAATTGACCTTGCAGAGGTTGCAGAAAGCTTCTTTGAACTGTGGTCCCCTTGACATCCTTCTTGCTTCTGTTAGTACTCTCTACAAAAAGAGGGCTTGCGGCATTATTCTGTCCGGAGATGAAAATGATGGCGACAAGGGGATGTCCATTCTTGTAAAAAACGGTGGAATCCCGATCATTCTTGATGGCGATGAATGCTATTGCAAAAAAATGGGGAATAATATTCTTAGCAAAACGGCTATTGTGAACACATATCAAACCGAAGAAATCTTAGAAAAGATTAAGACTCTGCATTCGGAAACCAAAGAAGGTACAGTCTCAGAATGAGTAAGTCCATTTATGGGGAGTCGACGCTGGACCCTTTTAAGAATATCATGACCACTCGACAGGAGGCAAGCGTGGTGGGGGGTAACCTATTATGAAAGACTTAGTACTGCCTGAATCAATGCTGTGGGAAGAACATGTTCCTTTGATGCAGCAAGGCCTGCACAAGAAACTTGTTGCACTGGCTTATGAAAACCCAGCTAATCGTCACAAGGTTTATCCGGCGAGAGAAAATGTTTTTTCGGCAATGCGACAGACAAGCCTCAAAGCAACCCAGGTGGTGATTATCGGCCAGGACCCCTATTTCAATGAACACTCCGGGAAAGGCCCAGAGGCTCATGGATTATGTTTCTCGGTAAAAAGTGGTATTCCCATCCCGCCATCCCTGCGCAATATTCTACAGGAAGTCAATTCCAGTATATACAAGGGCAAGCAGGTGAGTGTTGAAAGTGACCTATCCCGTTGGGCCAACCAGGGAGTTTTATTACTTAATGCCAGCTTGACGGTTATTGCCGGTCAACCGAACTCTCACGCTGGTTTGGGCTGGCATCAGTTAACTGATGACATCATTGAAACCATTTCCCGAAAAAAAAATAACGTTGTCTTTATGCTTTGGGGTGCTTTTGCACAAAAGAAAATGGCTCTTATCGATCGAGGAAAACATCTAGTCCTGGCTACCAGCCATCCGTCGCCATTATCAGCACACAAGGGTTTTCTCGGTTCTGGGGTGTTTGTGAAATGTAATCAATACCTGGTCAGCAATAATTATCAACCAATCGAGTGGTAATTGTCAGAGGCCGATGAGTTACCGTGGGAAAGCCTGGTCACTGCTGAAGGAATCATATCGGCAACCTCCGAGGCCATGAAACCGGTGCCGCGTTGATCGTACAACATATCAGCCGCCGATCCGTGTAGAAATACACCAGCTATCGCCGCATTCATTGGCGACAAACCCTGGCATACAAGTGCTCCGATAATACCCCCTAGAACATCCCCCATGCCGCCTGTCGCCATGCCCGGATTTCCGGTTGTGTTGATGAAGGTTGTGCCGTCACCACTGACAATAATCGTCCCTGCCCCCTTGAGGACCAGGATAGTCTCATGGGCATCATTGCGGAAAAGACCACTGCCAAGCATGGCGGCATCGATCCTGTTGTCCTGGATATCGGCTACTTTTTTTTGCAGCAATCTGGCAAGTTCTCCAGGGTGAGGGGTGAAAATCCTCGGCCCACCCGGAGTGTGCAGGCCATCCTGGTGGGCAGCCAGAACGTTCAAGGCATCTGCGTCAAGGATGACAGGGCATTTGACCTCCTGGTAGATACGCATTACCAATTCAGCTGTTTGCGGGTCCTGTCCTATCCCAGGTCCTATGACTAGTGCTTGTTTGTCAGTAACAGCTTTGACAATTATTTCCCAGTCAGCGATTGACAAGATGTCAGGATTGCCAGGCAGAGGGATGGTCATAGCCTCGGTAAGAGTGGATTCATAAACTAGATTGAAGTTATGCGGAGCACAGAGAGTGACTAACCCGGCCCCAGTTCGTAAGGCGCCTCTTGCCGACAAAATAGCTGCCCCGGTTTTCCCTGGAGACCCTGCAAGAACGAGGAGATGCCCATGCGATCCCTTATGTGAAGCTTTTTGTCTTTGTAAGGATTTTGATATTTGCCGACAGGTATCAAATGTGGCAAGTTCGGTGACAATACCTGCTCTGTCGATCGCCTCTGGTGGTATGCCGATATCGATAATAGTCAATTTGCCGGTCCATTCGGAACTGCCATGAATGAAATGCCCCGGTTTGGCACAACAATATGTGGCGGTGTAGTCGGCATGTATACAGGTACCCAAAACCTTGCCAGTATCGGAATCGATTCCGGACGGGGTATCAACTGATACTCTTGGAACATTATTGGCAAACCCCGGTTTATTTATCAGGTTGATGGTATCAGCGAAATGATCAGCCACCTCACGGTCAAGACCGATGCCGAAAATCGCATCTATCACAACATAGCAGGGAAGACCCCGGGTTTCGAACTGTTGAAAAAGAATGGGGATTGTTTCAACCCTTTTCCTGTTGTCAACGATATGAAAAGGTAATCGTAGTTTTTTGATAATTGCCCAATTGACTGCTGAGTCTTTTTTGAGAGCGTCCGGGTTAACCAAAAGAAAGAATACTGGCTGGCAACCACGTTGATGAAGATGCCGCCCGATAACGAGACCGTCGCCGCCATTGTTTCCGGGCCCGACAAAGATGAGAGCGAAGGTGTTTGCACACGGACCAAGTTCCCGATCGATCATGGTGACAGTTCCCAAACCGGCATTTTCCATCAACACGATACTCGGAATTCCAAAATCCTCACTTGCCGTACGGTCAAGTTTTTGCATTTCAAGGGCTGTAGGAAGCTTCATGTCAATTCTCCTTTATCCGATGCAGTTTGCTTTTGGTGTTCTTCGATGAGATCTTTGCAGAAGCGGCATGGTTCAAATCCTGCATCAATGGCGGTATCTATATCTTTAAAAAATAGAGTGCAATTCTTACAGTTATAATATTCACAAAACGGTACATGAAAAACCCGGCTTTTGGCATTGCCTTTTATGGCGTTTTTGTACATTTTTGGATTATTTTCCAAGGTTGTCCCGTTACTATCAAGTGGTTTTCTACGCAGCTTGTTTAATATGTTTGTTGTAAGAAAAGTGATGGGTGCAGTGGTTTTTACCCATAATTTATTTAAAAATAGCGTAATAATTTTGGGGATAAGCGGTTTTTCATTGGATATTCTCGCTATCCAAAAGAAAGCAAGAACAAAGAAAACGGTGTTAGGAGCCCACATCGCTATTGACACCGGCAGGACACCTTCTTCAGCTAGAGTTTTACCGAAAGTAAAAAATATATAATAGAGAACAAAAATGGCCAAACCCGCTTGAATGCCGATCGCTTTTTTCCCTGGACGAGCTTGAAGACCAAGAGGGAGGCCGATCAGACTAATTATCAAGCAGCCAACGGGCAAGACAAGCCTTTTATGGGCTTCGATAAGATATTTTCGCTTGTTTTCATCGATTTTTGCAAGTTGCGCTTCCTCATGCAATTCCTTCATGGATAATGCAGTCTTTTTCAAGGTGGTCGATTTGCCAGTCGGCGGTCTGAGTGGAATATTAATTTGATACTGCTCGAACTCGACAATTTGAGCACTTTCGTTGCCCGGACGATGGAGACTTCCATTTCGCAACATTATCGAAACCATCATATTGGAGATATTGCTCGTCATCGAACCTGTGGAGGCCATGGTGATAATGGGGTTATCAACTCCCCTGGTATCCGAGACCCATACGTTTTGCCAATCTCCTGTTGTTTTATCAATTTTATCTATATATACAACCACTTCTCCCAGAGCTTCAGTGAAGACATGCTCTTTAACCCCTTCGTTGATTTTTTCTTTGAGCAATTGGTAGGTTAGCTGTTTCATAGAGACTTCACTCAGAGGAATCAGCTTGATGGAAAAGTAGCTTGTCAACAGAGCGATCATTGAAGCAACTATGACCACTGGTGGCAGAATCTGGTAGATACTGATTCCACTTGCTTTGAGGGCAAGTATTTCGGAATCACTGGATAATCTGGCAAATCCAATGGTTACGCCCATCATAGCGGCCATAGGGAGTGAGTACAGGAAAATATTTGGGAACAGGTAAGAAAAAAGACGGATAAAATCGCCGAAGCCTATATTCAGATCAAGGACAAAATTGAGAAAGGGGATGAGCTTCACTAGGAAAAACACACAGTTCATTATTATAAAACTCGCAAAAAATGGGGCTAACATTTCCGTTGCAAGATAACTGTAGAGTAGCTGGGGCGTCTTGGAAAATAATTTCATTGCCGACATTTATATGAGAGTCCCAAAATTATTCGGGCAGAATTGGTTTTTTTCAAGTACATGGGATGAGCTTTATAATTCATTCCAAATGAGATCGAACATTATTTTTTTATTATATGGAGGAGTAACATGCATTTATTCGAAACTGAAGAAGGAGACAAATGGGTCTGCATCAACTGTGGTGTTGAAGAAGAGATTATGATCAAGGGCAAAGGTTGGGAATGGATCTTTGACCGGCATGATCAAACCCTTCGTTGTGCTCTCTGTGGTAATTCCGACTATGATTTCGATGATTAACACCTTACAGATTATTTTCGTTCATAAAAACAAGAAAAATCTGTTAAAGGCACTTATCCGGTTTTCTACAACATTTTCGCTCTATTCTTTTGAATACACGAAATCGCCCTGGAACCAGATGGTAGTTGGTGATTGCGAAGCCTCTGCTCCTAAAACTTTGATTGGGCGAGCGGTGCCTCAATAGTCACCTCAATCCAATGCTCGTCCCACCACTCCTTTGGCATGACAAACACTCCGTTGACAAGAACCGAGAAATGCAGGTGGTCTCCACCGGCCATGCCTGTGGTGCCGGTTAATCCGATAACCGATTTCTTGTCAACTTCATTTCCGGGAGAGACCTTCATTTGACTTAGATGAGAATAAAGGCTAAAAATCCCTTGACCGTGATCGATAAGGATCATATTGCCATAAATACCTAAGTAATCAGCAAATATGATCTTGCCTTTGTTGGCGGCACGAACCTCGGCATTACTCGTTGACGCAATATCCACACCTAAGTGCACTTGATGGTCTACAGTTTTGCCGTTGTAAATGTAACTCCTATGGTCGGCAAAACCTGCTCTGGGACTACCGGCAAATCTCGAAAAATAGCCTTGCCAGAGCCTGTTTGGCAAAGGGTTTCCGCAGAGTTCACTAATCCTCTTGTTGTTCTGGTCTCTTATTGTGGTGTTGGTATAGAGATATTGATCAATCAACTCTCCCTTCATTTCCGGATAATATTGCTGGAATTCCGGTATCTTGGTGCCTATGAAACTGTCGCTGACGTTAATAGTGTCAGTTTTTTGAGCAACACTTTTGTAAACAGTGGTAAATGGTGTGATCGTTTCATTTCCAGCAAAATCAATGGCAGAAAGTGTCAAACTATCAATTTTTTGAGTATCATATGGCAGTGCAAAATATGAAATATAGGTGTCCGGCCTGCCGTCACCGACAAGAAAACCTGGGTGAAACTGACCATTAATAGTCACACCACTGGTGCACTTACTGTCGGAAAGGCGGTAAATTGTTACACCTGCTCCTCCAGGAGAAATATATTTTTCGCTATGCAAAATCTGGAGCTGTGGTGGAAGGGTATCTACTGTCACCTCTTTGTTAACGATGGTTTTGTTTCCTTGGAACCATCCCCTAAAGGAATAATCAGCAACCTCAAACCTGAAGCTCATGGGACCATCAATAAACCCTTCTTTTTTTGTGTCAAAGGTGACCGTTTCTGTTGTCTCGGCTCGACCGATCATGCCGGTATTAGAAGCCTTGGGGAAGGAAACTGAATGCAGAATCTTATTTATACTGCCCTGTGTACCCCATATGGCAATACTACGCAGACCGCTTTGGGCATCGCTCATGGAATAGCGAATTAAGCCTTTTTTGCCGATATAGTCTCCGGTCTGCTCGACATTGACCACCGGACTCTCTCCTTCAAAAAAAAGAAGAAATGCACCGATTCCGGCACTTCCCAAGAAAATCACTAATACAATCAATAATAATCTAAAATTGCTAGAATGTTTGCCGCTACTTATTGTCATTGTCAAGTTTTGTCCTTAATTAGCTAGGTCGATATCATAATAAAATCTCTATTTCTGCCAAATAATTTCATATTTTTCGATATGCAGGTCTTTTGAAGGGGCAACGATAATCCGTTTGCCGATATCTTTCTCGACCTGTGTCTTGGTTTGTTCCTCTTCAGTATGGAGGAGGTCGGCTAATTTAGGGTGAACCCTCAGGGTGATGGTGTTGCCCTTATGTTTTTGTGAATGTCTGTCGATTTTTCTGAAAATATCGTAACAAATTGTCCGAAGTGATTTTATCATACCTTCCCCGGCACAATAATGGCACGGTTCACACATCAGCTGGTGCAGATTTTCACTGTTTCTTTTGCGGGTCATTTGCACAAGTCCAAACTCAGAAAGCTTGAGTATGTTGATTCGGCTCTTGTCTTTTTTTACAGCTTCCTTAAAAGTGGCATAAAGTTCCTCACGATGCCTATCGTCTTCCATATCAATAAAGTCAATGATAATGATTCCACCGATATTTCTGAGTCGCAATTGGTAGGCAATTTCAATGGCTGCTTCCATGTTGGTTTTGAAAATTGTGTCGCCCAGGTCACTTTTCCCAACATACCTTCCCGTATTCACGTCAATAACCGATAGAGCCTCAGTACTTTCAATAATGATATAACCCCCAGAGCGCAACCAGACCTTTTTTTCAATGGCTCGGGAAATCTCTACCTCAATATTGTTTGCCTCAAAAAGTGGTGTACTGTCAGTGTAGAGGGTAATCTTGTCGGCGAGCAAGGGGGCAAAAGTCTTGACATGAGCAAGAAGCTTTTCATATGCTTGCTGATCATCGATAATCAACTTGTCGACATCGCACGCGAAATAATCTCTGATTGAACGTAATGTGATATCGAGATCTTCATGCACTAAATATGGGGCCTCCATAGTGAGTGATCTGTCGACAATACCTTCCCAGAGAAGCATGAGGTACTCCATGTCGGCCTCGAGTTCTTCCCTGCTGGCGTGTTCGGCGACGGTCCTGACAATGAAGCCGGAACCTTGAGGTCGGATTTCTTCGATGAGATTTTTGAGTTGTATCCTGAGTCCTTCGTCTTCGATTTTGCGTGAAATCCCGATGTGATTGGTTAGCGGGATAAAAACAAGATTACGACAAGGCAATGTGATATGACAAGTGAGTCTCGCACCTTTAGTGCCTATTGGATCTTTGCTGACCTGAACGAGAATATCCTGACCATCGCGAAGAATATCCTCAATGTGTATACCCTGGGCACGAATGTGTGTTTGAGCGCAATCTGTGATACAAGGGCTGTATTCAGGTGAGTCAGCTGAAACGCATACATCGTCTACATAAAGAAAGCCTGTGCGCTCTAGGCCAATATCAACAAAAGCAGCCTGCATTCCGGGCAACACTCGAACCACCTTGCCTTTATAAACATTCCCCATAAGACCTTTCTCAGTAGGTCTCTGCATGTGGAATTCGCTAAGATTTCCGTCTTCCACCAGGGCAAGGCGCACCTCATAGCTTTTAGCATTGATAAGTATTTCAGTAGCCATTTTCAAACCGCTTTTACAAAACTTTAAACTTCCGTATACGGAAGGGAGATTTTTTTAAACCCTGTAATATACAGTATAGACAATGTATAATGCCACAGCTAATAGCATTTAATTGGTTCAAAA
>JAHJLI010000024.1 GCA_018821785.1 Pseudomonadota bacterium
CCAAAGAAGATTTGAGTCACAAGTTGACAGGATCAACAAAGCGGCAATGTATTGCGACTGCAATGCATTGTAATAACCGACATAATAACCTCGTAGAACAAAGGATGATCATGAAAAAATTACAGGAATACTTCGAAAGTGCAAAAGGATTCGGCGTATTGGCTACAGCAGACAGCAACGGGAAGGTCGATGCGGCGATATATTCGCGTCCGCATTTTCTGGAGGAGGAAACAGTGGCTTTTATCATGCGGGACCGCCTTACTCATCATAACCTGCAATCCAACCCTTCTGCGACCTTCCTTTTTGTGGAAGAAGGAACAGGGTATCGGGGAAAAAGGCTATATTTGAAGAAGACCCGCGAGGAAAATAATCCGGACCTTGTAACAAAAATCAAACGCCGCAAATACACCGACGAAAACGAAGAACCGACATTTCTGGTATATTTCGCCGTTGAAAAAGAGCTTCCGATTGTTGGCGCTTAGACACGCCGTTAGGTGTGCGGGTCCAGAGTTACATATTTTCTGGTGAACTAGGCAGCATTCCCTCTCTCGAAAAGATTTATATTGACCCCAAAATTGACCATTACTATTCATCGGCCTGCTTATATCGGGTCGTCCTTGTGTTGTATCGGCTATATCAAAGAAAAACCGGAGAGCGCAAGAAATCCACATCAAAGGCGAGCTTTTCGATTATCAGGGTAAACTCTGTGTATCTTCGGAAGGGAAATTGGTACTGTATTTGAGAGAACAATTTGTGAGATCAGAGATCATTCCCGGGGAAGACCTGCTCACTGTGGCTGCCAGTTACGACGGGTACTCCTTTCAGCTCCTCTTTGTGGGGAATAAAGAACCGTAACGAAATTCTGAGAAATACTCAAAAATTTCGTAAAGACTCCAAAATCCTCTCTGAACCTATTCTACCGTTTACAGGGTGCGTAAGTCCCGTTATTATTTGATACCTGCTCCTGTGCCGGCGTATTCGTAAATGGCAAAAAAAAGTCCGGCTAGAATACCGATGGCAAAAAACAGTCGTAATCGCCGATCCCAGGGAAGCTTCTCGCCCTCCGCCATATACTGGAGAAGGGCAATAATGACGTAGGCGATACCGGCAACGTAGGGTGCGGTCTGAACAATCTGCCACAGCGTCGCGGTAAGGGTTGCGGTGATATCTACTCCCAGACGGAGGTTGAAGAGCAGATAGAGCGCGGCTGAAAGATATAATGAAATTTTTTCTTGAATATTTCCCATATGAACTCACTCAATACCCTGTATTTTCCGGCAACGGCCATCAATTCGCCCCGCCTGTATCCGATTTTTCTGTTATTTCAAAATGTTCATCTTCTTTCCCCGGTGGAAGACGGCAAAGAATCCCCCGATAGTTTCATTAAATCGGGGTTCTGTCAAGTACATACTCCCTGCCCGCTGGGTCAGGAGCGAAATCGCTTCCTCCGCCTGGTGGCAGACATCAAGTCCGGCACAGATGATTATGCAGCCCAGTTGAGTGCCCTGACCTTGGCGGCCATGACTGGCGTCCCCACCCAAGGAGAAGAATCAGAGAGGTCGATTATCCGCTCTCTACATGGTACCCAGGAACTTCCGCGCGAGGCACGAGCACGGGAAGAGCTGGAAAAGCTCTGGCAAGCGCGGCTGGTCCTGGCGATAGGCGAGCTACTCGACCAAGAGGAAGAGGAAATCTCTCTCAACTTGGCCGAACTCGTGGATGAGGAGAAGGTGTTGTTTAAGGAACTTCAGGGAGAGGATGACAAAGAGGAAGAAGAAAATCCTTTTGCCGAACTTACCCGGCTTGAAGGTTCACTTCGCGTAAACTCTGCGGGCAATGTCAAGAAGAGGTATAAAGCCTGGAGAACCCTTTTCCTTGCCGGGGACATGGCAGAATGTGAGATTTTCCTTACCAGCGGTAAGGACAGTGGTGACATCCTGTTGGAGACGTATCAACAGCAAACAGGGCAACAGGCGCCACTGGTTGCAAGCCTCGAACTGCCGGCCTTGGTCGGCTGGACTGGTAAAGAAGCACATGATACAGTGCACGCGTTTACCACAAAAAACTCCCCCTTCCTCACTGCCATGAATGAGAGCTTTGCGGAGCTGACAGGTCAGACGTCCATTCCCGTGCAACAACTCGATCTCGCAGCCCCCCTCCTCTCCCTGGCAGATGCTTGGGAGAAGCTGCTCGCAGCCGATTTCCCGGCAGAGCGGTTCGGCAGAATTCCGGCCAGTTTCTATCTCCTCCCAGGCCTTCCCTGTGCAACGCTTGTTGGCAAAACCACTGGAAGCCCGCGCCCGGGCAATAACGGTCTGCTGGCTGTGATCGGATAAGCGGCCAGCAGGATTCTGCCCCCCCAGCCTCCCGCTATTTGCAGCAGGTGTAAGGATTAATGGTCAAAACCGGGCAGGATGCCGATCGCACCACCTTGTCGGCGACACTGCCGAACATGATCTTCTCCAGGCCCTTATAGCCGTGCGTGCCCATGATGATAAGATCTGCTTTGATCTCGGCCCCATACTCGACGATCTTTTCAGGAACATCACCCATGAAGACCTTATAGCTCAGCTCCTTCACCCCGGCCGCTTCGCAGTACTCAACCATTTCTCCGCAAAACGAGGCCATTTTCACCTCGGCACTCTCAACAAGTTCTCCTTCGAGGGAGGGCAGAGACATCTGCGGCACAAAAAAACCTGAATAGTCATCAAAATTTTGCACAACAAACACCAAGTACATCGAAGCCCCGAATTTGCCGGCGATATACGCCGCTGATTCAGCTATCAGTCTGGCGTTGTCTGAAAAATCTACCGGCGTTACGACTTTTTTTATCTCATTCATGATACTCATAGTTTCTCCCCCTTTCTTTTTGATTTGGATTTGCGGCGAAAATTATTTGTATTTTCGACATCTTTTTGTCTCTTTCAACTTTCTCATATCATCACCTCCGATGCAAGTATTTCATTATCCCTCACTCGCGGTGCCATTGTCAAATTTGAAGCAAATTGGTTTGACAAAACTGAATATGACGATATTTTTAAAGACGAACTGTTTGAGGTAACTTTATCTCCCCCATGAAAATCGGCACTTATATCTTTGCCAACGTCAAAGGGAAAAGTCCCGATCCTACGAATTCTTCGTAAAACACTTGTAAAAACATCTTCCATGGGACGAACGACCTGTGGCTAAAAAGAAGAGGCTCTCTAGTGAACATTATCAAGGCAATCTCCATCAGCGATCGAAAAGGAACACGAAAAACAAATATCGACACAACCCGCCTCATCGCCAATTTCGGCCTGGAAAATGATGCCCATGGCGGCAAATGGCACCGCCAGGTAAGCTTTCTTGCCCAGGAAAGCATTAACACCATGCGGGCCAAAGGACTTGACGTCGTTGCCGGAAATTTTGCTGAAAATATCACTACCGAAGGACTCGACCTTACCTCTCTCGAAGTCGGCAGGCACATCAGCATCGGCGATGCCGAACTGGTGATATCGCAGCTTGGAAAGATCTGTCACACCCGTTGCGCCATCTTTCATCAAGCCGGGGACTGCGTCATGCCCCGGGAAGGTATTTTTGCAGTCATCCAAAAGGGCGGAACCATCCGGATCGGAGATGCAGTGAAGGTAGAGGAAAATATTTCCCGATCGGCGGCAATAATAGGCAGCAAAGAAACAGAGGAACACCAGGGTGATGAACTGCAAAGGCTCGTTCGGGAAAAATTTCATCCGGCCTTCATTCGCTTTGACGCAATCACAACAAGGGAAGGAGGAACCCTTGCCGCCATCTTAGATGATCTGACAGCCACCCAGAAAACATCCGACATAGTGGTTTTTGATCCTTCCGGAAGCCTCGGCTTGGCTCTCACCGGATACTCGCCTAAAGGTAATCGACCCAACTGTTACCAGCGTGAGACCTCTTCCATCTTCTACTGCCGATCGATAGCCGAGGTGGAAGGGCTGCCTCTGAAGTTGTAAAAAAAGCAAAAATGTTCGCCTGGCACAGGGAGCAAGACAGCTTTCAAATCTCGCTCCCCCATTTATCGGTTCAGGGAAATTTTACAGGATAGGGGTTACTTTCCTAAGGTTTTTTCGCCCCAATGCACCCCGATAGTGCCAAGCATGAATTTCTTATAACCAACGCCTGTAAACCCGGCACCCTCAAACACTCCGGCCAGATCCTCGGCACTATAAAAATCCATAGTTGATCCTGTCAGATAGGCATAGGCTGCGGCATCATCGGCAAGCAATTTCCCCATAACAGGTATGCCAAAACGAAAGTAGAATCGTACCAGGGGATAGAGAAGGTTTTTCTCTGGTGGGGTGGTGTCAAGGCAGACGACTTTGCCGCCAGGCCTCAGTACCCGGTGGACTTCCCTGAGAACCTTACCTGCATCATCAACATTGCGCAGCAGGTATCCAAAGGTCACCGATGCAAAACTTCCGTCGGCAAAGGGCAGACAGTTGGCATCACAGGCATGCCAGAAGATATTTTTGTCGGCAAAACGTTTCTTTGCCTCCTTCAACATGTTCAGGGAAAAATCGCCGCCCACAACCCTTGCCTGGGCATGAGTGGCTGACATCAACGCCGCAATATCACCGGTTCCCGTTGCCAGATCAAGGGTACGGCCATTGCCTGGATCGCCTGCGTTCCTGACTACAAATTTACGCCACTGCTGATCCTGCCCCAAAGTCATAACCCGATTCATCAGGTCATAGCGACCGGCGATGGCATCAAACATCTTCTGTACACCTGGGCCTTTACTCAAAACTCTCTCCCCCCATCAGCATGGCGCAAAGCCCGGCGTCCGAGGAAAAGCAATGGCCTCACGGATATTGGTCATGCCGGTGACGAATTGAATGAGCCGCTCAAAACCAAGACCAAAACCTGAATGAGGTACTGATCCGTAAAGACGAAGATCGAGATACCACTGATAGTCGGCAAGAGAAATTCCGGCCCCGCTCATCCGTGCGGCAAGGACATCGTAACGTTCTTCACGTTGGCTACCGCCGACAATCTCACCAATCCCCGGGACGAGGATATCCATGGCCGCTACCGTCTTGCCGTCGTCGCTCACCCGCATGTAAAACGGTTTGATGCTAGCCGGGTAATCGGTAACCGTCAGCGGCCGCTTGAACACCTCCTCGGTCAGATACCGTTCGTGTTCTGATTGCAGATCAAGGCCCCATTCGACTGGGAATTCAAATTTTATCTTGGCCCTTTTCAGGCGCTCCACCGCTTCAGTATAGGTGATATGGGCAAACTCCTGCTCGGTGACTCCTTTTAATTTCTGTAACAGGCTTTTTTCAATAAATTTATCGAAGAGCTCCATGTCTTCAGGACAATGAGTCATGGCGTCACAGAGAAGATACTTGAGCATCTCCTCGGCGATCTGCATATTGCCCCGCAGGTCACAAAATGCCATCTCCGGCTCAATCATCCAGAATTCGGCGAGATGCCGCGAGGTATTTGACTTCTCGGCGCGAAATGTCGGACCGAAGGTATAAACGTCGCCAAGGGCCAGGGCATACACCTCGGCCTGGAGCTGGCCGCTGACGGTAAGGCCGGCGGGCCGGCCGAAGAAATGCGGGTCATTGCTGCCCGGCTTGGCCGTAGTGACCTGGAACATCTCTCCAGCGCCTTCACAGTCACTGGTGGTGATTATCGGTGTATGGACCTGGACAAATCCCCGATCTTGAAAAAATTGATGCACTGCGTACGAAAGCCGCGACCGGACCCGGCTGACCGCTCCGAGGGCATTGGTTCTTGGCCTGAGGTGACTGATTTCACGAAGAAACTCGAAGGAATGCCGCTTTTTTTGCAGAGGATAGGTTTCCGGGTCGGCCTTGCCGATGACGGCAAGTTTTGTGGCGTGCAACTCTACCTCCTGTCCCTTGGCCGGAGAAGCCTTCAGTTCTCCATCAATAATCACACTTGACCCGGTGGACAATTGTTTGATCTCGGATTCATAGTTGTCGAGTTTGTCATCGGCAATAATTTGCAGATTGGCGAGACAAGAGCCGTCACTCACCTCGATGAAAGAAAAACCGCCGGTATCCCTTCGAGTTCGTACCCAGCCGGTAATAGTGACAGTTTCACCCACCGGTTTTTCCCGCAGGATATTTTTAATACGTGTCTTCATAACCATTCACCCTTTATTATTCAAACAATACACCGCCATTTCGCCTTGCCCGGGCAGATTGGCAGCATCGACACCTGCGAGTTCCGCCATGTGCCTGGCAGCCACCGCGCATTTTAGCATCAGGAGAAAAAAGATCTCCCGATTTTCTTCAGATAAGCTTTCAAAATTGCCCTGGCCTTTGGAGATAACCAAGTCAGCCGAAGCAAATATTTGGCGAAATTCAACCGAACATTGATCGAGAACCGTACCCGGACACCTCGAACCATTGGAAATTATCCGACCAAATCTGTCAAGGCCTGCGGCAAGGGCATCTTCCAGCAGGGCATCGTTGATAATGGGCCCATCCTTGACCGCAATAGTAATAGCAAAGCCGCGTTGAAAGAGATATTCTATCAAAAGACTGTCATAGACGATTTCTCCGCTGTTATCGGCAAGATAAAGCACAGATGCCCCTTTTTCCAAGGCAGCGATACGGTCACGGAAATGGTCTGTGTGATCGACCGCAAAAGTCTTGGTCCGACTCTTGTCCAGTGCACTCCGAATGTCAACGCTGGCAAAAGCCCCGTAATCGATGCAATTGCCGGCAATAGCAAAGCGCAGGGCCGCCGTTAATTGCGAAGCTGAAGCTCCAATTTCCAGGCGAAGGGCCGGCACAATCTTGATGGCCTCCGCATTACTTATGGTTTTCAATCGCCGATAAGGATCCTCACAGCCGGTAATTTCGGCAATGACCCGGTAAATTTGACCGGCATTGGCTGGTGGACTCAGTGTAACATTAAGGCTTGCGACGATTGCGGCAATTTTTTGCACAACACGGAGCTGCAATGCGGGCGAGCATTCGGCAATCCGTGCCACCTGCAACGATTGCCGAACGAAACAGGGCAAGCATTCGACTTCAGTTCTCATAGCAGATATTCCCGTCGAACATTGGAAAGTGCAGAAAACAAGGAACTTTTTGCTGCCGGCTCATCTTCATAGAGCCTTTGCAACAAACTTCGAACCTTCTCCCGCCTAGTGTCCTCTGACAAAGGACAGAGATTTTTAACCGGCTGAAGTTTGAGTTCACCGGCGATTTGTTCTACATCGGTTTTTTCAAGATAGGCCATCGGCCGAACAATGGCCAAAGAGCTACCAAACAAATCCTGCCGAGGAACCATGGTAGAGATATTGCCGCTATGAATAGCATTCAGAAAAAACGTTTCGATGAGATCATCTTTATGATGACCCAGGGCAATTTTATTGTACCCTCGCTCCCTAGCAAGTTCGAAGAGCTGATTGCGTCGGTTTCGAGCACAAAGAAAGCAGGTCCTTGCCTCCTCGTTAATCTCGCGCTCGGCGTCAATTTCCAATGTGAAGCCAAACTGCAGCAGTTGCCGACCAATGGCTGTGGCGGGAGGCGGCATCTCCCTTTCTCTTCGCCAGAATCCATGATCGATATGATGAGCAGTAAGGTTAAAACGGATTGGTGCCTTCTTTTGCCAGATACTCAGCACACCGGACAGGACAAGACTGTCCACCCCGCCGGACACGGCAACAAGAACGTTGTCTCCAGCAGAAAACATAGAGTAATCATGCATTGCCTGGCCAATTTTTCGATTCAACCTGGCCGGTAGGCGGTAACCATCATTCATCTGTGACAAAATGCAGGAAAAGGGCGGGTGCAAAACGAGGTTCTATAGAAAGGAGCTGGGAAATTGCAGCCTGCGGCCTCTGCCGCAGGCTTAACAAAAGTCAAAAGTCAGATCCACTATTTCAGGTAGGGGCAAGTTGCCAGACGTTCGGTAATGCCTTGTTCCACCAAATGCTCGACACTCACCCATTTAAAACCTCGATTCTGCATTTTATCGTAGGATAAGATATTGTCGAAAAAGGATTCCTGGGTTTCTTGGAAATCAGCGGTCCAGAGCACGGCACCGCTGGCGGCATGGAACAGCGTCATTTTCAGATCTGCGGATGCCGGATCATCGGAAGCATACTCAGTTCCCTCGCGCTGTTTAAAACGCCGGACAGTCGTCACCAACACCCCGTCACAACCAATCTTTTTACCGACCGCCGAAACCATTCCGAACGAACCGCCGGTAACTTCCGGAGCAAGCGTTGCCTCCTGGTCCGCGCTGACAACGCGGGCCTTGATGTTGCCGCTCAGCTGACGGGCCATAATGCTGGTAGCGAATATTGCTCCCTTTTCCAAAGATCGCGATTGTTCGTGTTGGGCTTCATCTTTGTCAAAAGCTGTTGCGGCCGGTAATACTGCAATACAGGACAGCGTCTTAAGAGGAGCCTGGCTTTGACTGCTATCGCCGATATGAGCGGAACATGACGCCAGGAAAACAATTGATAAGATGAAGACTGCAAACATTCTGGATAATCTTCTCACAAAATCACCTTTGGTTTAAGAACGGTGCACAGAATGCACGCTTCTCGATAAATAATATTTACAGACAACCTTTAGATGAAAGTGGCCCGGCGATCTCTATCCGGGTAACCGCCATCTTCAAAGCACGACCAAAACCTTTAAAAATTGCTTCTATTATATGATGGCCGTTTTCTCCATGCAAGAGATCAATGTGTAATGTCAGGCCTGCGTGCAGTGCAACAGCCCGAAAAAACTCCTTAGCCAGAACCGTATCGAAGGAACCGATTTTCTGCTCGGTTACCGCTACTTCATAATGTAAAAACGGGCGATTAGAGACATCCACGACAACGCGGGCAAGGGTTTCATCCATCGGCAAATAACAACTCCCGTACCGAGCAATACCCCCTTTATCGGACAACACTTCGGCAATAGCCTTTCCAAGACAGATGCCGATATCCTCAACGGAGTGATGATCGTCCACTGCCGTATCGCCTTTGGCCCGCACTGTCAAATCGAAAAATCCGTGAACGGCAAAAAGGGTCAGCATATGGTCGAGAAAGGCAACCCCGGTTTGGAGATCATTTACCCCGGTTCCCTCGACTCCAAACTGCAGTTCGATATCTGTTTCTCCGGTTTTCCGGGAAATCACTGCTTTTCTTGCTTCTGGCGTGTGTTTCATATTTTTTTGTCGGTACGGTAAAAACTGCAAATCCCCTATCAAGATGAGCAATTACAAACATGAGAGACCTGAAGGAGTAGTATAATGAACAGGGATACTGTACCCGAAACGATGAAAACCTTCTCTAATTTTCGTGACAGTTAAGAAGAAAACAATTATATTGCGGAACTTGGCTCAATCGTTTTTTTAATTGACACCCAGTTGAAGACCTTGTATAAACACCCCAGTTTTGATATAGAAAAACAAAACGTGCGGGAATAACTCAGTGGTAGAGTGCAACCTTGCCAAGGTTGAAGTCGCGAGTTCGAATCTCGTTTCCCGCTCCACTATAAAGTATAAAAGGTTCGACACTGTTCGGACCTTTTTTTATTAAAAAGATCGACCATTTGAGGATACAATGAAAACCTATCTTGCCCCAGTCAACGAGATTGAAAAAAAATGGTACGTTGTCGACGCCGAGAACAAGGTTCTTGGCCGTCTGGCGTCTGAGATTGCTAATCGGTTGCGAGGCAAACACAAGCCGACCTTTTCTTCCTTTATCGATAATGGTGATTTCATAATCGTTACCAACGCAGAAAAAATCGCCCTTACCGGCAACAAGCTCGACGACAAAAAATATTATCGTCATACCGGTTACATGGGTGGTCTGAAAGAATGCTCTGCCAAAGATCTTCTGATCAAACACCCGACCGACCTGATCATGCACGCTGTGAAGGGAATGTTGCCCAAAAACAAACTGGGCCGCGCTCAACTCAAAAAACTGAAGATCTACACCGGAACAAATCATCCTCATGCAGCGCAGCAGCCTGCTGAATTAGATATTTAATCTTGGAGAAACAATAATGGCTCAAGATCGTTTTTATGCCACAGGAAAAAGAAAAACTGCTGTCGCCAGGGTTTGGCTTACACCTGGAACCGGTAAGATGATTGTCAATGAAATGGAAGCTGACGCTTATTTTGGTCAGATTTTCAAAAATCAGAGAATTGTCAAACCCTTTAAAGTTACCGAAACCATCGAGCAGTATGACGTGATCGCCACATTGCGAGGCGGTGGAAAATCAGCCCAAGCCGACGCCCTGGCGCACGGTATTTCCAAAGCCCTGCTTGAGACCAATCCAGATGTCAGACTTCCTCTTAAACAGTCTGGACTGATTACCCGTGATCCTCGAGAGAAAGAGCGGAAAAAATACGGTCAAAAAGGCGCCCGAGCCAAGTTCCAATTCTCGAAACGCTAATATTTATCAAGACACTGCCGTTCTTTTCCGAAGGACATTTTTACAGAAACTCGGAACGACAGATACATGTATTTCTTGAGGGGAATGACGGTTTAACTGTCATTCCCCTCTTTTCTTTCTTGCCACTTTCACCGAAAAATCATTTTTCGGGGGAGAACACTTACAATGATCAAAGTTGGAATCATCGGGGCGTCTGGATATACCGGTGCCGAGCTCGCCAGGATACTCTGCAATCATCCTGAGGTCGAAATATCAGTGGCCACCTCCAGGCAATACGCCGGTCACCCCATTTCAGACATCTTTCAAAACCTCAAGGGGAAAATTAACATAATCTGTGAGAACCTCCCTGTGGATGAACTCTGCCAAAGGGCAGATATCTTTTTTACGGCCGTCCCGCATAAAACGGCGATGGATCTGGTGCCGGTCCTCCTTGCCGCCGGCAAAAAAGTCATTGATCTCTCTGCTGACTTTCGCCTGCGCAATGTTGAGGTATATGAGCAGTGGTATCAGCCGCATTCCTCAAGTCAACTCCTACAAGAAGCCGTTTATGGATTGCCTGAACTCTATCGACAGGATATCGCCGGATGCCGGCTGGTCGCTAATCCGGGTTGCTACCCTACCTCCATTATCCTCGGCCTCGCCCCGCTCTTAAAGGCTGGTGCAATACAACCACAAACCATCATCGCCGACTCTAAATCGGGAACTTCGGGTGCCGGACGGACTGCCTTGACAGGGACTTTGTTCTGTGAAGTTCATGACGGTTTCCGACCGTATAAAGTTGGAAGAACACATCGGCATACTCCGGAAATCGAACAGGAACTAAGCGAACTTGCGGGCCAACCCGTAAATGTCACCTTTACTCCACACCTTCTCCCCATTGCCAGGGGTATCCTCAGCACGGTTTATGCTTCTCTGACTCCTGGGTTCGATATAAAGGACATTTACAAACTGTATCACGAGCAGTATGCTGCTGAGCCCTTCATCCGATTACTGGAAGAAGATGTTTTTCCAGCAACTCAATTTGTCAGAGGCTCCAACTTCTGTGATATCTCATTTAAAATCGATCCGGCAACACAGCGAATAATCATCATGTCGGCGATTGATAACATCGTCAAGGGAGCATCAGGACAAGCTGTCCAGAATATGAATATCATGTGTGGCTTGACAGAGACCACAGGCCTTGGCATTGTCCCGCTATTTCCCTGATTCCAGTCGTCATCTTTCCAATCACCCCACCAGGCAATGGAAACCGAACCGCGAAACATCAAACTGCTGATCGGCTACGACGGCACTGAGTTCAGCGGTTGGCAGCGGCAAAAAAACAGTCTCACTATTCAAGGCGAAATTGAACGTTTTCTCACCCGGATGACAGGTGAGGAAATCCTCCTGAATGGCGCCGGCCGAACCGATGCAGGTGTTCATGCCGACGGTATGGTCGCCCATTTCCACACCGCTTCAACTATCAGCTGCGATGATTTTTTACGCGGCTTGAATGCGATGCTCCCCGGTGCAATACGAATATTCGACGCTGAAGACGTTGCCAACTCCTTCCATGCCCGTTTTTCAGCTGTCGGCAAGGAGTATAAGTATGAAATTTATACCGGCAAGATTCACCCTCCTAGGCTACGCCTCAACACCTTGCACGTCACCTGTCCCCTCAATTTTAATTCGATTCGAAAATGCCTCGCCATGACAAGGGGTACCCATGATTTTTCTTCCTTTGAAAATAGTGGGTCACGAGACAAGACTGCTTGTTCAGGACGAGGTGCGGTTCGAACAATCCATGAAGCTCTTCTGCTTGAAAATGGTTGCGAATTGTTCTCTCTCCAGTTTGATGGAGATGGATTTTTGCGCAATATGATTCGCAACCTGGTTGGCACCCTGCTGGAAGTAGGTCGAGGGAAAATTACCTCAGAAGAATTTGCTGCAATACTCGCAGCCAAAGACAGAACCATGGCCGGCCCGACTGCACCGGCTCATGGCTTATGCTTGAAGAAAGTGCTGTACTGACAGAGAGAGGACGGCCCTGCACCTAGTTGGTTTTTTTGAGTGCTGAGTGCCTGGCCAAAAGGGATTGCAGCTTCCAAGGTGAGGAGAGGCAGACCCGTGAATCGTCGCAGATCGACATGACATCACAGAAGGCGAGAAATTCAGTAAGAGCCTCACTGATCACCGTATCTTTTCTCTGGATGATTTTCAGCTGCCGTTTCATATCCAATCCTTCAATCTTAAGCCCCTTCAGCCATCCATTCTCAGCTTCTCGACAGATGCAAAGTGCCGAAAGACAGGTTATGCCCGCACCACATTCAACAGCCCGCTTCACCGCCTCAGGATGCCCCATCTCCATCACCACATGCACTTCATCCATGTACTTGCCAAACCGCTCACTGATGGTTGCGGCGGTCCCCGACCCGCTTTCCCTCATAATCCATTTCTTTCCCTTGAGATCGCGGTTGATATCGAACACTTCATTATGGGCAAGTGGATCTGTAGGACCACAGAGAACGAGTAGCTCGTCTTCAAACCAAGAATGCGAAAGGATTTCGGCACTGCCGGAAAGGGGGCCCTCGACAAATCCTATGTCCATCTCCTTGTCGAGCACGAGTCGCTCCGCATGCCTTGTATTATAAACCAACATATTGACATGTACGTTTGGATGTACCCGTTTAAAGGCCCCGATAAGATACGGCAATATGTAATTACCGAGAGTCGTGCTGGCAACAATTTCGATCCGTCCATCGAGTTTGTCATTGCGCTCCGACATGACGGTTTCTATATTGCCGACCTGGCAGATTATATCTTTTGAAAGCGGCAGTAGAAATCTCCCCCTGGCGTTAAGTAAGAGACTTCGCCCATGTCTGTCAAAAAGTGAACCTCCGAGTTGGTTTTCAAGCTCGGCCAAGGCCATGCTTACTGCAGATTGGGTTACAAACAATTTCTTACTGGCTTTTGTAACTTGAGCGGTTTCCGCAACAGCTATGAATATTTCTAATTGTCTTAGGGTGATGGACATGACATGCCTCCAAGCAATGATTCTTGCTATAGTTCATTTTTTCCTAATATTACAACACATACCACTATATCATTATTAATTATATCAACAACCACCATTTATAATAAAAAAATCTCATCGATAAAGCATAATAAAGTAAATGGCGTTCCACGAAATTGTTTTGTTGTATTATTACATATATTTACATGAATAATTGATAATTTTTCATTAATTCTATGTTTGTGCGTTTTAGGCAAACATCTCAAATCGTGGTTTTCCTGAGAGAGATCTTGTTTTAGTTTTTACCTTGGCATACCACAAGTTGCCTCGACATATATAAATCCTGTAAGTAAAGTCGACATAGCAATAAAGCAAATTTCCGAAATTCATATTTACACATAATTCATTATTGTTTAGTTTATACATAATTTTTTATTATATATTGATTGTGCAAATGTTTCCTGTCGCAATAGTAATTGCACAATGTCCAACAACCTCTCTTCATGACAACGTCGTTGTATTAGAAAAATTTCTCTTTAAAATTCTGTGAATTACTATATTTTAGCAGCTTAATAAAAACATTCGTGTCCCAACAAGCTCAAACGAGGAACCACACATGGAACATAATTTCGCTACTTTCCTATACCATGAGCATGTCCTCTGGATCGCAGCTTTCACCCTCGGAGGATTAGCTTTCGCCCTCGGCCCTATCGCCATTGTTTATCTGTTCATGCCTCTCACAACCAGGCAATTAAGCAACAAGTCACTCCAGTTTATCGAATGTGGTATGGATCCCATTGGTGACAGCTGGATTCGATACGGTGTTGTCTTCTACCTTTATGCTCTCATTTTTCTAGCCTTTGATGTAGACGTACTCTTTCTTTTCCCAGTAGCTATTGCTTATAACGATGCATTATTTGCATCTTCAATGCGCGATTTTATTGAAATAGTCCTTTTTGTCGGAATATTATCACTCGCAATAGTCTATGCATGGATTAAGGGAGTATTTAAGTGGGAACGCAAAACATTCCTTCGTCGGTAGTTCAATTCGCCCTCGCGGACAAACTCATTAACATTGGCAGGGCTAATTCTTTCTGGCCCTTAACCTTTGGCATCGCCTGTTGTGCTATCGAAATGATGGCGACCGGCTGTGCCCGTTTCGATATGTCTAGATTTGGTGCTGAGGTGTTTCGACCTTCGGCCCGGCAAAGCGACGTTATGATTGTCGCCGGGACCATCACCAAGAAAATGATGCCGGGCATCAAGACCCTCTACGACCAGATGCCGGAACCAAAATGGGTTGTGGCCCTTGGAAATTGTGCCATTTCCGGTGGCCCGTTTGCTTTTGAGGGTCAATATAGCATTGTTTTGGGAGCGGATGTGTTTCTGCCTGTAGATGTCTATATCCCCGGATGCCCTCCACGACCCGAAGCTCTTTTGCAGGGAATAATTGAACTCGAGCATCTAGTCTCGGACTGGAAAAGATGGAAAAATCCCGAAGCCGCGTGATCTTTGTATAGTACCCCGACAACCCTATCCCCACAGGATAGAAGCTTTCGGGAGACTGCCTTGGAGTATTGAAAAATGATTTATGAAAAGATAAAAACAACCCTTTCCAGTCTCTTCCCCGATCCCGTCCCGGTCCCTCCCGAAGAAGAAAGCGCGGGTGATGACCAGGAAAAGAAGGTGAAAAGTCCGCCCCCTCCTCGTCAAGATGGACTTTTGGAAAGGGAATATTCGGTTCATGGCTATCACCTTGACGCGCAAATATCCCCGGCGCAACTGATTGCCGCAGTAACCATGCTTGATGATGCCGAATTTTTTATAGAAAGCATTACCGGCGTTGACTGGATAAAAGACAATCAGCTGGAAGTCGTTTACGATTTCAGCCGTTATGACTTTGATCTCTGCCGTGTGGTGATACGTACAAGAATTGACCGTCAATCTCCAGTCGTTCCCACAATAACAAGTATTTATCCAGGGGCAAACTGGCACGAACGAGAGACCCATGACTTCTTCGGCATTAAATTCGATGGGCATCCCAACCTCATTCCTCTCCTCCTTCCTGAAGATGCAGATTTTCATCCACTCTTAAAGGATTTCAAGGCATGAATTCTCCAATACTGCTCCAACCAGACGAGACTTTTATTCTCAACGTTGGTCCCCAGCACCCTGCGACTCATGGGGTATTGCGGGTCAAGATGGAAATGAACGGGGAATACATCGTCAATGCCGAAACGGTTATCGGCTATATTCACCGCATGCATGAAAAAATGGGGGAACTGAAGACCTATCCTCAGTTCCTCATGAACCTCAGTCGCATGGATTATCTCGGGGCCCTCGGCTACAGCCACGGCCATGTGCTTCTTGTTGAAAAGGCATCCGGAATCGTTGTCCCTGAACGTGCTGAATATATCCGGGCAATAATGGTCGAATTAAACCGTATTGCCTCGCATCTCTTCTGGTTCGGGGCCTTTGTTATGGATCTCGGGGGCTTCAGCCCTTTGATGTACGCCCTGCAAGATCGAGAGCACATTCTTGATATGCTTGAGGCGGTGACCGGATCACGTCTGACCTATTGTTATTTCCGATTCGGTGGTCTGTATAATGATGTCGACGATGATTTCATCACCGCGGCCAGACAGTTCATTCCCCGAATGCGAAAATCTATGAAAAAGTATCACAAACTCGTGACCGGAAATATTATCTTCCGAAAAAGGCTCGAAGGCATTGCTCCTCTCAGCAAGGAAATGTGTAGAAAATACGGAGCCTCATCTGCAGTTGCCAGGGGTTCAGGCATCAACTTCGACGTTCGCAAGAATGAACCGTATTCAGTATATCCGGAATTTGATTTTGACGTCCCCGTTTATCACGAGTGCGATTCCCTGGCCAGATACATGGTGCGTATGGACGAGATCGAGCAGTCGCTGCGCATCGTTGAACAGGGTCTTGACAAACTCCCCGGTGGGCCCATCATGCCCGACAAGAAACCAAAACTCATCAAGCCTCCAGTCGGCGATTATTATCAGGCGGTTGAAACTGCGCGTGGCAGTTTCGGCATACGTCTGGTAAGCGACGGTGGAAAGAATCCGTATCGATTGAAATTACGTTCACCTACCTATTCGAACATGCACCTTTTCGATGAAGCGTGTCGTGGTATGATGATTATGGATGCACTTGCATTCATGGGAAGTCTTGATCTGGTAATTCCCGAGATAGACAGGTAAGAGGAAAATCCTATGCGATTAACACTGCTCAATGTCATTGTGGCTGTCGTCCTCGCCATAGCCTTCGCAGCCCTTAACGCGGCGTATCTTGTTTGGGCTGAACGAAGAGGCGCGGCACGTATTCAGCGACGTCCGGGTCCCAACATCAATGGACCTTTCGGCCTGCTCCAACCGCCTCTCGACGGCATTAAGTTGATGGCCAAACAGTTAACGATCCCCGGCGGGGCCGACAAGATAATGTTCATCACCGCCCCGGTGCTTGCAATGTTTCCCGCAATCATGAGTTTTGTGACGATACCATTCAGTGATACTATCGTTGCTAAAAACATGAGCGTAGGCGTTTTGATGATTTTTGCTTTCGCCTCCATGGGGAGCATGTCCCTGCTTTTTGCCGGCTGGAGTTCACGCAATAAATATTCAATGATGTCTTCCGTCCGTGCCGTATCTCAGGCTGTTGCCTACGAGATCCCCATGCTCATCACTACCATCACCGTGGTCATGATCGCCGGCTCAACTGATCTGATGGAAATTGTCCACCAGCAAAGCAGGTCGATTCTTCACTGGAATATTTTCCCTCTCCTTGGCAATTCGCATAATTTGCTTATGCCATTCTCTTTTCTGATCTTTTTTATCTGTACCCTCGCTGAAACCAACAGGGCCCCCTTTGACCTGGGCGAGGCTGAAAGCGAACTGGTCGCCGGTTTTCATACCGAATACGGCAGCATGGGCTTCGGACTTTTCTTCATGGGCGAATACGCCAATATCGTCATCGGCTCCTGCATGACCACCATCCTCTTCCTCGGTGGATGGAGCTGCCCCTTTGGCCTCTTCCCCGGCGTCTGGTGGTTTATCCTGAAACTCTATCTCCTGATTGCAACCTTTATCTGGATCCGCTGGACCTTTCCGCGTACGACAATTTATGGACTTCTGAATCTCAGCTGGAAAATTCTCATTCCGCTTTCACTCTTCAACCTGCTCTTCACTGCGGGACTCATTAAGGTGTTTTGAGATGGTTGCTTACTTTACCGAAATTTTCACCGGGTTGATGAGCCTGTTCATAGGCATGGGGATCACCTTTAAAGAGTTTTTCAAACCCACGGTCACCGTCTCCTATCCTTATGAAACCCTGACGATGTCAGCTAGATACAGGGGACATATTGAACTCGTCGAAAATGAAGAAGGGAACTCACAGTGTGTGGTCTGTGGCCTTTGTGAAAAAGCCTGCCCCTCGGATTGTATTACTCTCGCTGGAGAGAAACCTGAAGGTGGCAAGAAAAAAGTACTCACCAAGTATATGCTTGATTTCACCAAATGTTCACTTTGTGGATCATGTGTTGAATCCTGCAGCTTTGGCGCCATCACTTTTTCCAAAGAATACAATCTGGCCAGCACTAAAAAAGAAGATTTTTATTTTGATCTACTGAAACGTCTTGAGGAGAGGAATACATGAACCCTTCTACTCTTGCTTCCCCAGCCTTTTTCAGTGTCGATGGACTGGTTGGGGTAGTTTTTCTCATAATGGTGGCAATCACCATAGTGGGTGGACTGATTGCCTGCAACTCGGAAAGGCTTGTTCGCTCGGTCGCCGGACTTGTTGTCTGCTTCATAGGTGTTGCCGGATTATACTTTTTCCTCAACTCCCCGTTTGTAGCAATGATGCAGATCCTTATCTATGTCGGTGCGGTTGCGGTTACCATTTCTTTTGCCATCATGCTTGCGGCTCCCGAAGAAAAGAAAAAAATCGGCCCTTCGAGTATTCTCGCCGGACCACTCGGTTTCGCCACTGCCGCCCTTCTCGCTGGCGGTTTTGCGGTACTTGCACTTAGAACAGAGTGGCCCATCCTTAAAAAGCTCAACGACGGTTCGATGAAAAACATAGGTCTGCAACTTCTCACTGACTACTCGATGGTCTTTGAGTTGGTCTCCATCGTCTTACTTGTTGCAATACTCGGTGCATTAGTAATTGCCCGCCAAGGGAGGGAGAACTGATGTCGCTTTTGGGACTTTACAACGAACTGAACACCTATCTCGTCATCGCTGCGGTGATTTTTGGCATGGGAATATATGGTATGGTCACCCGCCGCACTCTGATTGGTATGCTCATTGCATCAGAACTGGTTCTTGCCGGCTCCTCCATCAATTTCATGGCATTCAACAGGTTCACCGCACCGGATCCGGTAACGGGCCAAGTCTTTACCCTGTTTATAATGGCCATTGCTGCCGCGGAAGCTGCCATCGGTCTGAGTATCATCATCGCCGTCTATGGTCACTTCAAATCGATCGACGCGGAAGACACCGCCCAACTTAAAGGTTAGATATGGAGCCATCGGGAATGGATTACAAATTACTCTTTGCTCTGCTCATTCCACTTTTTGGAACGCTTGGAGTGATGATAAAGGGGGACAAGGAGAATATCAGAGAGGGGATTTCCTGCATTTCTTCCCTTCTGCTTTTGCTGGTTGTCGGCTCAATGGTTCCTGCAGTATGGCAGGGCCAAACTCTCATATTTCATATGTTTTCCATCCTGCCCGGTGTAAGTGTCACGCTTCGCGCCGATTCGATGTCAATGATCTTCGCCCTCGTCGCCTCGTCTCTTTGGACTATTGCCGTTTTTTATTCCATGGGCTACATGCGAGGCCTTAAAGAACACGCACAAACCCGGTTTAACGCCTGTTTTGCTCTTGCCATCTTCGGGGCCATAGGGGTAGCCTTTTCTGATAATCTCTTCACCATGTATCTTTTCTACGAGATTGTTTCTGTTTGTACTTACCCCTTGGTTGCCCACCATCAGGATGATGAAGGCTACAATGGCGGAAGAAAGTATCTCGTTTACCTCACCGCAACCGCTAAGGCGTTTCTCTTGCCGGCGATGATACTCATTTATGTCCTGACCGGAACACTGGATTTTGCCCCACAAATCTCAACCGGCATTTTCCCGCAGGGAGTTAACTCCACGCTGGTTATCATGCTTTATATTTTTTGTATCTTCGGTTTTGCAAAAAACGGCATCATGCCATTCCACCATTGGTTGCCTGGAGCCATGGTTGCCCCCACACCTGTTTCAGCCCTGCTGCACGCCGTGGCTGTTGTCAAAGTTGGTGTCTTTTGCACCACCAGAGTTATGCTGTATGTTTTTGGGACCGATACCATGCACGCCCTTAATCTTGGTATCCCTACCGCTTATTTCGTCGGCTTCACAGTCATTGCCGCCTCGATAATCGCTCTTTCGAAAGATAACCTCAAGGCTCGACTTGCTTATTCCACTGTCAGTCAGCTGTCATACATCATCATGGGTGTTGCGCTTCTTACCGAACCGGGCATTCAAGGTGGCTTGATCCATATAGTCAACCATGGCTTTTCCAAAATCACTTTGTTCTTTTGTGCCGGTGCAATCTATGTTGCAACCCACAAAAAAAATATCTCCGAAATGGGGGGGCTCGGCAAGTCCATGCCCTTTACCTTCGGGGCATTCGCTATTGCTTCTCTCAGTATGATTGGCGCTCCGCCGGTCGCAGGCTTCATCACCAAATGGAATCTCCTTATCGGCTCGGTCCAGGCACATCAGCTCGGTATTCTCCTCATCCTTATTGCCAGTACCATGCTAAACGCTGCCTACTTTGCCCCCATAAGCTATAAGGCCTTTTTCGGTAAACGACCGGTGAACGAACCCTACACAGGCATTAAAGAGGCGCCTCTTGCGATGTTGATTCCAATTCTTATCGCTTGTGTAATCTCTGTTCTTCTTGGAATTTTCCCCAATTTTATGATGCATTTTGTTAAGGTGGTGACAGGATGATTATTCAACTCATCGATTACCTCAAAGAGCGGCTGCAAATGTTGAAGGTGCTGAGCGCCATCGCCATTGCCGTCATGTTGGTATGGACGATTGTTGGTGTCGATACCAGCCATGCGCATACCTGGATGGAGATTAACGTCCCTGGTTTCTGGGCGATTTTCTCTCTTCTTGCCTGCCTTGTGCTCATCTTCTTTGCCAAGTGGTTTGGCAACAGTGGAATCATGACCCGAGAGGATTACTATGACGACTAGTTTCATTCATCCGGCCCTAATATTGATATGTGGCGCTCTGATTCTGCCATTTATCAAAGAGCCGTTTCGAAAACTCTATCTTTGTAGCATACCTCTTCTTACCTTTTTGGATGTAATCTCTCTAAACTGGCATCCCGGTGTGCATGGCGTAGTCCTGTTTATGGGTGATTGGACCCTCACCTTCGGTCGGGTTGATAATCTGTCGATGATCTTCGGCTTCATCATGGCTCTGATGGCGATCATTGGCACTGTATACGGCCTTCATGTCAGGGATAACTGGCAACACATTGCAGCCTGGTTCTATGTGGCCGGTAGCCTGGGTGTTATCTATAGCGGCGATTATCTTGTTCTTTTTCTGTTCTGGGAAATGATGGCCTTCGCTTCCACCTTCCTGATCTGGTTCAATACCGACAAAGGATCCCTTGCCGCCGGTTACCGCTACCTGCTTGTCCACACTTTCGGCGGCGTTCTCCTGCTACTTGGTTTCGTCCTCCGCTACCAAGCAACCGGCGACCTCTCGTTCGTCCAGCTTGATGAACAGAACAGCCAAATGTTTACCTGGTTGATTATGGCCGGACTGATGCTCAACGCAGCGGTCCCACCTCTCCATTCCTGGTTGCCGGATGCTTACAGCAAAGCGACAGTCACCGGTGCTGTCTTCATGTGTGCCTTCACCACCAAAACTGCTGTGTATACCCTTGCTCGTGCTTTTGCCGGCTTTGATATTCTTATTATCCTTGGTGTGGTCATGGCAATTTACGGCATTGTTTATGCCATGATGGAAAACGATATCCGTAAATTACTCGGCTGGGAAATTGTCAGCCAGGTTGGTTATATGGTGGCCGGGGTCGGAATCGGTACAGCTCTTGCTATCAATGGTACCTGCGCCCATGCCTTCGCCCATATTCTTTACAAAGGCCTGCTTTTCATGGCTGCCGGGGCAGTTATCCACAGTACTGGAAAGTGTAAATTTACTGAGCTTGGCGGTCTCTACAGGAGAATGCCTAACACTTTGTTTTTTATGGTGATCGGCGGGATATCCGTCTCCGCATTTCCTTTCTTTTCAGGTTTCGTCTCAAAGTCAATGATCATCTCGGCAAGTTTTGAGTCTCATTTTTACGTGGCTGCCTTCCTCCTCACACTGGTCTCCATAGGCACCTTTCTTGTTGCCGGCCTGCGTTTGCCGTACCTGATCTTTTTTGGCGAGGACCGATGCAGCGCTGAAACCCGCGAGAAAGCTGCAGACCCACCCTGGAATATGCACGTGGCCATGGCTGCCGCTGCTTTTTTATGTCTTCTCGTCGGCTCCTACCTACCATTTCTCTATAATATGTTACCAAATCCTGAGGTTACATATCATCCCTACGGGGCGTATCACCTGAGTGAAACCTTACAAATTCTTGCTTTCACTGCACTCGCCTTTGTGTTCCTCAAACATAAACTGGGTGCGAAGGCAACCATCAGCCTCGACCTGGATTGGTTTTATAGATTGGCAGGTCGTGGCTTCCTCTGGCTTGCCCAGAATCCCATTCAATGGGTTGATACTGCCTGGGGAACCGCCTATCGGGTGGTCGGGCTTTACTCCCTCATGGTCACTGCCAAATTCTGGTCATGGTTTGACTGGCATGGGATCGATGGCGTTATTGATGGTAGCGCCAGATGTGTACAGGCTATCGGGCGAAGAATTACCATCGTTTTGCAGAAGGGGCATATCCAGCAGACAATTTATTTTTCGGTTACCTTTGTCGCCATTCTTCTTATTTCCTATGTCTGCCTATAAACCCTATTGAACTGAAGGATCACTGGCAATGGATCAACTACTGATTAACTCCGGCTTCCCCATTCTAAGTGTGCTAATATTTCTGCCGCTGGCAGGAGCCCTGCTGCTGGTTTTTGTGAAAAGCGAACAACTGTGCCGCTATCTCACTTTGGTTGTCACCAGCTTCGTGGCCCTGCTCTCCCTTCGTCTCATTACGGGTTTTGATATAACTACTGCAAAGTTCCAGTTTGTTGAACAGCACAGCTGGATCGATGCTTTTAATATTAATTATATCATTGGAGTAGACGGTATATCCATACTCCTGATTCTCCTTACAACCCTCATCATGCCCTTGTGCGTTCTTGCATCATGGTCTTATATCAAAACAAGGGTGCAAACCTTTATGGCCTGCCTTCTGATCATGGAAACTGCGATGATCGGCGTTTTTGTTGCTCTCGATTTGGTGCTCTTTTATGTATTATGGGAGGCAATGCTCATCCCCATGTATTTGCTCATTGGGATTTGGGGCGGCCCTAGAAAGATTTATGCATCCATTAAATTTTTCCTCTATACGCTTGCCGGTTCAATTCTGTTGCTGGTCGGTATTATATGGCTCTACGTTACCAACAACTACAGTTTTTTCATCCCAGACATGATGTGGCAGAACTATCCAGTCACATCTCAAATCTATCTCTTCCTGGCCTTCTTTCTCGCTTTTGCAATCAAGGTGCCTATGTTTCCCTTCCACACTTGGTTGCCGGCCGCTCATGTTGAGGCACCAACAGCGGGTTCCGTAATCCTGGCCAGCATCTTGTTGAAAATGGGTACCTACGGCTTTCTGCGATTTGCTCTACCCATTACCCCCGAAGCAACGATAATCCTCATGCCCTATGTCCTCTGGCTCTCCATCGCCGGCATCATTTATGGGGGTTTTACCGCACTTGCTCAGAGCGATATGAAAAAGCTTATCGCCTACTCCTCCGTTGGCCACATGGGTTTTGTGACCCTTGGTATCTTTGTGCTTAATATTAAGGGTATTGAAGGTGCAATTCTTCAGATGGTCAACCATGGCATAACCACCGGCGCATTGTTCCTCTGTGTCGGCATGATTTATGAGAGAACCCACAGTAGGGAATTACGTTCGGCTACCGGTGTGGGTAAGTACATGCCAATCTATATCACTTTTCTTGCTTTTTTCTCTCTTTCATCTTTCGGTTTCCCTGGGACCAATAGTTTCGTCGGTGAATTCATGATTATCGCCGGCGCCTTTGAATTTGACACCGTGCTCAACCGATTTCCATATCTGGCCCTCGCCTCCATTCCTGGTGCCGTACTCGCCGCAGCGTATATGCTGCGTATGCTGCAGAAAATTATTTGGGGTGGCACAAACAATCCCGATCAATCATGGATAACTGACATCAATAGTCGCGAAATTGCAGTTCTTGCACCGTTTCTCTTCTTTGTTTTATGGATCGGCCTAGGCCCACAACCCTTTATTGACTTGATGCATGCAAGCGTCTCCCAGCTTCTTCAACAATTTGATGATCATAAGGCACAATCGATTGCTGCAGCAGGATCGCTTTTCCAGTAAGAGTATAAACTAACAACGACCGCGTAAGGGTAACACAATGCTATTCCTCCCCGAATTAACACTGTTAGGTGTCGGCCTGGTTTTTTTCTTCCTCAGCTTAGGTGAACCGAGCAGAGCGAAAGTAAAATATTTTGCTGTAACCCTTTCCGCCCTTGTAGTGCTTGTCACTCTGATCTGTATAAAAAGTGAAGGGGAACTCTTTTACCAGGCATATCGTATTGATTTCTTTTCTCAGCTTTTCAAATTTTTCATTGCTCTGGCAACCTTTATAGTACTCGTTTTCAGTGACCAACTCGTCAGTGTCAAGGAGAAAGTCCAAGCAGAATATTATCTTTTTTTGTTTACAGCCGTGTTGGGTCTCATGATGCTCGTCTCCAGTGTCGAGCTTCTAGCGATCTTCGTATCTTTAGAGTTGTCGTCTTTTGCTGTTTATATCATGGTGCCAATGCGGAACAGTGTCAACAATGGTGGCAGACAGGTAGAGGCCGGTGTTAAATATCTGTTGTTTGGCGTTATGGCTACCGGTTTCATGCTTTTCGGAATGAGTTACCTCTTTGGTCTTACAGGCTCCACTCAGCTTTTTGTTATCGCTGACAAGTTGAATCTTACCTATGCCCAGCCTGCCGCAGTAGTTGCTATTGTTCTTGTTCTTGTTGGTTTTTTTTACAAATTAGCACTCTTTCCTCTTCACTTCTGGGTACCGGATGTCTACGAAGGAGCTGCAAATGAAACAACCGCTTTTATTGCCGCCGTTCCCAAACTTGCAGCCGTTGCCCTCTTGATTCGAGTAGTAACCCTCATCAATGCTGAAGCGGAAGTTATCGTTAATATTCTTGTTGTTTGTTCACTGCTCTCGATGTTTTATGGCAACCTCTCCGCTCTTGTCCAAAAAGATGCTAAGCGACTCTTGGGCTTTTCCGGTATTGCCCATGCTGGTTTCATTCTCGTTGGCCTGCTTACTCTTGAAAGCACTGGCTACGCTACAGCCATGTACTATATTATTGGCTACGTTTTTATGAATCTCGCCTGCTTTCTGGTTATTTGTACGGTTTCCGAAAAAGGCCGCAACGTAGCGATTGAAGACTTTACTGGCTTACATAAAAGAGCCCCCCTTCTAGCCATCACCTTAACGGTTGGACTTTTCGCACTTGCTGGTATACCGCCGTTTGTCGGTTTTTCAGGCAAGTTTCTTTTACTTCTTGGTGCCTTCAAGCAGGGCCATGTACTGCTGGTCGTCCTGGCCGCTCTGAACACAGCAATCGCTATTTATTATTATTTGTCTATAGTTAGAGTCACTTTTTGCACAGATTCCGAAAATCGTGGCACCATAGTCTCAAGCAGAAAAAGCAATATCCTCTCTATACTGCTCATTGTAATAATTATCGTCATGGGCGTGATTCCATCCAAATTTATTGAACTTACTACAACAGCCGTTCAAGCAGTCATGTAGTTCCTTGTTTTCAATACAAGCGGTTACTGAGTTTATAATTACTCAGAATTTCGTTTCTTGTTTTTTCTAAAGGAATTTCGGACAGTTATCTATCAAGTTTGTCAGGGATAGATTAAACAACAGGGTTTTTTTTGCACTTTTTCGAACGCTCACAGCACTGACCCTAAACATTAAGGCACAGTAGGATGTGTGTGCCTCACCCTTCATTAATTTTACTGCCTGGTCGCTCACCATTTTTTAGATAATCCTCACCTCCTTCCTCTTTTATGGTCCTTCTTTATTTCAATTATCAGTTACTTGCGTTTGCGGCCAGTAGGCGTAAAAATGCCCGATTTTGCTACAGTGTCGAAAAAATATCTGCAAAACCTGTTTAGTGCAAGACGCCAATGTTAGGGTCTGGTCGAAATATGTAGTCACACACATTGTAATTTATTCCTTGTGAATTAGCGATACATGCTAAGTCAGTAAGCATGTATCTAAGAATCACAAAACGCACAAACAAGGACGGCTCGGTTGTCGAATACTTCCAGCTTGCCCATAACGAGCGGCAAGTTGGCGGGCACAGTTGGAGCGAGCCCTGCTGGCCATGGTCGCCAACCGTCTCTGTATGCCGGAATCTAAACTCGGCGTCTGGGATCGCTCGTTGTCCACCGTCTACCTGCCCTCCTGCCAGGATCTCAAACTCCGCCATATGTACGAGGCCATGGACTTGCTCCATGTCAATATCGAAGAGGTGGAGAAGACGACACCGATTCCAACACCACCCTGCGCAAATACGGACACGCCAAAGAGGGGAACTGGGCTCCGCAGGTGGTGGTCGCCTTGGCCGTCACGCGCGACGGCATCCTGGTGAGGAGCTGGGTACTACCGGGCAAATACCGCGGATGTCACTACCGTAACCAAGGTTCGCGCCGATCTTCGCGGCTGGAATCTCGGACGGGCGATGTTTGTCGCTGATTCGGGCATGAACTCAACAGACAATTGGGTGGAATTGGCAAAGGCGTGTGGCTACAAGAGCCTGATGGTCATCGAACGGTGCTTCCGCTCGCTCAAACGTACGCAGATCAAGATGACGCCGATGTACCACTGGGCCTCGCGACGAATCGAAACCCATGTCAAGATCTGTGTACTGGCCCTGCAGATTGAGCGGGTGGCCGAGATCTCTTGTGGCAAGTCGTGGTATCATATCAAGAGGACTCTGGAGACGCTCCAGGTTACAGAATTTTTTGGTTTAAAATATCTCTCGTGTGCTCATGCTCAACCAGGTGACTGAAGGAGTACAAAACATCCTTAAATCATAAAAGATAAGGCCCCCGGCGCGGATCATAAACACGTCCGAACAGGGCCAGAATCCGTAGTAACATGACAAAAAACGCGGCCCGGAGAAAACCCAGGGTCAGCAAGGGTTTCAGCCGATTTGTAAACTTACTGGCCGAAAACACAAGAGTTAGCTATTGATGAAATTGAACAGTCGTTTTCTTTTGGCATGACGGATCCAACCAAGTGGTGAAGATTAACCTTGACACTACTAATGGTTAAATGGTTATTTTTATGGTGACATTGCAGAGTTGCAGTGGCTGTATGAGTTGCGTTTTACAGACGAAATGTTATTATTGTTTTTAACTTTGTTATCAATTCCAAGATATTTTTAGCGCTCAGGAGAATACAATGGGAAAAAATGAATTTCGTAGACCACTGCTTCAGTCAGCAGCAGTGCTAGTAGCTGTGATTATTTTAGCAACAATTGCAGCTTCATCTGGAAGCGGAAACACAGGTGGAGGATTTCTTGCCATTGTTGCTGGAATCGGTAATACAGTTCTCTTTGCCGTTGGCTTGGCAATTGGACTGGGAGTCAGTATAGCTCTACTTATTGGCATCTTTCTTGCCGCAGTGGCAATGGTATCACCGCAACAGGCCTCAGAAATGTACTCTGACTTAAAAAAAAACTTTTCACAAGGCGCCTTGATCTGTTGTAATTCCTGGTCATGTGATAATAAAAGTGGATTTGAAACACAAATTGATTTCGAGGAGCACAACAGGATGAAACAGGAGATTTTTGATCTTCAGAAAAACAACTCAGGGTTGAGCGGCAAAATCATAGAGTTGGAAGGAGAAGGTCTTCTCTACAAAGAGAGGATTGCTGATTTACAGTCCGAAAATTTATCCCTTAAGGATAAAATTGAAGTATTGGGGCAGGCAGTTAAAAGTCTTAAAGACTCAGAAAATGATATCCGAAGTCTGGTTGCTGACCTCACTACCAAGATACAATCTGGTTCAGATCCGGAAATGATCGCGCAGATCAAGAATCTTGAACGTCTTCAACTCCAGACCAAAAATGATATTGAAAGCATTATAGAACGATTAAATACACTTGAAATCTACCAGAAGCAGTCCCCCACATCTGGGATTTTCTCTTACATTGACAACGAAAAATATCAGGCATTGTTTATAGAAAAAGTCGAAGAGGCCCTCAAACAAGAGATGACATATGCCCAGATAGATGATTATTTAAGCACTATGCTTCCTCCAGCTCTGGATAAAATCATCAAAGACCACCCCTCTCTGACGAAAAATTATATTCGGAATCTGCGCAGGGATTAAACTTTCCGACATTATTAATACTCGTCAACCTATGGATATTTTTTATCATAGTTATTTTATCCTTCAAATAAATATCCTGCACGACCTGCTACGTGCTCTCTTTATACCACCATGGGGGAGATGGTAAAAGATCCTCTCTGTAAATTGATAGTTGTATTGGGCATGCTTTCATCTATTTGTATTTACATTTCTATTGGGATAAAATAAAAAACGTTGACGTTAGAATTAAATGCGTTTTCTTATAAGAAAACTATGGAACCCATATCTTTTAAAAGAATTTACTCAGTCTTTTCTTGTTGACATAAGCCAAATGCTCAAGTAATGTGCCGCGGTCTTCAAAGAGTTCAAAATCCCTACGTCGATACTAAGCCATTGGGATACCAAATGAAATTTCATTGCAGACGAAAGAAAAGAAAAAATAATAATTGACAGAGGGTTTCGGATAGTTTAAATTGACGAGCTCTTCGCTGCACAAAGCAGCGCAGCCGACCATGCGAGTGGGAGGTTGAATCGATCCTTGACAACTGAATAACAACAACAGCAAACGGGCCCACGAGGTTTTAATTACCTCAAGGGCATCTTTGAGTGAACTGCTTATAATGAGCAGGTATTGAAAGAGCTCTTATATAATTAAGCACTATATAAGTTACCGTCTTAGGACGGTCTAAGGATATCAAACTGGAGAGTTTGATCCTGGCTCAGAACGAACGCTGGCGGCGTGCTTAACACATGCAAGTCGAACGCGAAATTTTTCTTC
>JAHJLI010000271.1 GCA_018821785.1 Pseudomonadota bacterium
CTGCCGATGTGCTGGTTTTTGTCTGTCGAATATACATGACTGATCATTTACATATTCCGTTACGAAAGTCAACAACAATAAATATATTATGGCACTACAAAACAACCTAACATAACTTGGCCTGGAATGATTGGATATTTTTAGGGCGATGGAGCAGAATAAGCCGGAGTGGACACTCAGGGTGTTAAACATGGGCTAAGAAAATGGTAACGGGCATTCTAAAAAATGCTCCCGTTTTATAACGACAAAGGGACCTAAGGTAAAAGCCCTAGATCCCTTTGTTTGCTTCCTGGTGCGAGAGGGGGGACTCGAACCCCCATACCGTTAGGCGCCAGATCCTAAGTCTGGTGCGTCTACCAATTTCGCCACCCTCGCAGAGAAATTCATAAAATATGATGGTGGAACTTTTTTTCCGCGACTCCCAGAGAATCGTTTATAAGTAATTCACCCGAGCAAAACCGTCAAGCCCGGACCGTTTATTACCCCGATCTTCCTACCTCCCACAAGGGGGTAAGTACCTTCACGAAATTCATTCTTAAAAACTAAGGAATTAAACTTCCGAGGTACTAAAAAAGGTCGCTATAGATACCATCTTGAGCGTTTGGTTACCATCTATTTTTCCTTATGCAATTATTTTCTCGTGACGATCCCCAAGCTATCCATTTGTCTCTCACTGGTAGCTTGCGAAAATTTACGAGAGTGTCTATTGTTGAACAGCCCAACCACAGTGTTTGTGTCTTAAATCATAAAATTAACACCTTGCGAGGACTTTATGAAATTCCCCAAATTGCAATCTTGCTGCTTGGCAGCTCTTCTTGTCGGCACAGGCGTAAACGCCGACACCATGCCGGATGCCGGACAGGACAAAAGAGTCGAATGGAAAATACAGCAAACTTGGCCTACTGCCGGGAAAACCTTGGCCATGGTCAACTCCCTTGATGGCAAGCTGGTTTTTTTCCTGAACGATAAACAACAGGTGCAGATCTATAGTACTCAGGGGCAGCTCCAAGGCAGCATTCCTGTTGAAGAAGGTGTCTCGTCGATAGATATCGCACCCCAGGGCGAGACACTCTATCTGATAAACAACACCAACCAATCTTTCACTTCAGTGGCAGTCTCTTTTGTTGTAGATGTTGATACGACCGGAGCGCCGTTTAAAGGTCCGTCTGACGCACCTGTCACCATCACCCTCTTTACCGACTTTGAATGTCCGTATTGTCGTCAGATAATTCCCCTTCTTGACGAAATCCTTGAAAGAAATCCGAAAAACGTCAAATTGTCGTTTAAAAACCTGCCTCTGAAATTCCACAAATTTGCCGAACCCAGTGCCAAAGCAGCTCTTGCCGCCAATGAGCAGGGTAAATTTTGGGCGTTTCATGACCGGCTTTTTGCTGAGACAAAACTCACGGAAGAGTCCATCAAAAAGACCGCTGTCGAAGTGAAACTCGATATTCCCCGGTTTGAAAAAGATATGGAATCACCAAAGATCCAGAGCATGCTGCAAAAGGATATTCTTGATGCCCAGAGTGCCGGTGTTACCGGAACGCCGACGATCTTCATCAACGGCCGCACACCACGACAACGCAGTCTTGAGGGCTTGCAAGTGATAATTGACGACGAATTGCAAAAACTTGGAAAGAAATAACAATTCTATGGAAGTGAATATCACCGAGCGGGAGCTTACCTTCGTCGACAATTCCAAGGCTTCTTCCCTTTACGGTGCGCTCAATAAAAACCTTCAGGCCATAGAAAAATGTTCGGGTGTCACGATTCATGCCAGGGGAACAAACCTGCGCATTGTCGGAATGTCTCATGAAGTAGAGCTGGTTGCCAATCTTCTCACCCAGCTCTACGAACTTATAGGCCGTGGATATCCGCTGTACAGTTCCGATTTCGCCTTCGCCCTGAGAATCCTTGCGTCTACTCCCAAAGCACGTCTTGACAAAATCTTTCTCGACAAGGTGTATGTGACAACACAGAACCGGGTGGTTTCACCGAAAACCAAAAACCAAAAACTGTATATTGATGCCATCCGCGACAATGATATCGTTTTTGGCATAGGCCCGGCAGGAACCGGCAAAACCTATCTTGCCGTTGCCATGGCCGTATCGGCGTTGACTGCAGGCCAGGTTAAATCCATCATCCTCACCAGACCGGCAGTTGAAGCCGGCGAAAAACTTGGGTTTCTGCCAGGCGATGTTGCCCAGAAGGTAAACCCGTACCTTCGTCCTCTGCATGACGCTTTGAACGATATGCTCGGTCCGGAAAAGGCCCGCGACCTCATCGACCAGGAGGTTATTGAAATCGCGCCCCTGGCCTTCATGCGCGGGAGGACTCTCAGT
This sequence comes from Pseudomonadota bacterium, assembly GCA_018821785.1. GTDB lineage: Bacteria > Desulfobacterota > Desulfobulbia > Desulfobulbales > Desulfocapsaceae > Desulforhopalus_A. The sequence goes on from JAHJLI010000271.1 coordinate 2,343, forward strand.
AATGCCTTTATCATCCTTGACGAAGCCCAAAACACCACGCGGGAACAGATGAAAATGTTTCTTACCAGGATCGGCTTTGATTCCCGGGCGGTGATCACAGGTGACACCACCCAGGTCGACCTTCCGATGAAAAACCAGTCAGGCTTACTCCAGGCAAGAAAAATACTCGGAAACATCGACGGCATCAAATTCTGCTCTTTTTCGAAAGAAGACGTAGTCCGGCACCCTCTGGTCCAGCAGATTATCAACGCTTACGAAAAGCAGTAAAGGTTTTCGCATGCCGACAAAACTTACCAGCCATTACCGCCGCACCGGTCACCTTGTAAATGAGAGAGGGTTCCTTCATCTTGCCAACCGACTCCTTGGGGAATGCGGCGTGAGCGATTATACCCTCAGCGTCCTCCTGGTTGACGATGAGGAAATAAGCCAAATCAACAACCAATACCGTAATAAAAACCAGCCAACCAATGTCCTTTCATTCCCCTTTGCCGATGGGGCTGATGCATCGCTTGCCACCTTGCCGATAAAGGAACTTGGAGACATCATCATCTCGGTTGACACCGCCCTTCGGGAAGCAATTCTCTATCGCCAACCATTTCATGATCGTATGACCTGGCTGCTCATTCACGGCCTGCTGCACCTGCTTGGCTATGACCATGAACGTTCGCCGGGTGAAGAAGAAAAAATGCTGGCCAGGGAGCAGGAACTGCTCAGCAAGACAAACAATTTCAGGAGAACCACAATGACAAGACTCGCCATCAACGTCGATCATGTTGCTACCATCAGACAGGCACGGGGCATCAGCGAACCCGATCCGGTTACCGCCGCAGCGATCTGCGAATTGGCAGGAGCATCGGGAATCGTCGTCCATCTGCGTGAGGACCGCCGCCATATCCAGGACCGCGATGTGATTTTGCTGCGTCAAACGATACAAACAAAACTGAACCTGGAGATGGGGGCCAATAAGGATATTATCGCCATCGCCCTGGACCTCAAACCCGATCTCATCACCCTGGTTCCTGAAAAACGTGAAGAGCTGACCACGGAGGGCGGGCTTGACATTATTTCGCAAACAAAGAAAATCGCCAAGGTTATTGAAAAAATGGCCAAGGCCTCAATCCCGGTCTCCCTCTTTCTCGACCCCGACCCCAAGCAACTGGCTGTCGCCAAAGAGATCGGCGCGACCTTTGTCGAACTGCACACCGGGCGCTATTGCGACGCTCTCAATGAAAGCATGTGCGAACATGAATACGAACTCCTCGCGGCAGCGGCCGAAGAAGGCGATCGGCTGGGCTTGAGGATGTGCGCCGGCCATGGCCTGAACTACCACAACACCGGGCCAATTGCCTCCCTTGACACAATTGAAGAGCTGTCCATCGGCCATGCAATCATTGCCCGCTCCGTCTTTACCGGCCTGGATAAGGCGGTGAGAGACATGCTGGCCATAATCCGCCAGGCGAATATGCTGTTTTGAGATGTATCGAACGCTTGCCAATTTGCCCCGATCTTCTCGACAAATTGGCAACTGATCAGGATTGACAATGAAGAGTGTGATATGGTAAAAGCAACCAATTCAACTTGCCTGGATGGTGGAATAGGTAGACACCCGAGACTTAAAATCTCGTGAGCCTTAGCGCTCGTGCGAGTTCGATTCTCGCTCTAGGCACCAGTAAAAACGAGGGATTCAGTAGAAATACTGAGTCCCTTTTTTCGTTTCTAAGTGTTGTCGGCTGTAACACCAAGTCATTTTACGCTTCAAAAAGTGACTACTGCCCGCAATACTGTCGAAAGCATCCTCATCAAGCAAAAGTCTAGTGGTTCAAAGTTCAGCTTGCGCAGAGATTGCATAAAGAAAAGCAATAGCTAGACAACGAGCAATATCCCCTCCATATAAAGACGATCAGGAAGCCCAGCAACACTCAGTTGTTTGCCATTCTCTGTTTCAATAATAACCTAACTATAGGTAATTGTACCTATTGCTAAAGTATATCTTGCGCGCTATGGTCCTCTATCGGTGGTACCTAATTGGGAATATGTCGCCCTCATTAAATCAGTTACAAAGATGTTGTGTTTTCAATTTTCCGGCTGCCCTAAACAATTGCACGGTCGGCAGGACATTTATCCTTTCGGGGCCAATTATCCACTATGCTTTGATATGTTTTGGTATATTCTCGTTACGATAAAAGAGTCGGAATTATTATTTCTATTTTTCAAGCTGAGTAAAACAATTGTGATGATGACAATAGGCACACGTTGTGCTATTGTTAAACAATGAAACAAATCAATTGGAATGCTGAAAAGAACCAGCTTTTGATGAGTGAGAGGGGCATATCATTCGAGGACGTGTTGTTTGCACTCCAGTCCGGAAGGTTGCTCGACGATCTGGTTCATCCCAATAATTTCAAGTATCCGAATCAACGCATGTTCGTTGTCGAGGTTGATGAATATGCCTGGCTTGTTCCTTACGTTGAAAATGAGGACGAAATCTTTCTGAAAAGCATTATCCCCAGCCGAAAGGCTACAAAGCATTACTTGAGAGGGCCATATGAAGAATAAAAAATTGAACCCTGAAGACCAGGAAATGCTGGAAGCGTTTGAAGCAGGAGAATTTGAATCTGATTTAAAAGACAACCGCCGAACTCAGCTTGCCAAATTAGCAGAGGAAACAATTAAAAAAGATAAACGCATCAACATCCGGATTTCGAGCCGTGATCTGGAAGCACTGCAACGTAGAGCAATAGAAGAAGGTTTGCCTTACCAATCGCTCGTATCCAGTGTGCTGCATAAATATGTTTCTGGCGGCCTTAAAGATATTTCGGCCAACAAAGCATTGCAGCGGACAAGCCGCTGAATGCGCGGTTATCGATTTAAATGAAATCAAACTCTTTCAAAGAGAAGGGATTCACACTAATTGAAGTTGCAATAGTAATTGCAATTAGTGCGGTGATTGGGAGTGTAATCCTAAGATTTTTTTATGGAGAAAAACTTCGCGAATGGAGTCGCTCATTTTGGCTAAGCTTTGGCATTGAACCGTTTTGGCCAAATGTAATAATAGGCATTGCCTGTGCTATATTTATCATCAGGACTCAATTCGGTAAAAACAGGAAAAAAACAAAAAGCACGAAATCGAAATTTCGATAATCGGGTATCCATCCCTGAATAACAGGACTGAACATCTTCAACAAATCCTCCAGGGACTTATCACTACGAAGGTGCATGTTCCAGCCTCGGGCCTTTTCCCTCATCCCCTTACCCGCCTTATTACTTACAGCCGGCGAGAAGTTAATGAAGAACTTTCCATTGCGGTTCTTTGATCGTCGAGGTCGAAAAGTATAACCAAGAAAATCAAAGCTTGTGACAGCATAGTCTTTACGACGAAAATCGTCTTTACAGTAAGCAATCTTCGTCTTCAATGGATGGAGTTCCAAGCCACATTCCCTGAATCTGGCGTCAAGCTCATCCTTAAGTGCAAAAGCCTCAGCCTCAGTTCGACAGTGCACAACAGCATCATCGGCGTATCGGCAGAATGGATTGCCGGGATGATTCCGGTCCATCCATTTATCAAAGACATAGTGCAGAAAGAGGTTGGAAAGCACCGGACTTACGATACCTCCTTGAGGAGTGCCTTGCAGCCTCTCCACCAACGTACCATCTTCTTTCTGGAATGGAGCCTTCAGCCATCTTTCGATGTAAAGGATTACCCAGCTACACTCCGTGTGATGCCGTACTGCCCGCATCAACAGTTCATGCCCGATATTATCGAACAGTCCTTTGATATCAAACTCAAGCAACCAGTCATACCGCCAGCATCGCTTGCGAGTTATCTCAATTGCTTGAATCGCAGATTTCCTCGGTCTATATCCATATGAATCCTCGTGAAAAAAAGGTTCCACGGTTGGCTCAAAGTGGATCTTGGCCACCATTTGTGCTACTCTATCAGAAACTGTGGGAATGCCGAGCAACCTCTCTCCGCCGGTTTTCTTCGGTATTGCTACCGTTCTTACCGGTGGTGGAAAATAGCTTCCTGACGACATACGATTCCAGATCTTATAAAGGTTATCTTTAAGATTCTCTTCAAAGTCTGATATCGTCTCAGAATCTACACCTGCGGCGCCTTTGTTCGCCTTTACATGTTTCCATGCCTCCACTACAACTTGTTTAGAAATTTGGTACGACTTTGCCTTTTCCAAAGACTCCTCCCATTTCTGGTTGGTCATCACATTAGGCAGGATAACCCGCCCCCTTTGCTCCAGCCCCATTACAGAGCCTTCATCACTACTACGGGGCGATCCGTCACTGTGCTCCGCATCGGTACTCTTATTCTTGTGGGTCTTCCACTTGAATTTCTCCCTTAACATCGGAACGACAGCTTCCCACGTTCCACACAATAGCCTGGCTCAAGTTCACGCCACCTTAATGCCGGACGCCGAATGGGCAGTAAACAGGTAACTCCCAAACTTATCCCGGGGCAACGACTCGACCCCGATTTTGACGCCATCCCTACGCTTTCGACACGTCATCAGCGGTTCACTCACGTTCGTCTCCATGAGCCTTACCTGATCCCGTCATGCGGGACCTTTCCCTCAACGCTCACCACCATGGCTTTTTACCACAGCAGTTTGAGGTGGTTTGAAACCTGCTCCTGCAAGCCGGTTCCGAGGGGCCTACCCTCATCTTTTGTGCAGCATGGCTACACTAAGGTTTGCAATTTAAACACCTTAGTGTGCCTTCGTGGCACACAGTCATCGGCATATCGAGCAAAACGGTGGCCGCGTTTCTCCAGCTCCTTGTCCAGATCA
>JAHJLI010000272.1 GCA_018821785.1 Pseudomonadota bacterium
AAGCCTTTATATGAAAAGGTCATCACCGTAGCCGGTAAAGGGATCGGCAGGCCGGCAAATCTTCTGGTGAAGGTCGGCACCAAATTGAAAGATATCGTCGAGTATCTCGGTGGACTGCAGCCGGGCCTGACGAAGATTGTTCTTGGCGGTCCGATGATGGGCTTTGCCGTTTCAAGCCTTGAAGTGCCGGTTACCAAAACCACCTCGGCGGTACTGTTTCTGACCAAGGATGAGATCGATACCCGGCCCCATTCCCAGTGCATCAGGTGTGGCTGGTGCCTTGATGCCTGCCCGATGGGCCTTGAGCCAAAGGAAATCGCTCTCCATGTTGAGGCAAATTTATCCGAGGTAACCGAGCCATTCGGGGTGTTTGATTGTTTCGAGTGCGGCTCCTGTGCCTATGTCTGTCCTGCGAAACGGCCTTTGGTGCAATTTATCCGCTTGGCAAAAATGAAGGCTAAACGACCATAGCAGGTGCCGGAGAAGAACCGGTAGGGTTACGAAGGTACTTTCCCGTTTACCGGGGTTGGACCCGAAAAGGGGTTTTGAGCATAATGAGGAGGCTTTGAGGAGAGTCGTGAGTAAACAGCAAGAGTTGGACGATCAGTCGGCTGCGCCGGCGGCGATGTGGAAGGTTTCCACTTCACCGCATCTAAAAAGCAGTGAGTCTGTCGAAAAAATTATGTGGACTGTCGTGGCCTGTCTGGTGCCGCCACTGGTTCTGTCGGTATTTGTATTCGGGATACAAACCCTCCTGATTACGGGAGTTTCAGTGGTGAGTTGTGTGGTTGTCGAGTGGCTGAGTCAAAAGGCCCTCGGTCGACCGGTGACCATTAAAGACGGAAGTGCGGTGCTGACCGGGATGCTTCTGGCCTTTGTCATTCCGCCCGGAGTATCCCCACTTCTGCCTATTCTCGCCGCCGTTTTTGCCATTTATATCGGCAAACATCTGCTTGGCGGTATCGGCTATAACTTCTTTAATCCCGCTTTGCTCGGCCGGGCATTTCTCCTGGCATCTTTCCCGGTGGCCATGACCTCCGCCTGGCTGCCACCGGTAAAGAATCTGGCAATTTTCTCCTTCCTGGGTGGTTCCATTGACGCGGTTTCGACGGCAACACCTCTGGCGGTGATGAAAGAAAAGGGGCTGGCGGCCTTTACCGAGGCCTTCGGCAGCGGAACCGATCTTTACGGCAGCTTTTTCTTCGGCTGGCGTCCTGGCTGTATCGGTGAGACCTCCGGTTTCCTCCTGGTTCTCGGTGGTTTGTATCTGCTATATCGAGGCTATATCACCTGGCATATTCCGTTTTCCCTCCTTGGTACCATAGGCGCACTCACCTGGATATTCGGCGGTGACGGCTATCTGACCGGAGACCCCTTACTTGCCATACTCTCCGGTGGTGCCATCCTCGGGGCCTTCTTTATGGCTACCGATTATGTTACCAGCCCGAGCAACAGAACTGCGAAGATTGTTTTCGGCATCAGCATCGGGGCTTTGACAGTCTTGATCAGACTCAAAGGTGGCTATCCTGAAGGCATCTGTTATGCCATCCTGTTGATGAATCCCTTGAGCAGTGTTCTCGATGGGTGGTTTAAGCTGAAACGTTTTGCACCGCCGATGGGAGGTGCAAAATGAAAAATATCATTACCATAGTCGTTCGGTTGACCCTGTCTTGTCTGTTGGCAGCAAGCGTCATGGGAATCTGCTTCATCTTTACCAGTAATGCCAAAAAGCATAATGAGCATGTTCAGGAGCAGCGGGTTATCTATGAGCTGCTTGGCTATAAAGGCGGGGCGAAAATTCCTGATTCCATGGCCCTGCATGAGGTGTATCGATACGTTATAACCGGCGGTGACAAACAGTCCATCGGTTACCTCGTGCCGCAAGGCCATGGCAAGGACAAGGGTTTTCTCTTTGTCAATATCGATTTGACAGGTGGGTTTTTGGCTAGTAAAAATGTGGCACTCAGTGAGAGCGAAGCCCTTGATCCAAAGATTCGCGACAAGGCGTTCGAGCAGGCTGCAGGACCAGGGCATACCGTGAAATTTGCCGATCAGACCATTGTCGTCACCGATAGCGGCGCCCGCATTGCCTATCTGCTTGGAGGAAAGTTCCAAGGCTTCAAGACCTTTATCAACGTCATGCTGGCGGTCGATCCCGGGTTTGCAATTCTCGGGCTCGAGGTCCTCGAGCACGAGGAAGATCCTGGCCTCGGTGCGGAAATCGACCAGGATTACTTCAAGAACCAGTTCAAGGGCAAACCATTCGAAGCCCTAAAGGCGATTGACGTTGTCAAAGCACCAATCCCTTCTGATTATCTCCAGGCCTTGAACGGCAAGGTCAGTGAGGAGGATATTATGAAATTCCGGGAACAGTATAAGGGTAAAGATGTCTATGCCCTGACCGGTGCTACCATTTCCAGTAAAGCAGTGACCGAAGGGGTGAAGGGGATTGTCACCAAGTTTGGCTATCGCCTCAATGTGTTGGATAAGATTTTGAAAGAACAGCAGCTTGCTGTATCGTTTTAATAATTGTGAGAGGAAGTCGACGTGGCCAATGACAAATCAAGCCTGCAGCTGATAACGCGCGGCATCTTAAGCGAAAACCCGATTTTCAAACTGGCTCTATCCATGTGCCCGGCCGTCGGTATTTCCACCACGGTTATGAACGGGTTCATGCTGGGAGTTGCAGTGCTTTTCGTGCAGGTTTTTTCCAGTGTAACAATCTCTATTTTTAAGAACGTCATTCATCCCCGAATTCGTATCCCGACCTATACCTTGACCATCGCCACCTGGGTGACGGTCATCGATCTGGTTCTAGCTGCCTATCTGCCGGAAGCATATGCCAAGATGGGTATCTTTGTGAAACTGATCGTCGCCTTTGCTATTATCACCATGCGCCTCGAAATGTTTGCCTGTAAGGAGCCGGTGAAGGATTCCTTCTGGGACGGTATGGGCATGGGCCTTGGCTTTATGGTCGGCATGATGGCTATCGGTTTTGTTCGCGAACTGCTCGGTTCGGGGGCGATTTTAGGGTATGATGTCCTTGGATTCAAACCCCTGCTTTTCTTTATTTTGCCGAGTGCAGGTTTCTTTGTGGTCGGTTTGATGATGGCTTTTTTCAATTGGATAGAAGTGTATTACAAACGCTCAAAGGGGTTGAAATGATGAGGACAAGAATACAATACATCGTCCTGGCGACGCTGATCTTTTTTATTGCACCCTTGTCGGCATTGGCGGAAGGATTGATTGTCGATCAAACCTTTTCCGGTAAAAACCAGATCATCGTCACCTTGTCAGGCCCGGTTGACAAGGTGGTTGCCGAGAATATAGACAACTATACGGTCTTTGAGGAAGCTGATCCTGATATTATCCTGGCATTGAGTTCGGCCACTCTCGGCAAAGAGGGAAAAAACATCACCTTGGTCTTCAAGGATCCGCTCAATATGGTGAAAACCCATGTTGTCGCGGCAAAAAACCTGGCTGGGATTGACAAGACGACCTTTAAGGTGAGCAAGTCGTATCTCGGATATCTTTTCGGAATTCTTATCTCAGCGCTTCTCATCAATAACTTTGTTTTTACCAAATACCTTGGTCTTTGCGTATTTTTTGGAACTTCAAAGAAAAAGAGCACAGCCAAGGGAATGGGAGTAGTCTTTACCATGGTCATAGTGGTATCGGCGCTGATGAGCTGGTTTTTCTTTAATTATATTCTCACTCCGTTCAATCTCAATTTTCTTCAGATAGTTGTTTTTATCGGCCTTGTTTCCTTGACTGTACAGGCTGTTGACACGGTTCTCAGAAAGGTCAACCCGATTCTCTTTAATTCCTTCGGGGTGTACTTGGTGCTGGTTATCGCCAACTGTGTTATTATTGCCGTCCCTCTGATTCTTGCCAATAACAACTACAACATCTTTGAGACTTTCATGCTGGCACTCGGGGCCGGTGGGGGCTTCCTGCTTGCATTGTATCTGATGAGTGCGGTAAGTGAGCGGTTGCAACTTGCGAAAATTCCGCCGACCTTTAAAGGCTTGCCTATCGCTTTTATTGTTGCAGGGCAGTTCGCCATGGCCTTTCTTGGATTCTCGGGCCTGCAAGTGTTTTAAGGCTTGGCATTCTATTTGTTTAACCAGATATTGTTTGAGTGTAAAAAGATATGGATCCGGAATTAATTAAATTGGCCTTAGGTGGTCTGGTTTTGCTTGGCTGTATCGGTCTGTTTTTCGGTATCGGCCTGGCGATCGCCGCTCATAAATTTGCGGTGGAAGTCAATCCTCTTATTGAGCATGTGGTAGAGTCCCTGCCCCTTGCCCAGTGCGGAGGTTGCGGATATCCCGGCTGCGAGGGCTATGCCATCGCCGTGGTAAACGACCCTGATGTGCCGCCGAACCTCTGCTTTCCCGGCAAGGAAAAAGTTGCCAACCGAGTGGCGGAGCTCACCGGCAAGAAGATGGTGGCGGTCGAAGATCAAATCGCCGTGGTTCGCTGTTCGCGAATAGAAGGGCGGGTAAGCCATAAGCATGAATATTATGGTTTTGCCTCATGCACTGCCGCCAACCTGAGCTTTGGTGGACCTTCGGCTTGTCAGTATGCCTGTATTGGCTTGGGAGAATGTGCCGAAGCCTGCCCCTTTGACGCCATCGAGATGGTGGAAAACTTCCCGATTATCAACCCGGATAAATGTGTGAGCTGCGGGGTTTGTGTCCGCACATGTCCGAAGATGATTATTGAGATCCAGACCCTCAAAGCGAGGGTCTTTGTTCCCTGTTCGACAAAGGATTTGGGCAAGAACGTTAAAGCCGTCTGCCAGGTCGGTTGCATTGGCTGCAAGTTGTGTGTCAAGGCTTGTCCGGCTGGGGCGGTAACCTACGAGAATAATTTGGTAAAAATTGATCAAAAGGCCTGCATAGTTTATGGGCCTGCCTGTGAGACGGCTTGCATAACGAAATGTCCGCGGGAGATATTCAGGCACTATAATGGTCGACAGGTACTTGCCCGCAGTGCTGTCGATGGCCTGAGAATGGCAGGATGAGACAGAAAAAATACTAACCGTAACACAGAGAAATTCCCGGAACAGCAAAAGGAGCCGCAGCGAACTCGTTGTCAATGTGAGGGTAATTGCATTACGGATCCTTATAATTCAAGATTGGAAACAGATATGAAAACTCCAGAGACTGCCTTTGATCAGAAAAGAAGATCGTTTTTAAAACTCTCCGGCCTTTTAGGGCTTGGTGCCGCGTCAGCTGCACTCCTTCCGGCCGAGAAGGCGGAAGCCTTTCTTTTTGGCAAAAAAGAATTCAAGGTAACCAAGACCAAGTTGTCGATGGGCACCTTTGTTGCCATTACCGCCATCCATCCGTCACGAGACGAGGCCGAACAGGCTATCGGTCTGGCCTTTGAGGAAATTGATCGGCTCAACAACATGCTGACTCATTATGACAAAACCTCTCCGGTAGGGTCTTTCAATGCTTCTGGGAAAATTGAGGTTATCCCGGAGGAATTGCAGGAACTGGTTGCTCGGTCACTCTATTTTAATCGCGAGACTGGTGGCGCCTTTGATATCACGGTCAAGCCGCTCATCGATTTGTATAAGAACAGTTTTGCCAATAACCAGACACCGACCGATGTCGAAATCGACAGCACCATGAAAATTGTCGGATGTGAGGACCTTCATTATCAGAGCGGGACTCTTGTCTTTGGAAAAAGCGACATGGCAATAACCCTTGATGGTATCGCCAAAGGCTATATTGTCGACAAGGCCTCAACAGTGCTTACGAAAAATGGTGTGGCCAATCATCTCATTAACGCCGGCGGCGATATCCGCACCAGTGGTCTGGCTGCTCAAGGCAAAGCATGGACAGTTGCGGTACAGGATCCCGGCAAGCACAAAGAGTATCCGGATGTTATCGCCATGCGCGATGGGGCGATAGCGACCTCAGGCAGTTATGAGATCTATTATGATAAAGAAAAGATGTTTCATCACATTGTTGACGGGCGTACCGGGCATTCTCCACACTTATCTACCAGCGTAACAGTTATGGCGCCGACCGTTATGGATGCCGACGCCCTGGCCACTGCTGTTTTCGTCATGGAACCGGCAGCCGGTGCAGAGTTCATCAACAGGCATAGCGATTACCAATGCCTTATCATCGGCAAAGATGGATCGATAAATCGTTCAAATGGGTGGCATGTGTAGGTTTCTTCTTGCTGTGCCATTTTTGTTTTTCAATAAACGGGGAGAAATTCTTTAGGAATTTGCTCCCCGTTGGCTTTTCATGTATCCTGAAGATAGATTTCCTTACGATCAGCGACGTAATCCATAACCGCATTGAGAGTTTTCGAAAATGTCCTTTTAGGAGAAGAGGGGATGAACATTCGAAGAAACATAATCGTTTTTTGCGTTCTGTGGACGATCCTCATCTCTTCTTCCCTGGTCTGGATGACCCACAATTCCCGCGCCGAGCAGCAGCGTATTGCCCTTTTAACCTCTAGAGCGCTTTTCAAGCAAATCGTCGTTGCCAGAAGATGGAACTCCTCGCACGGTGGCGTCTATACTCCAGTAACAGAAAACAACCAACCTAATCCCTACCTTGAGGATCTTGCCCGCGATTTGAGAATTGGTGAAAACCTGGTGTTGACCAAGATCAATCCGGCCTTTATGACCAGGCAAATAAGTGAGATCGCTCTACTTGAAGATGGCGTACAGTTCCATATTACCAGTCTGAATCCGATTCGACCTGAAAACCTGGCGACCGCTGCTGAAAAACAATTTCTTGTCAATTTTGAAAAGGGAATAAAAGAAGATTACGCCTTCATGCAGGAGAATGGTCAACAGGTCTTTCACTACATGGCTCCCTTGATAACCGAGAAATCATGTCTCAAATGCCACGAAAAACAGGGCTACAGGGAAGGCGATATTCGTGGAGGCATAAGCGTAAAGCTGCCGTTTTCAGTGCAGGTTCCTCTTGTATCCATGACCATATGGCATGCCCTTATATGGGCAATCGGTCTGGTGGGGGTGAACTTTCTTGGGTTGAAACTGGATCGGTCCTATAATGTCATCAAAAGCCAGGCGGTAATGGACGCACTTACCGGCATTCCCAATAGGCGGAGCTTTTCCGAAAGAATCCTGGAGGAATTTATTATCTCCCGCAAGAACGATGCTGAGCTTTCGGTGATTATGTGTGATATCGACAAATTTAAAAAATATAATGACCGATACGGACACGTGGAGGGCGATGCATGCCTCAGGAAAGTGGCACAGTGTATCCAGGATTCACTGAAGAGACCGATTGACTTCTGTGCCCGATATGGTGGGGAAGAGTTTGTGGTTGTTCTCCCGAACAGCTCTCTGAAGGGGGCAATGACCGTTGCCGAGAGGATTCGTGAAAATGTCGAAAACATGAAAATTGAACATTGTGAATCGAAAACCGGCGGTATTGTCACGATTAGTCTTGGGCTTGCAACCAGCAAAATTGTGAGTGCCAATTCCTACGAGCAACTCATTAGCAGTGCCGATCAGGCGCTGTATTTGGCCAAGAAGCGCGGGCGCAATAAGGTGCACCAGTTTGCCGCCGGTGATGAAAAGGCGGTATAAAGGCATGCCTCTTCAGTTCTTGAAATTTGTGGAATCGAGGTTGTATTTCTTGCTTTTATACTGAATGGCACGACGGCTGATTCCCAGTAGTTCCGCCGCATCTTTTTTTACACCTTTGGTCTGTTTCAGTGCTCGAATAATTGCCTCTTTCTCGCTCTGGTCCATAGAAAAATCATCCTCGTTTAACAGTAATTCGGCAACTGGGTTTATATCCAGCTGCAGATCTTCGGGAAGAATCTGGTTGTTGTGACAGAGGATGATTCCGGTGTAAAGGGCGTTTTTCAGCTCCCTGACATTACCGGGCCAGGAAAGCGTCTGCAGCCATTGCAGGGTTTTTTCCGGCAAGTCTATATTGGGCAGAGCATTTTCCCTGAGAAAGCTGGTGATAAAAAGGTTTGCTAGTGCTGGGATGTCCTCTCGCCTGTGGCGGAGTGGTGGGATGTGCAGTGACACTACCTTCAGACGATAGTACAGATCTTGTCTGAATTTCCCTGCATCGACGGCAGCCTTAAGATCGGAGTTGGTGGCGGCGATTACCCGGCAATCGACAGTTTTTTCTTTGATGGCACCAACCGGGCGGATAGTTCTTTCTTCAAGAAAACGCAGGAGCCGGCTTTGCATCTCAGCTGAAATATTGCCGATCTCGTCCAGAAACAGAGTGCCGCCGTGGGCGGCTTCAATGAGTCCTTTTTTGTCTTGAATGGCGTGGGTGAAAGAGCCTTTGATGTGACCGAAGAGCTCGCTTTCGAGAATGCCCGGCGGTGTTGAGCCGCAATCGACAACGATATAGGGGGCATCCTGTCGGCCGCTGGAGTTGTGCAGGAGCTTGGCGATACACTCTTTGCCGACCCCACTTTCGCCGAGTATGAGGACGTTGGCATTGCTTGCAGCAACTTTTTGCAACATTCCATGCAGTTCCTGCATTGCCTGACTAGAGCCCCATACGAATCGGTCTCCCTTGCTCTGTTCCTGTGCAGGATATTGCGGGCGGGAGAGGATCTCTTGAATCTTTCTTACCAGTTCTCGACCGTCGAAGGGTTTGGTGAGGTAGTCAACTGCACCGGCCTTTACGGCATGTATAGCATCGGGGATAGTTCCGTAGGCGGTGAGAAATATTACCGGCAGGCGGGGATGGCTTGCGCGGGCATGAGCCAGCAACTCCATTCCACTCATTCCCGGCATTTTCATGTCGGAAATAAGAATATCGATCTTTAAATTTTTCAAGATGTGCAGCGCCGCAGGACCATCCCCCGCCTCATGTACCACAAAGCCGGCGGCGCACAGCCGGGCCTCAAGCACTTCGAGGATACTTGGATCGTCATCAACAACCAGGACATGTCTTTCCACATTCATAAGGGCTTTCTTTTCTCCTGCAAGGTTTCGTCAATTGCCTCGAGTTCTTCAAGTAACTTCTGTAGATTATCTACGGTGGTAGCCATTTGCGTAATCTTTTTCTTCTGATTGGCAATCAGGTTGTTTTTCTGTTTGGCAAGGTGGGCTTGTTCGAGGTATTTCTTTTGCATACGTTCACTCTGGACTTTTATGGCAAGAACGAGCAGGTGGACATTCTCAGTTAGGCGGCTGTCACCTTTTTCTGCATCCCATTTTTCCAGATTGTCGATGGCTACGGCCATCTGGTTATTGGAATGTGCCATGATCAGCTGGGTGCAGGCGAGGCCATATAGAGCTGAAGTTCGGTCTTCCTTGGACAGGGAGGTTTGGTAATCATTTGCATATTCAAGGAGGGCATTGGCAAAATCTTCATTTAAGAAGAATGCCTCGGCGACACTCTGTCGCGTTTGTTTAGTGGAGGGAGGAGAATCCGCCTTGGGTGGTTGGGCGCATGAACTGCATAACAACAAAATGGCAATAAAAAAAACGGCAACCCGTTGCTTTAGATTTCCCGTAATGGGCATGAGTATATTCATAAGGTTTGACATGAGATTTCTTTAAACACTGCTTGATGTAGTCAGGGGGTGCGTAGGAAGGGAGAAGGAAAAGGTACAGCCTTGCCCACTGTTGTTAGCAACCTCTATATGTCCGCCGTAACTGGTAACGATCCGGCGACTAATGGCAAGGCCAAGGCCAACACCATCAAGATGCCCGCGGACATTCTTGGTCCTATAATATTTCGTGAAAATAAGTGATCTTTCATCATCGGCAATCCCTGGACCGGCATCGGCAACATGAAAAAGAAGGAACTTCCTTTCTTTGTCCCGCTCCCACGAGAGAGTTACTTTGCCTTCCTCAGGGGAATATTTGATGGCATTGCCGATAATGTTTACGAACACCTGCTGGATTTCCTCCCGCACTCCGAAAAGTTGTGGGCAGTCGTGAAAATTGTCCATTTTTAAAGTCACCTTTTTCTTTTCGGCGGTAGCGGAAAAGAGCTCGGCGCTGTTGATGACCACACTTTCGGTGTTGAGGTGAAAAGAGTTAGCCTTACGAGCATCTATTTCAAGAACCCCAACATTGAGCAGATAATTGAGCAATTTAGTAATTCGTTTGATTTCAACACTGGCAATTTCTAAGAATTTTCGCTGTTTGTCATTGATGCTCCCAAAAACCTCCTCAACAATCATATTCACTGATTCATGGATAGATGAAAGTGGGGTTCGTATTTCGTGGCTGAGTGTGGCAATGAACTCTGCCCGGATAGTTTCTTCTTCATTAAGTTGGCGGCTCATGTCATTGAAGGCATTGGCCAGTTCATTGAATTCATCACCACCCCTGAGACGGATCGGTTCTTGCGGCGTGTCAAAAGAGATGCCCCGTAACCTTCCTGTCAGGGTCTTGAGAGGAGAAAAAATGGCCCGGGAAATATACCAGACACCGATGAGGCCAACGAGAATACTCGCGCAGAAACTAAGAAGACCGTTTCTTGCGCTTATTCTACTTGCCTCATTCAGTTCTCGCAAGGCAAGTTCAATTTCCTGTTGATTCTGTTTTTTGGCACGGCTGATATTCTCCAACCATTCTGCCAGGATGTGGTCGGCGACCCATTCGAAGCCGATTTCCGGGGCACTTTCAATGGGCGGAAAATTGCTGCTGTGGAGCTGATAACTGTCTTCCAGCTGTCTCCAGGGAGAATTGCTGTTTTCAGAGAGCCCGGAAAGGAGGACCGCCTGCTGCAGGGCGCTTTCAAAGTTGTTTTGAGATTTTTCGAACAACTCATAATAGCGCTTTTTTTTAAGAAGATTGAACTTTTTGCTATTGGCATCCATGTCAAGAAGGCTGGCTTGCAGGATTTCGGCCAGTTCAGCGACTTTTTTGTTTTTGCTGACAATACGCTCGGTAGTATCGACCATCCTCTGAACATTCGTCAAGAGAACGAAAACCGTCCCTGAAAAGATCAGAAAAAACATAAAGAAGATGAGAGCAAGTTTTTGTTTGATACCAAGTTTCAAGGGCGACGCACCATCTTTTGGATTCGTGTCTCGTCTGTCTCGGAGGATATCACCCAGACGCTGGACATTTAGGGGCCGTTAAGAAATAACTCATACTTTTCATCAGTCTTTTTACGGCCCCTTATGCCATGGAGAAGTTTTTTCTTGATGGCGGGAATTGAGATCCGCAGTTGCCAATCAATTGATAGTAGCAAACTGCATACCAGCTGTCATCATGAGAGTGATGAACTCTAAGGTTTGCTTAACGTGGTGTATTGTTACCAGCTTTCAGTTGAGATGAGAGAGCTTGAAGAAATGACTGCGATCTTGTCGGAAAAATGCTGAAGGGGAGTGGGTAATATTTGCGCAAACCCAAAAGAAAAAAGACCATGTTTTGCTCTAGGGGGTGTTGATTTTGTTAATAAAAACGGATAACCATTGAAAACTATATGAAAAACAAAACAGGCATAGTCCTTGCTAAATAGTGGCGGGCTGTAGTTTCGCAGGAAGGACGCTCATGGCACGACAATGATCTGTGTTGCCATCGATTGGGGGTGTGTGCTCATGCGCTGGACCTTTCGAGTGGAGCTTGCAATTGAACGCTATGATGATAGCCCGAACATCATGGCCAGACCTGGCAGGTCAACCGAAGTAGATCTCTCCACTTCAGTTGACCTGTCTCTTTCCCTCTGGTTCAAGGGTTGCCGGTCAGAGCAAAACGAATCGCGGCATCAACATGGATGACGGTGGTGTCGAAGAGCGGGGTCGGGGTATGATCCTGGGTCACCAGCATGCCGATCTCCGTACATCCGGCAATGATGCCTTCAGCCCCCTGTGCCTGCATTTTGCCGATGATGTGAAGATATTCCAAGCGTGAAGTGTCGCTCACAATTCCTTGGCAGAGTTCGTCGAAAATCACATCGTCGATAATTTTCCGGTCGGGGGCCTCCGGGATAACCACCTCAAGGCCATGCTTTGCAGACAACCGGCCTCGGTAAAAATCCTCCTCCATGGTAAAGCGTGTTCCCAAAAGTCCGATGCAGCGGAGTTTTGACTTCTTGATATTTGCAGCGGTGGCGTCGGCGATATGGAGTAAGGGAATCTGCACTGTTGCGGCAATCTCTTCTGCAACCTTATGCATGGTGTTGGTGCAGATGAGGAGCATATCTGCTCCGCCTGCCTCTATCTTCCTTGCTGCGTCGGTCAAATGGTCGGCACATGACGACCAGTCCCCTGATCGCATAAGGTTTTCCAGGAAATGGAAATCAATACTGACCATGACGATCTTGGCGGAATGCAAACCGCCTAGCTGATTATTGATTCCCTGGTTCAAGAGCCGGTAATAATGGGCAGTGCTTTGCCAACTCATTCCGCCAAGGAGTCCGATGGTTTTCATGTCCAGTTCTCCGAAATAATAGCCCCGCCAAAAGGTGTTGGCTGTAAGAGGCAAGTTGAAGCAGAACGGTGCGGTTTACCTGATGTGAGGCGCGAGCAGTGCAGTCAATGCTTTGTTGCCGATGGCCTGAAAAGAAGAATGCAGAGAACGGAGAAGCTCTCTTAAAATAGCAACCTTCGGGAAGGGCGATAATAACTGTACCTCGATGGTTTTAAGGTCAATGATGATCTCTTCAAGTTGCTTGTATTCCGTCTTCAACCCGGAAAGGCTGGTTTTCATGGTGTCGATGAGGCGACAGAGGATTTCACGGTCAGCCTTATTTGCAGCAGGGCCGTCGCTGAATTTCTGGTTGGTGTCTGCAGAAGTGGTAGTCGGCGCGGCTATCCCCAGAAATGACAAGCCTTCCAAGGTGATACTGATACCTCCTGACAGTGTTCGCAGTTCAACGAGTCCAGCGACCATGAGTTCTTCGGCGAGGGTTCCCGCTTCACTCTTGCCAAGACCCATCGCTGCTCCAACTTCATACATGGATGCCTGGGCTTGCATGTCTCCAATGGTTCGCCGGTGAAGTTCTTCAAGAAAAGTTCTAACGCTTGGGTCATCGAGGCTCATATCCGCTAATCCTCTTTCGGTTTGTTGGTTGTGGAGTTGAGGTGCATGATATAAATGTACCACCACGTGATGGGAGTGTCGAGTCGGAACAACTCCGGATCCGGATTTAGAATACAGTTCATTGACAGCGTGGAGTTCTGGGGGAAATAAAGGGGATAGTTACCGAAAGTTTGTGGGCCAAATGGGATAAATTCTGGATACAATTATATCCCTTGAATTGCAGATTTACACATAATAATACCTTAAACGTCAATTATTTGATACCTTCCCAGTAGATGGCAATTACATGAGCGCCCTTTCCCCATCGCAATCATTTTATATTGAACCTTTTTCCGGTTTTAAAGCACCTATGGATAATGAAAGCTCTCAATATGTTGAAGCTGTTTTGATTTCCAAAATAGCTGCAGGTGATCAGGAGGCATTTAAACGTCTTTATGAGCAAACCTATGGACGACTTCGGTTTTTCCTTCTGCGAATGATCGGTGATCCGTCCATGGTTGACGACGTCCTGGTTGAGACCTATGCGGTTGTCTGGCAAGATGCTGCGAAGTTCGGTGGCAAATCAAAAATTACCACCTGGATTTTCGGTATTGCTAGAAATCTGGCCATGAAAGAACGAGGAAAGCAGAAATTTCATGACAATATTGATAATTTCCCACATCTCTCAGGTGGAGCATTCCCGGAAATGGAAACTGCAAACCGTAACCAGAAAGTCAAGGAGGCCATGACAGAAATTTCTGCCAACCATCGGGAGGTGCTGGATTTAGCCTTTTTCCACGACTTATCTTATCCGGAAATATCCAAGCTTTTAGATATTCCGGTAAACACAATTAAAACACGAATTTTTCATGCCAAAAAGGCACTTGAAAGTTCCTTGAGAAAGATGAGGATTTTCAAAAATGATATATGACCGAGAAAAAATAAGTGAGCAAATCCCTTTGTATGTCAATGGGACCTTACCAGAAGAAGAGTATTTGCTCTTTGTAGAACTCCTCAATACCCATACCGAAATTCAGCGGGAGCTGGAAACATTCATGGCCATGCAGGAGATGTATCAAGAGGAAAACAAACATCTTTCAGGACCTTCCGAACAACTCTTCGAACGCATCCAGAAGCGTATTGCAAACGGGAAATTCTTGTCAGATAAGCCTTCTTCTCTGCAAATTTTTCTCGATTTTTGCAAATCAATATTACCCAGCCCCCAACTGGCATGGAGTGTGGTTGCCGTCCAGGCAATCGCCCTTCTCTTGATGGTGGTCACCGTGCCGCAAAAAGAAACCCTGCAAACACTGAGCAGCCAGCAGACAGTTCAGGCGGAAGGGTTTCGAATAAATGTAGTATTTCAAAACACAGCGATGGAACAGGACATCCGTCAATTACTGGGCGAATGCAAGGCTGTCATTGTTGACGGACCGACTGCTGAAGGACTCTATGTGGTTGTCAGTCAGTCAAAGATGGATGTCGACACTCTTCTCACCTATCTCAGAAGTAAAAATATCGTCATCTTTGCAGAACAGGCCCTCTAGGGGGCTGTTCTGGTCTTTACCATAATCTTATAATTTATTAATATTA
>JAHJLI010000273.1 GCA_018821785.1 Pseudomonadota bacterium
TTGAAATAATTAAAGATATAGACGATGAAGCAGACTTTGAAAGCCTGGACCCCGACAAAGCTTTACGTGACCAACTTGAGCTTGATTCCATGGATTTCCTTGATATCGTAATGGAACTGCGAAAGCGGCACAAACTTCAGATACCGGAAGAAGATTATTCTCATCTCGCCACACTCAACAGCTGCGTAAGCTATCTCCAACCGCTATTAAAAGACGTCTGATGATGTGAGAATCCCTCTTCTGGTAATTGGCGGTGGTCTTTCTGGACTGGCCGCTGCCATTCGAGCAGCACGGTTCATCCCTGAAGTTCTTCTGGTTGAAAAGCACTCCCGCCTTGGTGGACTCAACTCATATTTTTATAGAAACAATACTCTCTATGAAACGGGACTCCACGCCATCACCAACTATGCTGACCCCGGAAACAAAAAAGCTCCACTCAACAGACTATTCCGCCAGCTGAAGCTTCGTCGAAACGATTTTTCTTTTTGTCAGCAAATTAAAAGCGAAGTTGTTTTCCGCAATCTTGAGACTTTAGCTTTTTCAAACGACGCCGATGTCTTCGAAACAGAAGTGCGGAATAAATTTCCCCAAGCAACCGCACGATTTCAAAAAATGCTTGATTTTATCAAGTATTTCGATCCATTCACGCCTTCTCCTTTTCGTTCAACCAGATCTTTTCTAAAGGAAAGGCTACAATCCCCGCTCCTTGCTGAAATGATTCTTTGTCCACTCATGTACTATGGCTCAAGCCGTGAAGAGGATATGGACCTTAGTCAATTTGTCATAATGTATAGGGCAATTTTCCAGGAAGGCATGTTTCGCCCTCAGGGAACCATTAAAGATTTGATTAATATCCTGACTGATCATTACCTTCAATTGTGCGGGACCTTAAGAAAAAACTGCGAAGTGAAAAGGATCCTTATCACGGAAAAAAGAGCAGTTGGAGTGGAGCTTGAAAATGGAGAAGTGTTGGAATGTGACAATATCCTTTCAACTATCGGCCACAAAGAGACCCTTAGGCTTATTTCGAACTCAGAAGAACCCTCTCCGACAGAACTTGCTCGGCTAGGATTTGTTGAAACGATGTATCAACTGAGACACCAATCATCAATCGGCCTCCCGAAAGATAAGACTATTATTTTTTTTAATAATGGAGACAAATTTTCGTATAAGAATCCAACCGATTTCGTCGATTTCAACAGCGGAGTCATCTGTTTTCCTGCAAATTTTCATGGTCTTCCCCAAAAGGGTTTGACAGAAATTCGTTCAACGCACTTGGCAAACTACAGCAAATGGAAACTCCTTTCGTCAACACCTGATCAGTATTCCAGGCAAAAACAAGATACATCACGCCGTTCCGCACAAATGCTGGAGAATTTGACTGGCAGTTTCGCTCTAAATATTGTATATGAAAACACCTTTACTCCCGTAACCATTGAGCGCTATACTGCAAAGATCAGTGGAGCCATCTATGGCAGCCCGGAAAAAATTAAAGATGGTAATATAGGCTACCCCAATCTATTTCTTGCTGGAACTGACCAAGGTTTTTTGGGAATTATCGGCTCCATGCTCAGCGGCGTTTCGATAGTCAATCAGCACATTCTGCCCAAACTCTAGCTCTTGTCAGTATTTGATTCTTTATGCTTTGTAGTGTTTCGTTGTTGCAAAAGAAAACTCATTTGCGAGACACACTCTGCGATCATCGCTCCAAGAGTCTTAATAATTGTTAACAGTTCGTTATTCTGAAGTCGTTATCTTATGCCAGTCTCATTTTCTCAACTTGCCGAACAATATGATGTGATAGTCGTGGGTTCGGGTCTTGGCGGGCTTACAACCGCCAACCGTCTAGCCTACTGTGGGCATAAGGTTCTCCTTTTGGAGTATCACCACCAATTGGGGGGGCTTGCCACCTGGTTCAAACGACGAGGACACATTTTCGATGTTTCCTTGCACGGTTTTCCATATGGTATGTTAAAAACCTGCAAAAAATATTGGAACAAATCAATCATGAGTTCAATAGTGCAACTCAAGAATATTGTTTTCGATAATCCGCAATTTTCCTTGCAAACCACCTTTGACAAAGAGGACTTTACCCGGTTACTCCAGTCTCATTTCCAGATTCCAGGCAAAACTATTGAACGTTTTTTCACAACAGTGGCGGGGATGAATTTTTATGATGATCAGACAATGACCACCCGGGAATTGTTTCATAATTTTTTTCCTGGAAGATCGGATGTTCATCGACTCCTTATGGAACCGATAACATATGCAAACGGTTCAACACTCGATGATCCTGCTATCACCTACGGTATAGTTTTTTCGAATTTTATGAACAAAGGGGTCTACACTTTTGAGGGCGGCACCGACAAACTAATAGGATTAATGGCCGAAGAATTAGAAAAAAACGGTGTAACTATTTGTACTAATTCAAAAGTTGAAAAAATCATCATTGAAAAAGGACGAGTTCGAGGAGTTGAGGTATTGGGCAAGACAATTGCGGCGAAAGCTGTAGTTTCAAATAGTGGGATAACAAATACCATTAGAAATCTTACAGATCGCGAATCATATTCCGATGATTTTCTTGAAAAAGCTGACAAGATACGGGTTAACAATTCAAGTTGCCAGGTATACTTTGGCATCAAGGAAATGGAAACAATAAATGATATCGGAGATCTTCTTTTCACCTCCTCCGCACCCGAGTTCGACTCCAATGAATTACTTGACAAGTATTCAAATTCAAAAACTTTTTCACTGTATTACCCGAAGACTCGTCCTGGCCAAAACCGATATACCATCGTAGCTTCGATGAACAGTCGTTTTGAAGACTGGGCACACCTGGAAGAAGCCAACTATCAGAAGGAAAAACAATTTTTAATCGACAGAACCCTGACCGACCTTGAACATTATCTCCCCGGTGTCAAGGAAAAAATTGATTGGATGGAGGCAGCTACTCCCAGAACATTTAACAGCTACACTCTTCACACAAAAGGTACATCTTTTGGTACCAAATTTGAAGGATTGAACATTTCTCGGTCCATTTTCAAAGAAGTCGCAGGACTATTTCATGTTGGATCGGTTGGAATTATCATGTCCGGCTGGCTTGGGGCTATTAATTATGGGGTTATCGTATCCAACGATGTCGATAGTTTTCTACGATCCTAGAGGTGCGTCATGGATGAATTCAATGGCCGAACAGCATTAATAAGTGGAGCTACACGAGGAATAGGAAAGGCAATTGCTAAGCGTTTTCTTGAAGCAGGGGCCCATATAGTCGGCGTGTATGCTGGAAACAACGAGGCCGCCCAAGCCTTTGCCGATGATAATCAGCAATTTTCCGATCGTTTTGAGCTTTTTCAGTGTAATATTGCCGACGAAAAACAAGTAGCTGCATTGTTCAGAAAAATCGAAGAAAAACATCAATCTCTTGATATCCTTGTCAACAATGCTGGAATTCGTAGGGACGCCATGCTTGCCATGATGAGTTACAACCAATGGCAAGACGTGCTGAACACCAACCTTACAGGCACATACCTGATGGCTAAACAGGCGGTGCTATTGATGATGAAGCACAAATACGGGAGAATCATCAACATCACCTCGCCAGTCGCTCACCTTGGCTTTTCTGGGCAAGCAAACTACGCTGCATCAAAAGCCGGCCAGGTGGCTCTCACAAAAACCCTTGCTAAAGAAGTCGCCAGAAAAAAAATCACCGTAAATTGTGTTTCCCCCGGATTCATTTCCACGGATTTCATTCTTGATCTTCATCAAGACTTGCTTGCCGAGTATAAAAAAATGGTGCCCATGCGAAGGTTTGGAACGCCCGAAGAAGTAGCAGATGCTGTGATTTTTCTTGCCGGAAGTCGCGCGGCTTATATTAGTGGTACAGTTCTTGAAGTAAGTGGTGGCTTATAACTATGCAGCAACTTAAGGATATTTTTCACCTTATTCCCCACCGCCCACCCTTCCTCTGGATAGAAAGAATAATCTCATGTGCTGATGACTGGATAATTACAGAAAAATTTATTCCACCGGACCTGGATATTTTTCAAGGACACTATCCTGGAAATCCAATCATGCCTGGTGTAATCCTCTGCGAAGCGATTTTTCAAAGCGGAGCCCTGCTTATAGCAAAAAGAAATTTGAGCCTTATACAAGAAGAGCCTCTAATACCTGTCTTGACGAGAATTGTTGGTGCAAAATTTAAAAAATCGGTTTTTCCTGGTGATACCATCAATATCAAAGTAACATTGACAGAGGCAATCTCAAACGCCTGTTTTTTTAAAGGTACATTGAAGGTCGACGGCAAGGTTGCTGTGATAGTCGACTTTGCTTGTACCTTGGTTAGATCCACATCCTGATTCCGCTCCTCTTGAGGATAAGCCTCCTCTGTCCTGCAAAACTTCCTCGTGTCTTAATTGACCGGTTGAATTTTTAAGAAAAGCAGGTAAGATACGTGGTCTGAAAAAGCTTTCATAAAAGACAACAATTTCATCCATCAAATAACCGAGTTAAGCCGGGTCATGAACAACCGCATGCAGGTGTGCGGTTGCACTGATTAAACAAGGACATCTCCGTGCAGTTATCAATTCTTGATATGATTACCCATGCAGGCCCTGTCGGCCAATTGGTAATGATTACCCTTCTCCTCTTTTCACTTGTATCATGGACTATCGTGATAATGAAAGCTCGCCTTTTCAAGAAGGTTCGCCTCGACGGCGAAGATTTTCTTGAGGCATTTTGGAATTCGTCAAATCTCAATGAGGCGAACACCGCAGCAGCAGAATATCAATACAGCCCACAGGCGGCAGTTTTTATCGCAGGATTCAACGAACTGCAAAAAATCAATAAAATACGCAACCGAAAGGATGATAACCGAGGCAATGAAACTTTAGAGATGCAGCTTGCTACGATGGACAATTTAAAACGTGCAGTTAAAAAGGCAGAGTCGCAAAAAATCAGCCTGCTTGGCAGCGGCTTACCCTTTCTCGCAACAACAGGGAGTGCCACGCCATTTATTGGTCTTTTCGGAACAGTTTGGGGGATTATGGCCTCGTTCCATGACATTGGGCAGCGCGGTTCCGCATCACTCGCCGTCGTCGCTCCGGGTATCTCGGAAGCATTGGTTGCTACCGCTGCCGGTCTTGCTGTGGCTATCCCTGCAGTCATTTTTTACAATTATTTCTCTAACAAACTCGATCTCGTTGATGGACAAGTTTCCAATTTTTCTACAGACTTCTTGAACTTGGTGGAAAGAGATCTGTTGAGCAGGGTATAAGCCACCATGGGACCATCAAACCGTAACGGCAAGAAAAGATTGGTAGCTGATATCAATGTTACCCCTCTGGTCGATGTTATGTTGGTGCTACTTATCATATTCATGATAACAGCTCCAATGATGACTCAGGGGCTCAATGTCGATCTCCCTGAGACCACGGCAAAAGCCCTGCGCCAAGAAGAAAAGCCAATCATTGTGACGATAGATGAAAAGGGCGTAATAAGTATAAATAGTGTCCCTCAAGTTAGAGCTCTTATGGTTGAAGAACTGAAGAAAAGCTATTCTGTGAACAAGGACCAGCCGATTTTTTTGAATGCAGATAAGAAGGTTGCCTATGGGCAGGTTGTCACGGTTATGGCTGACATACAATCAGTCGGTTTTGATAAAATAGGCATGATCACCAAACCTCCGGAAAAAGAGTAGTATAGTGTCCCACGGTTATCGAGTAGTTTTTATGCAGCCGAATGATTGGAAACTCCCATTAAATATTGCCATTGGAATACATCTCATGCTGCTTTTAGCAGCACTGTATCTCCCAGGTTTATTTAAGGCAAAACCAAAGTTTGCTGATATATACACCGTTAGCCTTATTAATATTGCGGAACCGGCACTGGCTCCTCCTTCAGCCAAACCCCAGGCACCGTCTCCGGCAAAGGTACAGGAGTCTGCACCTCCCCCTCCTCCTGTCCCTGCAGTACCGAAGGTTAATAAAAAGGTAGCACCGATTGCCGATATCCCTGAGAAAGTTGAGCCTGCACCAACACCGGCACCACAGAAGGCAATTTCTTTAAAGCCACTCAAGAAGAAAATCGTTAAAAATTTAAAAGAACAAGAAATTCCAGTTAAAAAGAATGACCAAGATTTGAAAAAAGTTCAAAAGCTTGCTGAAGCCCTCAGAGAAGAAGCCGTCCTTATTGAGAGAGCTCGATTAGCGCAAGAAGCTCTGGAACAGGAACGCCGGGTCCTTACTCAAAGCAATAAGGGCCGAATCGCTCAAAATACTGAATCATCTGTCGGACCACAATCAAACACTCCGGCCCCGGCAGTTAGCGGAAGCAGCACAAATCTACTGGAGAGCCAATATCAAGCAGCTATTGCCAGTCGGCTCCAACAATTCTGGTCGCTACCTGAACATTTACAAAAAGACCCAAACTTGACAGCAATTGTGGCAATTACTATCAGAATTGATGGAGATATTGCCAACATGGTTTTTGAAAGCAAATCTGGTGATCGAATCTTTGATCAATTTGTCAGCAACACAATTGAGGCAGCCAAACCCTTGCCACCCATTCCACCGGCCTTAAAAAAACAACGTTATGACATTGGTTTTCGCTTCAAACCGGGAAGCATTCAATAACAACACGCGACTTATAAAATAACTGCCATGATGAAATACATTCTAAAAAAACTCTTGTTGGGTTCTTTATTTTCTATCCTTTTCTTCTTTTGGTTGATGAATAATTCAATCGCAGCAGACCGGGTGTATCTTGACATTTCCGCCCCGGAAATCAGAAAAATTAATATTGCCGTCCCCTTGTTTCAAAACAAGAGCCTCAATGACCAAAAACAACACCTCGACAAGGACCTTGCTGACATCCTTGGCCAAGCTCTGCAATTTCATGGAATCATCTCTATTCTTCCTTTTGAAAAATACGGTGGAAGCCAGGCAGCTGATTGGAAAAGGTTAGGTTCAGACTATACCATTTTAGGGCAATACGCCATTTCTGCAAACGCGCTCAAACTGGAGATGAGATTACAGGATGTAGCGGGAGATGAAATCGTTATTGGTAAGACCTTCTCTGGCAGCATTGATCAGAAGAATCAAATGTTGTTTAAGTTTTGTGATAATGTCATTGAGGCATTAACCGGCAAACCGGGAATTGCCGCCACTCAAATCGTTTTTGTAAATCGAGATAATACTATCAAAGAGGTGTTTTTAACTGATATTTTAGGAAAAAGCCTCCGACAGATTACTCGTCACAAACATCTCACCGTCTCTCCGAGATTCATTCCTGGTGGGCTTTTCTTATCCTACACCTCTTATCACAGCGGCAATCAAAACCTCTATATCACCGACCTCCGCCAAGACAAAACGACACAGGCACTTTCTCGGCGGAAAGGTCTCAATCTTGCTCCTTCCTGGTCTGCAGACGGGGAGAAGATGATTTTGACACTCTCAAAGGACGGCAATCCTGATCTTTACCTACTCGACAGAAAAGGCGAAATTATTGAGCAGTTAACAAATCGTTCGGGGATCAATGTTTCGCCGGCCTGGTCACCTGACGGATCCACTGTGGTCTTTGTCTCAGATAGAACTGGAAAACCGCAATTGTTCGCATTAGACATGCGAACGAGAGGTGTTCGCCGCTTAACATTTGAGGGGACCGAAAATGCTGAACCGAGTTGGTCGCCGACAGAAAACTTGATTGTTTATTCAAGCTTACGGGATGGTGTATACCAGCTCTTTACCATGAATCCGCTAACCGGGGCTTCACCAAAACAACTCACCCACAACCTGAGTCATCACGAAGCACCAAGTTGGTCACCCGATGGTAACCAGGTGATTTTTGCAAAACGGGATGGCAATAAACAAGCAATTTACGGTATAATGAAGAACGGTTCTTTTGAAAGAAAGCTCTTCAGCTTTCCCGGCAGCCAGACATATCCTCAATGGTCGCGGTAAGATACTAAGATATCATTTCTAAAACAGGCTATATAATTATGAAGAAATTCGCTGTTAATATACTTTTTTTTGTTGGGATTATTCCTTTTCTCGTTCAGTGCGCATCACAAAACGATGTGGAAGAACTTCGCTATCAATTGCGTATCGTCAACAAAAAAATTGAGGACATGAAATCGACCACGATCCCGATGCAGAAACGACAAGCTGCTGTTTCAGGACAAATGGATCAGCTTGAGAAAGAAATCCTTGAACTCAAAGGACAACTAGACGAAACCCATTATCTCAATCGAAAGCTTAAGGAACAAAACAAAGATCTGGAAGCGTCAATTTCCAATGTAGCCCAAGAAGAATCTGCAAAACGTGAAGAAGCAATGCGCCGTCTTGAAGAGGCACTACGGGAAAAAGAAATGAAACTTGCAGAAAAAATGAATCAACAACAAGAAAGTGTCAAAGCTATTCAAGAAGCTCGCCTCAAAGAAGCAGAACGCAAGGCTAAGGAAACTGCCCTCATGGCAGAACTCGCCAAGAAAAAGACTCAAGCAGCTAATATTACAGCTCAACCCGAAGGTGGTAGTGCCAAGCATGTCACGGCTGACAAGAAAAAAGAGAAAAAGGACGTCTCTACTGCCACCACTCCAGATTCCACAGAAACTAAGCAAGCCATGCCAGCCACTGCCTCCACCAAGGATAAGGCGATCCAACCAACACCGGCTCCTTCGGCTATGGCTGAACCATCAGACAATAACATGAAAAAGGCACAAAAACTGTTTGAAAAGAACAACTATGCCGAGGCACTACCGTTATTTGAACAAATTGCCGGAAATTCCTCTTCGAGTGATTCTGTTGAAGCCAGATATTTGATGGGGGAATGCCTCTTTAACCAAAAAGAATATGATAAAGCAATAATGCAGTATCAGAAAATCATATCTCAATCTTCTGGCCATGAAAAGGCTTCTTCGGCCATGCTCAAACAGGGTATGGCATTCGAAAAGCTTTCCGACAAAGAAACTGCCAAGGTGATCTACAAAAAGCTCCTAAAAAAACATGGTTCTTCTCGAGAAGCAGGTATTGCCCAAGAACGTCTTGGGAAGCTCTAATTTTTCGGCAAATATTCCATCTTGAAGGTCCGCCTCGATCAACTTTTGTGCGATAGCAACCTTGCACCCTCTCTTGAAACAGCCAGAGCACTGATTGGCGCCGGACAGGTGTATATTGACGATCGGATAGCCGATAAGCCCGGTTTTTTGTATCCTGATAACGCTAGTATCCGTTTAAAAGAGCGTTGTCCATATGTTTCTAGAGGCGGACTTAAGTTGGAAAAGGGTCTCGCACATTTCCATATTAACCCGACAAATTGGACTTGTATAGATGTTGGCGCATCAACAGGAGGGTTTACCGACTGCCTTCTCCAGTATAATGCGCGTAGAGTTTATGCAATAGATGTAGCCTATGGGCAACTGTCCTGGAAAATCCGTCAAGATCCTAATGTTATTGTCCTTGAGCGATTTAACGCACGGAACATATCAGTGCAGGATATCCATCACGAAGAGGTCAACCTCGTGGTTATGGATGTATCGTTTATTTCCATTGCTACTCTGCTTCCCCCTCTCGTTCGCCTCTTCCAAAAAGAAGTAACGATTCTTGCCCTGATCAAGCCACAATTTGAACTCCCTAGAGATGAGGTAGGAAATGGAGGAGTTATTGTCGACCCTTTTTTACATGAAAAAGCCATCAAAAAAATTATGCGATGCGTCGATGAATTAGGATTAGTCAGTAAAGGCGTTATTCCCTCACCTATTCTCGGACCCAAAGGCAACAAAGAGTTCCTTGTCCTGATAACATCCCGGCCAACATCTTAGGAGCTTTTGTATTTTTTTTCATAGCATCACAAGAGATTCGTAAAGCACATCGGTTGAATTAGCAGTCGGCATACAGAGCGTGCGCTTTGCACAATTGCAAAAAAAAGGAGGACAGTTACAAAAAACGTAACGTCCTCCTTTTAATTATTTTTTCTGAGTACTTAATAATTCACAATACCCAGAAATATTTGTCCTTTAGCAGCCAAAAGCTTTTTGCAAATTCGGAATGGTTTGCTTCTTACGGCTCATCATGCCGGGAATCCACATCGAATTCCCCGAAAGCTTAGTGCCGAATGCTTTTTCGATCATTGCAGGATCGTCGGAGAGAACAACCAACTCAGTCCCTTCTTTCACGACGTCAGTGAGCATGAGCAGTACGGAATGACGGCCATCGGCTTTGACGACTTCCATTGCTTTTACGAGGTCAGCACGAACATCGGCAACTTGATCAAGAGTGGCAAGCTCCAACTGACCTACACCAACCTTACTACCTTTCATATCGAAATCCTTGTAATCGCGGAACAATAAGTCTTTTGCAGGAATTCCGGCAACCGCTGACTTGGCTTTGAGCATTTCCATGAAGAGTTCATCGGTATCGCTCACACCCGCAACAACTTTAAGATCTTTTACTGCTGCCTTGTCAGCATCAGTGCATGTCGGAGATTTG
The DNA here is from genome assembly GCA_018821785.1 of Pseudomonadota bacterium. Classification (GTDB taxonomy): domain Bacteria; phylum Desulfobacterota; class Desulfobulbia; order Desulfobulbales; family Desulfocapsaceae; genus Desulforhopalus_A. The sequence continues at coordinate 10,485 of JAHJLI010000273.1, forward strand.
AAATTAACGGTATCGCTAAGGATAGCCGCTAGCATGCCACCAGCGATATTTTTTGGAATGGCAACACCTGCTTCCTTAAACATTTTGTTTAATACAGTTCCTGTACAACCAACAGGCTCAGCCCTGAACAAAATAGGATTATTGGTGGTTACATCACCAATTTTGTGATGATCAACTACAGCAACCAGTGTAGCTGCAGTTAAATTAGCAGGACCTTGAGCGATGTCACTGAAATCAACCAAAGCAATTTCCTTTCCACCTGCGTCAGCAAGCAATTCAGGAGCAGCAAGACCAAAACGCTTGAGAACGGTAGTCGACTCAGGGTTGAGGTCTTTTGCAGCTATCTGCATACAGGCTTTTGCTTCCATTCCTTGTGCGTTCAGCAGGGCTGCAAAGGCGATTGCAGAAGTTACGGAATCGGTATCGGGATTTGCATGTCCAACAACAAGAATAGCCATTAGTGTTCCTCCATGTGTGTTTAATAATGATGTTTAAAAACTATATAAATTTACACTTTAATATTGAGATCCCACGCGAATAAGACATACCAAAATAGTGTTTTAGTCGGTACGAGTCAAGCAATAAAAACATTTGCGTATCGTCATCAGCCAATATGTTGACAGATAAATTCTCTTCCGTGACTTTATCTGCGCTATGGAGTATCTTTTAAGTAAATAATGAAGTTTCTTTTTATGGTTCGATTCTATTGTATTGTCGCTATGAAAGACCCACATGATCCAGATAAACCTCGATCTCGAGTGAAGACCTGGAAAAAAAGCACCTTGTTTTTTATGATAGCTCTGATCAGTATTGTGATCAGTAGCTTTTTTCTCTTTATGAGGTTCAAACACTCTGAGATTATTCATGCTTTTGGTGAAAATATTATCACCACTTCGACCAAGCAAGATCCCATTGTATCCAAAGTTCCTGAAAATACTTCGAAGACACCGGAAACCCACCCGATCATATCCTCTCAATCTCCCTTTTTTGATCACACAACAATTCCTGGAGGAGACGATGTTTCCATAAAATCCGAACGTCAACCACAAAATCTCACTCTTGTTCAAAATCAATCAACTATTGAAAAGACAACAGGACAAGCGTTAATAACAGATCCATATCAACAACTTGTGGATGATTTAAATGCCTTCTACTCCCATCTCGATAAACAACCTTACATGCAGGACTTTCACCTGAAAGAGCCGAGCAAAAATCATTTCTCAAAACTGTTACAGGTTCTTATAGACAACCCACCTGCGATCACCAGAGAAACTGATGACTATTTTACTCTCCTTAAAAATACTGCCCATTTCTATCGAGTTTTGGGCAAAGACAATATATTTATTTTGAAAGGGATTCTAGATCGAGAAAAAGCTTCTTTTGAAAGAATTCTTAAATCTTTTTATGCTCTTACGGACCACCCTGAGTATCTTAAAAAAGAATTCTCATTAACCATTCCGAAAGATAGTTTGTACGATTATGCAGGTTTTTTTCTCAACACTATCGGCGGCCGTCTCTACCTCTTTCGGCGCGATTCAGCTTCGAGAATGACGGTAAGCTATTATGCCGTGCTGATTATTGACAAAGCCAACCGACGTGGCGATAGCCGACTTGGTATCGATCTTCGGCCCGCCATTAATTCGCTCATAGAAGAAATAGAAAATGGGGGTAATCATCTAAAATTTAAAGATGATTACTTAGACACCCTCTATGATTTGAAAGAAAAATACGACAATCGAGGTTAAGCCTCTCAATACAAATTAAGGGGGTTTGTGTATGAGCAGCAGTTGGTATGTAGCTATCAACGGGAAGCAGGAGGGACCAATTTCCACCGAACATATCCTGAACAACTTACAAAATGGTGTTTATACTCTCAATACATATGTCTGGAAGCAGGGATTTGCAAACTGGAAAGAAATCTCCCAATGTCCGGAATTGTCATCCTCCAATTATTCAACACTTCCTCGTCTTCCCCAAAATGTTGTTGATCAAATTGATTACGAAATTTTCGGGAGCGAAATGCAATTCGTTGAGATCGAACTCGATCCCCACGAAAGTGTCGTTGCTGAGGCTGGAGCAATGATGTATATGTCTGATTTCATTAATATGGCGACGGTTTTTGGGGATGGCAGTGAACAACCCGGCAGCGGATTACTCGACAGAATGCTTGGCGCAGGAAAAAGGCTCATTACCGGAGAAGGGCTTTTCTCTACGATTTTCACCTACACAGGTGCAGGTAAAGGGAAAGTAGCATTTGCTGCTCCGTACCCTGGTAAAATTATCCCACTGGATTTGAAAGATTTCAGCGGCAAACTTGTCTGCCAAAAGGACGCATTTCTCTGCGCCGCAAAGGGGGTTGCAATCGGCATTGAATTTCAGAAAAAGATCGGTACAGCTCTTTTTGGTGGAGAAGGTTTCATCATGCAAAAACTGGAAGGGGACGGAAAAATATTTGTCCATGCTGGTGGAACAATTATCCAAAAAGACCTCCAGGCCGGTGAAAAGCTGCGGATTGATACAGGTTGTCTTGTTGCCATGACTAAGGATATCAATTATGACATAGAATTTGTCGGTGGTGTTAAGTCAGCTCTCTTTGGCGGAGAAGGCTTCTTTTTCGCGACAATCACCGGACCAGGTCACGTGTGGCTTCAATCGCTGCCGTTTTCCCGTCTTGCAGGAAGAATCCACAAGGCTGCACCACAAAATAACGCCGGCTTCTCTGCCAAAGGGGAAGGATCAGTGCTGGGTGAATTGGGCAATTTATTTCAGCGGTGATAATTGTCACAATACCCCGAAACCTTTTCAGGTGCTGATTGTCGTTTCACCCAATTCTCCCTCAAAACTAAAATTTCCTTTAAAAAGCATCTGATACAACATCAATAGTTTTGTTTTTACGACAAACTGTTTTCATAGGATTTGCTGTAACCGGCAATCTGATATACTATGTATATTATCAACTTTAAAACAGGCACTATTTATGGAGATTGCTTCTTCCTCTCATACTGCGGCCCAAGGTGATTTATCTAGAATTTTCAGCAATTACCAACAGCAGATAGAGATATCAACCAAAAAGTCAGGCAAGACTGTCGATGAGCAGAGTAACAAGGACACCGTGGCTCTCTCACAGGAAGGCCAAGACCTTGCCCGCTCGTCTTCTTCCTCAGCAAAAAGAAACAGTAATAGCGTTGACACAAACGACACGGTAGGCTTGAACAAGGAGGAAGTGCGGCAGTTGCAGGAGTTAAAACAACGTGATATAGAGGTTCGCAGCCATGAGCAAGCTCATCTCGCGGCGGCTGGACAATATGTTCGAGGTGGAGCTTCCTTTACTTACCAGAAAGGACCTGACGGTGCGTCCTATGCAGTGGGTGGTGAGGTCGGAATTGATATTGGCAAAGAAAATACCCCTGAAGCGACAATTACTAAAATGCAAGTCATTCGACGGGCTGCTCTCGCTCCTGCATCCCCCTCTGGTGCAGATCGAAGTATTGCATCGGCGGCAGGCAAGATGGAATCTCAAGCTCGGCAGGAAGTCCTTAGGCAGAGCCAAGAGGAACTACTTCATGCAGATACCAAAAAAAAACCAACTATTGAATTAGATGAGCCTGACGTCAAACAAAAATCCGGAGACACATCTCCTGCGCCCACTTATAGCACTTTGCGAACGGCGATATCGACATATCAACGAGCAGCCAGCTATTAAGACCAAACCGGATGACTACTAGGCCCCCAAAAGTCGGCCATAGGTTTTACCGAATGGCAAATAAAAGCCAATTTATTGCGTATCACCGCCTCAACGCTCCTTCTTGAGACAATTTCTTTCTTCTCTTTGGATCATGAACTTCACTCTTTATAACTGCGATCTGTTTTCTTTTCTCTTTTCGTCCCCTACTCCTTTCCATGCAGTCGCTAACATTGAAGGCCATCTTCAACATCAAGGATTTTTACGGCTGCGAGAAAACGAACGTTGGCAACTTACCAAAGGATATGCCTATTACCTCACTAGAGATAACGGAGCTGTCATTGCTTTCATTCTGGGCAGTGACGAACCATACGAACAAGGATTTAGGTTGTTGGCTGCCCATACCGACAGTCCATGCTTGCAGATCAAACCACGTTCAGAGATAAAGACGAGTTCTTACCTGCAACTCGGAGTAGAGGTATATGGAGGCAGTCTGCTCGCACCTTGGTTTGACCGAGACCTTTCAATGGCTGGACGAATATGCTGTGAAACGAGCGATGGGAATCTCCAGGTGCTTCTCGTGAATTTCCGTCGCCCTTTGCTTACCATTCCCAGTATAGCCATCCATTTTGATCGTGATGCTAACAAAAACGGCGGGATAAACCAACAAAAACATCTTCCACCTATACTTTCCCAGGCGGTCGATCTGCAATTTCCAGATTTTAAAGCCCTTCTTCTTGATCAAATACATCAAGAACATCCACAAACCGCAATCGAAGAGATCCTTGCCTTCGACATGTTTTGTTACGATTTTCAAGAACCTGCGTATATCGGTGCCAAAAACGAACTTATCAGCTCTTCCCGGCTTGATAACCTGTTAAGTTGTCACGCTGGGATGACCGCTCTTGGAAAAGCAGAAAGAACGAAGAATGCCTTGTTTTTCTGTGCCAACCACGAAGAGAACGGCTCGACTTCTACTTCAGGAGCTCAAAGTTCCTTTCTCGATGCAGTCTTGGAACGTATCATCACTGACCCCGTCTCTCGACGTATAGCTCTCAGTAATTCCTTTCTTGTTTCAATGGATAACGCCCATGCTACTCACCCTAACTTCATGGAAAAAATCGATGCCAGCCATGAGATTCACCTCAATAAAGGACCGGTAATCAAACTTAATGCCAATCAACGATATGCCACCAGCAGCCTCAGTTCCGCTATCTATAAACATGTTTGCAAAGAGGCGAAAATTGTCCCACAAGAATTTGTCATGCGCAGTGACTTGACGTGTGGAAGTACAATAGGACCAATAACCTCTGCCCGACTTGGAGTCAGGACAGTCGATGTTGGTGCAGCTAGTCTGGCAATGCACTCCATCCGCGAACATACGGGCGCCTTGGATCCTTATCTGTTTTACCGAACAATTGAACAGTTTCTGAAAAGCGACGCCCATAAGAAATTATTGAGTTAGATGACTCGTCAGAGATCCCAAACGACAGCATTATTGTTGCTCATTCTTTTTTCACTCTCTTTAGCAACCAAGAGTTATGGCAGTTTACAAAACTCGGTTATAAAATATCAAAACAGGGGAATTGTCCGACAAGATATTGAAAGGTTAGCACAGTTTGACGAATATATTCGATATTTTTCAGGTTTTAGCTATTTTTTACCAAAACATAAGGTGAGTGCCGATTTCGTAAGGGCGCTCATTCTGGCAGAATCCGGTGCAAACCCCAATGCGATTTCTGCAAAGAATGCCCGTGGCCTAGGCCAAATCCTTTTTTCAACTGGAGCACAGGCTGGCAAAGAATTAGCAAAATCCTTGACCTTTTTTCGCCATGTTTCAAAACATACACTCAACAATCTCAGTGAAGAGGACCTCTTTGACCCAGCCATCAACATCCTCATCACCTGTTATCTTATTGCCAAATATAATTATAGATTTAATGGCAGGCTTGATTTAGTTGTGTCTGCCTGGAATGCTGGGGAAAACACCGAATCGCTCAGCTTTCATAAACATGCCCCCTACAGAGAAACTGAGGATCTCATAGGAAAAATAAATGCATATTATATATTTTTATTAAAAACCAGAAAACTCCCCAAATAGATCCTTTTTACTGAAATTTCACAACGCTAAGCTGCCTTTAATAAAATTCATTTTTTTAATCTCTCGTTTGATTATCGCGACATTTTTGTGTAGTATCCTCAAACAAAAAATTGAGCTCAACTTCAATATTTCTGCCCCTCTGTTTTCACCCTGCAAAAATCATAGGAATCTAAAATGAGTACTGACGACAAGAAAATCATCTACTCGATGATACGAGTAAGTAAATATTATGACAACAAACCAATACTGAAGGATATTTCTCTCTCCTACTTTTATGGTGCCAAAATTGGCGTTCTAGGTCTCAATGGATCCGGGAAAAGTACCCTCCTGAAGATTCTCGCCGGAATCGACAAGGAATATAACGGTGAAACCCATCTGGCCCCCGGACACACGGTTGACTATCTCGAACAGGAACCACAGCTTGATGCCGACAAAACGATTAAGGATATTGTTGAGGAAGGTGTCCAGGAAACTGTTGATCTTCTGAATGAATTTAATCAAATCAACGAGAAATTTGCTGAGCCGATGTCGGATGATGCAATGCAGGATTTGATTGAACGACAGGGGATTGTTCAGGAAAAACTCGATCATCTGAATGCCTGGGACCTTGATAGTCGTCTTGAAATGGCCATGGATGCTCTGCGTTGCCCGCCATCCGAAACCAAATGTGGAGTTCTGTCCGGCGGAGAAAAGCGCCGTGTTGCATTATGTAAAATTCTCCTCAAGCAACCTGACATCCTTCTCCTTGATGAGCCGACAAATCATCTGGATGCTGAATCTGTAGCATGGCTTGAACAACATCTTCAGTCCTATCCGGGGACTATTATTGCGGTGACCCATGATCGATATTTTCTCGATAACGTAGCTGGATGGATTCTCGAACTCGACCGAGGATTAGGAATTCCCTGGAAAGGCAACTATTCTTCCTGGCTCGAACAAAAAGAAAAGCGTTTGGCGATTGAAGAAAAAAAGGAGACTGAACGTCAACGCACTCTCCGTCGAGAACTTGAATGGATCAAAATGTCGCCAAAAGGCAGAAGGAGCAAATCAAAGGCCCGTATCAGTTCCTATGAAAAATTGTTTTCTCAGGAATCAGAGCAACTGACCAAAGAACTTGAAATCTATCTTCCTCCCGGTCCTCGCCTTGGCAAGGTAGTCATCGAAGCTGATAATGTAAGCAAGTGTTTCGGTGATCGCGTCCTTGTGGAGCAGATGAATTTCAGTCTGCCTCCCGGAGGAATAGTTGGGGTTATTGGTCCAAACGGTGCTGGAAAGACGACCTTATTTAAAATGATTATTGGTCAAGAAACTACCGATAATGGTTCTATTCGAATAGGTGAAACCGTAAAACTCGCCTATGTTGATCAAAACCGTGATGAACTTGATCCGTCGCAAACTATTTGGCAGGCGATTGCCGATGGACAGGATACTATTTGGCTCGGCAACCGTGAAATGAACAGCAGGGCATACGTTGGTAAATTCAATTTTTCCGGTACAGACCAACAAAAGAAGGTCGGCCTGCTTTCCGGTGGACAGCGTAACCGGGTCCATCTGGCACGCACATTAAAGAAAGGGGGCAATGTTTTACTACTCGACGAGCCAACCAATGATCTGGACGTAAATACCTTGAGGGCCCTAGAAGAAGCCCTCGAAAACTTCGGAGGATGTGCGGTTGTCATTAGTCATGATCGATGGTTCCTTGACAGAATCTCTACCCATATTCTGGCATTTGAAGGGGATTCAAAGGTTGTCTGGTTTGAGGGAAACTATTCAGACTATGAAAAAGACCGAAAAACAAGGCTAGGGAGTGCTGCCGACCAACCACATCGGATCAAATATCGGCAACTAACCAGAGGATAACAACTGCTTTGTCACAATAAACTTATGATTCCCTGAAATTAGGGGCTGCAAAAAACACCCTTCAATTTGAAACATGTTTTTTACAGTCCCTGATGTGGGTATTGCAGTTGTTTGTTTCTAGATTTAGGCAAATCTTTATTGAGACAAAGAGAAGGTGCGTATCAGAGTTTTGCTAACTCCTCCCTCATTGATTTTAATAGAGACAATTTGTTGCGGGCAACCATAAGTCCCCCACCCCTGCTTTCTTCCTCAATGGCATAAGCGATTTCGTGAATTCCCAATATCCCTAGGCTCGCTGCTGCACCTTTGATTGAATGAGCTGCTCTACACACCTTTGCAGCTCCTTCCTCCTCTAAACCTTGCTCAATGAGATGAATATCAGATTGCAAAGAATCTTTGAATATTTCCAACAATTCCTGCAGCAATTCTGCATCGTCAGCCGCCTGTTCTAAGGCAAATTCCTTATCCCATTTGAGTGCATTCATAATCAATTCCCAAAAATATTAGGTAAACAAGCAACGGGCTGTCGAAATCGTCTATTACCATCTGTTGTAACCGTTGAATCATACTATCATACTTTGCAGATATGAAGCAAACCGATTAACCATCCTTTTTCATATGTTTTCCAAGGTACTGATTTTATGTGAGCGAGGCATTTGGATTTTTTTTATCTTAGATCAGCGGATAGCTCAATCTGCCCCTGGCGCAATACAGTGCATTTTCCTCCCTGCAAACCGAGAACAGTTGAGCAGAGTCCTCCTGGGGTTTGTCCACCGTCGATTATGTGGCTCAGTGAATCTCCAAACATTGATAACACTTCTGTTGCCGTACTAGCCGGAAGATGACCTGAGATGTTGGCACTCGTTGCAGTTATCGGTTTGCCCATTCTTCTTACCAACTCATCAGCCACAGGATGGGAAGATATCCTCGCGCCAACAGTGCCGGTGTCTCCAGTGAGTTGTCGAGAAATTTCTTTTTTTGCACGAAATACCAGCGTCAATGGACCCGGCCAGTATTTTTCCATTATCGGTATAAACTCAGTAGGTATATTCTCTACAATCAATTGCAATTGCTCCACGCTCTCAACGAGAAGAAGCAGGGGTTTATTCGCTTCGCGTCTTTTTAAATTAAAAAGCTTGGTAACTGCTGAAAGCGACTCAGGATCAACAGCCAGGCCATAATATGTCTCTGTTGGAAAAGCAACTATCCCTCCTTCTCTTATACATGTTACGGCCCGGTCAAGTGACGAACTGAGCATCTCTTGTTTGTTTTTTTCAGACATGAATTTTTTTTGCTTTTTCCTCAACATCTCTGACCATATCCATTCGAAATTTCACTAATTTTCCCCCTAACTCAGGGTCAGATAGTGCAAGAATCCGCAATGCCAGAACGCCAGCATTTTTAGCTCCAGCCTTACCAATTCCCATGGTTGCAACAGGAACACCTGGGGGCATCTGAACAGTTGACAATAAGGAATCTAGTCCCTTAAGCGATGAAGCATCTAATGGCACACCAATGACGGGAAGATCGGTATGAGAGGAAAGAACGCCAGCCAGATGGGCGGCCATGCCGGCACCTGCGATAATCACTTTAATCCCTCTCTGTTGCGCGGTTTTTGCATACTCAGTAGCCCTCTCCGGAGTTCGGTGAGCTGATGCCACAGTCATTTCACAGCAGATATCCATCGATTTAAGAAAATCCGCCGCATTATTCATAACCGAAAGATCAGAGTCGCTGCCCATGACGATACCCACGAGTGGTTTTTTGGTTGATACAGCTCTTCGCCGTAACGCTTTGGCCCCAATATCACGCCGGAAATAGCAATTTGTCCATCTTATCAAATCTGCTGCGACATAGGCTCTTGAAATTGCTTCCTGCAAATCCTTACCTATTGCAGTTACGCCAAGGACTCGTCCGCCGTTAGTTACACATCTGCCGTGTTTTCGAGCCGTCCCTGCATGAAACACCTCCACCCCACGACATTCTGCAGCTTTCCCAAGTCCTTTGATGGTCTTTCCATTTTCGTAGGAACCAGGATATCCACCTGCCGCCATAACAACACAAACAGTTGGACGCGGATCAATTTTCATCTCAACCTGTGCCAAAGTCCTATCTATAGTGGATTCGAAGATATCAACTATATCGCTTTTTAACCGCATGAGCAAAGGTTGCGCTTCCGGATCGCCGAATCGACAATTAAACTCCAACACATTAATATCATTTTCTGATATCATAAGCCCAGCATACAACATACCCTTGTATGGTCGTCCTTCCGCTTCCATGCCTTTAATTGTCGGCAGCATGATACGATTCATTACAAAATCGGCAATCTCACTGGTAACGACAGGAGCAGGTGAATACGCTCCCATACCTCCTGTATTGGAACCTTGGTCATTTTCAAAGATTGCCTTATGGTCTTGAGATGTCGGCAGAGGTAGCACTGTCTTGCCATCTGTAAAGGCAATGTAGGAAGCTTCTTCCCCTACTAAACATGCTTCAACAATGATTCTGTCACCAGCGCTTCCAAAAGCCTTTTCTGTCATGATATAATCGACAGCTTGTTTAGCCTCCTCAACAGTTTTCGCAACAATTACCCCTTTGCCAGCGGCAAGACCATCTGCTTTTACGACAAGGGGCGCCCCACATCCGTCAATATATTTTTTGGCTTTTTTTGCATCTGTGAAGACTGCAAATGCCGCAGTAGGGATGTTATATTTTTTAAAGAATTCTTTACAAAAAATCTTACTTCCCTCGAGTTCCGCTGCCTTCTGGCTGGGTCCAAAAATCCGTAATCCATTTGCCTCAAAAACATCAACAATTCCAGATACAAGAGAAGATTCCGGCCCAACGACGGTAAGGCCAATACCCTCCTTTCTTGCGAATTTCATAAGCGCATCGACATCCGTGACTGCTATATCGACACAATCAGCCATACGACTAATTCCAGCATTGCCTGGAGCGCAATACACTTTCTCGACTTTTTTGCTTTGTTTGATTTTCCACACCAGAGCATGTTCCCGACCACCTGATCCAACAACAAGAATCTTCATATGTTTAGCTCCTGTCTCAATTTAATAATACCACATGTATTCAAATCAATTAAATAGCTTAGATGTGCCTACCATCACCTGCCGACTTGATTGATCGTTGACAAATCGGAAACGAAATATTACATGAATGAATGACCATTCATGCTTTTTCATTCTTTTATCTATTTACTTTCTATCGTTCTTTTCTGGATGAAAGCGGAAAATAAACACTCAAAAATTATTTCGGCAGCAACAAAGGTCTTTGCTAAAAAAGGCTTCTTCACAGCAAGAATATCCGATATTGCCAAAGAAGCCAAGGTCGCTGACGGAACTATTTACCTCTATTTCAACAATAAGTACGACATTCTTCTATCGGTATTTGAAGAAGAAGTTGGGAAAATTGTTGAGAATACAGAAAATTTATTAATCGCAGAAGCTGACCCCCACAAACAGTTGGAAATCTTTGTAACCCAACACCTCATGGCAATGAAAAAGAACAGGCATCTTGCTGAAGTAATACAGATAGAGCTTAGGCAAACACACAAAGTAATCAAAGAGTATCGCGACAATAAATTCAGCAAATATACTGGAATCATTGCCGAAATTATCAAAAATGGACAACTTGCCGGAATATTCAGGCTCGATATCAAACCCGATCTCGCCAAAAGGGCCTTTTTTGGAGCACTGGACGAGATATCCCGTGTTTGGAATTCATCTCTTGAAACCAACTATTCTGTTGAGGAAATTACAGCCCAAATGTTGTCAATTTTTCTGACAGGCATTCAAACCACCCCTTCAACATTCCCGGAACAAGTATTCTTTTTGCCTTCACAACCTTGACCTTATTGAAAATTCGAGGAACGGATAGCAATCACCTCAAACTCTCTTGTCCCACCTGGAGTAATGGTTTTAACCTCATCCCCAACCTCTTTGCCAAGCATGCTCCTCCCCAAAGGTGATAAGACCGAAATTGAACCTTTTTTCACATCTGCCTCCTCGGGGCCCAAAAGTTGATAGGTGACTTCCTCTTCAGTGTCAAGATCTAGCAATTGCACAACTGTCCCGAAAACGATGATTTTTGAATCAACTTTTGAGCAATCTATCACCTCAGCTCTTGCCAGTTTATCTTTGAGTTCAATGATTCTTCCCTCAATGTGGCCTTGTCGATCTTTTGCGGCATGGTATTCGGCATTCTCCTTCAGATCACCATGTTCTCGAGCTGTCTCGATCGCCTTGACCACCTGACTTCGTTCAACCCTCTCTAAACGATACAACTCATCACGCAATTTTTGATTGCCCGTTTTCGACATCGGAATTCTTGTAATCATTCAATCCTCCATAAAAAAATCCTGCGAAAATCCAAATGAGCAAGGAGTTTCATACAGGAGCAAAAAATCAATATATTAATATCACCAACGATAATTTAGAGAGAAAGACAATCCTTTCTCTTCCAAAAAATCACTCTTTGTAAATGTAACGTTGCCTTTTAATAGGAAATGCGGATTGATTTCAAGGAAAATATCAAATTTCCCGGTATATGATATGGTTTCCAGATCATCATAACCAATGCTATTATCAATTGCATAGTAGCTAATTTTCCGTTTCTCGTCCTGCTGATAGCCTAGAAAATCATGCTGAAAGTGCAATGTGAAAAGGTTTTCAGAAAATGATGAAGGACTCCAATAAAACATAACGTCTTGGGGTTGGCTTTCTGTAGACTGAAATTCAGAAGGATTAATTTCGGCATCTTTAAAAAATTGATAATCGTAACGAAGAGAGAGGTGAACAGATTCTCCAAACAAACCATATAAGGAATATGCGTGAAATCTATTCTGGGTGTTATTGTCACTGTAGTTCCGATGGCGAAAATCACCACCAAAAGTTAAGCCTAGAGGGGTCTCACAAAAAAGTCCGGCTTCAATTTCTTGTTTGGTTATTCCTTCTTGCAGAGCCGTAACTGTATCATTCACCAAACTTTTTCCCCACTCAATGTACGTATGAAAGTACTCGTCAAGCTGACCTTTTAATGCAATTTTATGAAGGAATCTTGCATTGCTGGCGCCATCCATCTTCTCAGTACCTCCAGCAAAAACAATTTCATAATCTTTGGCTAATTCATATGTTGCTGTGCCGTAGAGTAAATTGCTTCCAGTTGATGCCGAAGTGTTAACGCTTTGATAATAATTGTTTAAATAAGCAAGACGAATATCTGTATCAAGATCGGGGGTAAACCAGAAAGAAGATCCCACGCTGAATGTTTCAATATCTATAAAACCATTACGACCATTTTTCGCTGAGTATGAGGCATCAAAAATGTTCTGCGGGCTTAACTGGAGTGAACTCCTTTCCATCGATTCCACCAGTTCCGGTGATGTCGTCCCGGTGTTTTGAATAGCCTCATAAACCTGCGCCTCTTTTCTGTACTTGCCAATTCTACCATAAATGGCTGCGAGATCTAACATCCCCTCCGGTGTTCCTTGTTCATCCACTAACCGTTTGTAGCTTTGTTCGGCATAGGTGTAATTCCTTTCAAAAATGGCCTTTCTTGCAAGATATTCGACGGAAATCAGCTTCTGCCAGCTATAAAGCTCGTAATGATCTGAAACGATCTTACCGGCTTCATGAGTTAAATTATCAACAAGAAAAGCTGGTTGCATCAGTTCAGCGATTATCTCTGGCTCCGAACGGAGCATGACCAACATGGAGTTCCAGATAGTTTTTTCCCTAGTAAGATAGAGATAATTCATCTGCTTTTGACGAAATTCCTCGATCAACAATTCCAGAACCGAAGGAGACAGAAGATTTCTATATATCTGTAAAGCTTTTTCATGTTGTTTAGCACCCCACAAAAGCCTAGCCAGCGTGAGCATTTCCTCGATGTTGTCGAATTGGCTAAGCCCTATGATGGGAGGGTCCGCATTCCTAATCCTTCCTTTCTTTTGTTCCAGCAGTGCAAGTCCTTTGCTATAATTACCACGCCGTACCTCAATTTCGATAAGCTTTTGACGAAAATAAGACTCTTCCGGGAACAAATCGTCTAACTGGTGCAGTGGTTCCACCGCTTCACTGAACTTTCCCTGGGCAAAACAGAGCTTTGCCCATAGTACTCTCCCTATCACCGATTCTGGGTAACGTTGCAATATTTTATTAATTTGTCGCTCGGCAGCATCATATTCGTGATACGCAAAAGCAGTATCAATAAGTGCGAGCAGATGGCTGGTGCTTGCACCATAATTGACTAACAGATTGTCATTTTCACTATCTTCATTATTTTGTTGTTTCAATTTTTTTGCAAGAAGGCTTCGGAGGGTAAAGATTTCCGGGTCAAAAATACCGGTATCAGTATGTTTTTCCAACCGCCTCAATGCAGTTTTGAAATCGCCAAGATAAAAACTTAACCAGCAACGCTCTTTTTCGAGCTCGGCCAAAAATGGGATGAGCTCTTTTCCAGGCTGACTATTTGGTGCTGAGGTCAGAAATTCTTTAATCAAATCTTCAGCTGCTCGATATTCTCCTTCAGCCTTTAGTATTCGAACCTCAAGGAGGTGCCGACGATAGCCGTCAATGTCATACGAAAATTCCTTATTTCCAGAGGGATCGCTCTTTCCCAGCACGCTGAACCATGTTTTTGCTGCCACAATTTTTTTATCAACCAGGGCATTATCGACAAGTACATAAAGAAATTCATCGACCGAACTTTTGTCTCTCAGATGTTGTCTTAAAAGTTGTTCGGCTTTTCTTGTTTTGCCTTCCCGCCGCAAAGTACTCGCGAAATGAAGATCTAATTTATCGAGTGTTATTTTATCCTTATAATAGTAACTCCTATATCGATTGATTACTTGTTCATATTCGCGAAACAGATAATTCTTTGACAATTGGTCAAGATAGGTAAGAACAATCATCTTTTCGGGCTGTCGTTTACCATTCTTCAATCCTCCCTCAAAAA
>JAHJLI010000274.1 GCA_018821785.1 Pseudomonadota bacterium
AATGTAATCTTACCGTCAGTCATCCCAGTCACCGGGACAAAAGTGACCACTAAAAAGAAACTGCCAACTCGACGCAATATTTAAAATAAATCAAATAGTTATATTGCAAAATTGCGAGCTTTTCTTTGGGGAACATCCGATTTATTCGGGCTTGGCGGCTTAGGCCTTCCTGCAACCGATACTTTTTAATTATGGAGTAGATCAATGATCAAAGTAGATACTGTTACGCGCAGATACGGTGATTTTGCAGCGGTAGACAATGTTTCGTTTACGATTTCTCCGGGGGAGATTGTCGGGCTCCTTGGGCATAACGGGGCAGGAAAAACGACGATCATGAAGATGATCACCGGCTATCTTGAGCCGACCAGCGGCACGATCACCGTGGGTGGCCGGGAGATCGGCGCCGATCGCCGCCTCATCCAGCAAGAGATTGGCTACCTACCGGAAAATTGTCCGGTATATCCGGAAATGACGGTGTTCGATTATCTCGATTATGCCGCGGCTCTGCATGGCCTCGGCGAGGCGGAGCGGGCGCCGCTCATTGCCAGGGCCATTGCCCGCACCGAACTGCAGGATAAGGCAATCACACCCATTGCCACCTTGTCGCGGGGCTATCGCCAGCGCACCGGGGTGGCGCAGGCCATCCTCCACAATCCGGCCATTCTCATCCTCGATGAACCGACCAACGGCCTCGATCCGACCCAGATTCAGCATATGCGGGGTCTTATAACCAAACTTGCCGAAAATTCGACGATTATTATCTCCACCCATATTCTCCAGGAGGTCCAGGCCATCTGCGATCGGGTGATCATCTTAAAAGACGGCAAGAAGGCCCTCGATTCCCGTCTTGACGCCCTGCGCACCGAAGGACGGTTGTTGCTTTCCGTGAATGCCGAACCGGGTGAGGCTATTGCCGACCTTGGGGCGATTGGCGGGGTTGCCCGGGCTGTCCCGTCTGTTTCGGCGGCGCAACCGGGCCCGGGCAAGACCTATGCCCTGACTTTGGCAAGTATCGAAAACCGCCACGAGGTGGCCGCAGCCATTGCCCGAGCGGTGCACGACAAAGGCTGGGAGCTCTACTCCATGGGATTTGAGGCCAGGAATCTGGAAACCGTCTTCGCCGAGATCAGCGCAATAGGGAGGAGTGAATCATGAGGACCATTTTTCGAATCGCCAAGAAGGAGTTTGATGCATTTTTCAGCTCGCCCATCGGCATCATCTTTATCGGCGTCTTTCTCGCAGCAACGCTGTTCATCTTTTTCTGGGTGGAGACCTTTTTTGCCGGCAACATCACCGAGGTACGGCCTCTCTTTAAATGGATGCCAATTCTTCTTATTTTTCTTACCGCCGCGGTGACCATGCGCTTGTGGGCCGAGGAGCGACGGGCGGGAACCCTTGAATTCCTTCTCACTTCCCCGGTTCCGCCGTGGTCCCTGGTGTTCGGCAAGTTCCTGGCCTGCCTTTGCCTGGTTGCCGTATCGCTGCTACTGACCCTGCCGCTTCCTCTCACCGTAAGTCTCATGGGGCCGCTTGACTGGGGCCCGGTCTTTGGCGGTTATTTGGCCACCCTGTTTCTGGCGTCGGCCTATCTGGCCATCGGCCTCTATGTCAGTGGCAAATCGGAAAATCAGATCGTCAGTTTGATCACAACAGTCCTGGTTTGCTCGCTTTTTTACCTGATCGGCTCCGACACCCTGAGCGGGTTTTTCGGCAATCGTGGTTCCGAGCTGCTCAAACTCATCGGTTCGGGATCCCGTTTTAATTCCATTACCCGCGGGGTTATCGATCTGCGAGATCTCTATTATTATCTCAGTATCATGGGCATCTTTCTCAGCCTCAATATCTACGGGCTGGAAAAGATCCGCTGGGCGGATAACCCGGCAAATAGCCACCACCGTCGCTGGCAGCTGGCCTCGGGCCTTATCATTGCCAATTTTTTTGTCGCCAATTTCTGGCTGGCAGGAATTGGCGTGCTTCGTGCCGATATGACCGCCGGCAACAGCTACTCGATCTCCGAGGCGACCAGAAGCTATCTGAGCCAGCTCAAGGAACCCCTGCTTATCCGCGGCTATTTCTCTGCCCAGACCCATCCGCTTCTGGCCCCTCTGGTACCGCGAATCCGCGACTTGATGCAAGAATATGCGGTGGCAGGCGGCGGCAAGGTACGCGTTGAGTTTATTGACCCGCTGGAGCATCCGGAGCTTGAGCAGGAGGCGGGGCAGAAATACGGAATTCGCCCGGTACCTTTCCAGACCGCCAGCAAGTATCAGGCGGCGGTCACCAATTCCTATTTCGATCTGCTCATCCAGTATGGCGATCAATTTCAGGTTCTGGGTTTTCGTGATCTGATCGAGATCAAAGCGGCCAGTGAAGAGAATATCGATGTCGATCTGCGCAACCCCGAATACGATATCACCCGAGCGATCAAGAAGGTGCTTTACAGTTACCAGGGCGGGGGTGATCTCTTTGCCGGGATCGGTAAAAAGATCGAGTTTACCGGTTATATGTCACCGGATGGTAAACTGCCGACGGAACTTGTTGCCCTGAAAAAAGAGCTGCAGGCCATGCTCGCCGACATGGAAAAAGAAGGCGGCACGCTTTTTACCAGCCGCTTTGTCGACCCCGATGCCGAGGGTGGCAGCGTTGCCCAGAAGATCAGCAGGGAATACGGTTTTCGGCCGATGGCCACAAGCCTCTTTGACCAGCGTTCTTTCTGGTACTACATGACCCTGGTCAGTGGTGACCGGGTGGTGGAAGTGCCGTTTCCTGAGGATCTCACCAAAGAGAGTCTCAAGCGGGCGATGGAGGCCGGTCTGAAAAGATTCTCGGCCGGGTTCGGCAAAACCGTTGCCTTGAATTCCCCGAAGACTATGCCGCCGATGCCGCAATACGGCATGCCGGGGCAGGGGATGCCACTTGAAATCCTTAAAGAGGCGCTTGGCAAGGAACACAGGGTCACCCCCACCGACCTGAGCAATGGTCACACTCCGGACGATGCGGACCTGCTCATAGTCGTGGCGCCCGAAGCGACCAGTGAAAAACAGCTTTTCGCCATGGACCAGTTCCTCATGCGCGGCGGCACGGTAGTCATCGCCACCGCTCCTTTTGCCATCGGGCTTGACCGGGAACTGGCGGTTGAGAAGAAACCCTCGGGGCTAGAGGATTGGCTGGGTTTTATGGGTGTGAAGATCGATGAAGAGATGGTGCTTGATCCGCAAAACAGCGCCTTTCCGGTACCGGTGAAGCGCCAGGTTGCCGGTTTTACCGTCCAGGAGATGAGTCTTGTCAACTACCCCTATTTCGTAGATATTCGCCCGGACTCGATGAACCGGGAGAGTGGACTTACCTCCGGGCTCAATCAGTTGACCATGAACTGGGCCTCACCGATATCCATTGATGCCGAAAAGAATAAGGATCGCAAGGTGATCCGCCTCCTCGAGAGTTCGGAGAAAAGCTGGACCTCGGCTGAGACCAAGATCCAGCCGAATTTCAAGGTCCATGGCGAACTCGGGTTTGCCGTTGGTGAAAACCAGGGGAAAAAACTGCTGGGCGTGGCCCTTGAAGGGCGGTTCGCTTCCTACTTCAGCGGCAAGCCTTCCCCTCTTTTGAGCTCCCCGGAAGACAAGGAAAAAGAAGAAAAAGCCCCTGAACCGGGAAAACCTGCAGAGGATAAAAAGGGCCCGGTCATCGCCCGGCAGCTAGATAAATCGCCGGAAAGCGCCAGGATCATTCTCTTTTCTTCAAACACCTTTCTCAGTGACACGGTTCTTGGCATCAGCTCAAGCGTCATGCGCACCTCCTATCTTGCGCCGGTGCAGCTCATCGCCAATACCATCGATTGGTCTCTTGAGGATCGTGGGCTTTTGGCAATTCGCGGTCGAAGTCATTTTTCCCGGCCACTGGTGCCGATGACCAGGGATATACAGCTTCTCTTTGAATACCTGAACTACGGTATGGCCTTTATAGGGTTGGTACTGGTCTGGTTTGTCAGAAAGAGGTTGGCGAAACGTACCGAAAGACGCCATGCGGCATTGCTGCAGGAGAGTATGGGGAGGATTTCTCAATGAAAAAGACAATTGCTATAGCAGCGGCCCTTCTGGTGCTGCAGATAGGTTTGGCGGTGGCCCTTTATTTCGGTCAGGCGGAGAGTGACCTGCAGACACCAAACAGCCCGCTGCTCGGGATGACGTCCGATGCGGTGACCACAGTGGAAATCACCGGCCCGGAAAAAGAACGGATTGTGCTGCAAAAATCCGGGAATAACTGGATTCTTCCGGATTCTTTTGCTGCTCCGGCGAATTCTTCGCAGGTATCAGCACTTCTGGCAAAACTTGCCGGTTTGAAGCAGGGGCTCGCCGTTGCTACGACTGCCGGTGCTGCCAAACGCTTCAAGGTCGCCGACGATTCTTTTCAGCGCCATGTGGTACTGAGAGCCGGAGAGAGCGTAGTCGGAGATCTGTATGTCGGCACTTCGCCCGGGTTTAGGCAGATCCATGCCAGGAAGGCTGGGACAGAGAACGTGGTGGTGGTGGAACTCAGCACCTTCGAGCTTGAGACCGGGGCCGATCAGTGGCTTGATAAAGACATGTTCAGGGTGAAAGAAGAGGATATTGAAAAGATCTCGTTTGCCGACTTTACCCTGCAAAAAAATGACAAGGACTGGCAGTTGCTGGATCTCCCGGAGGGGCAGACAACCGATGCCAAGGCAGCAGGCGAACTGGTCGCCAAGGTGACCGGCCTGACGGTGCAGACGGTCCTTCAGCCGCAGGGGGTGGAACCACTCTTCTCCAGCACATTGGCCTTGCACTTTTCCATAACCCGCAAGGATGGCGGTACCGCGGAATTTCGCCTGGCCAAGGCGGAGGGCGACTACTATGTGCTGAAGCAATCGGAGCGCGACCTGTATTGCAAGGTGCACAGCCTGCAGGTGGAGGGTCTTGTTAAAGCCGGCCGCGATGCCCTCATTGCTAAACTTCAGCCGGCTGAGCCGGAAAAGGCTGCGGAAGAAGGGGCCGAGAAGGCGGCAGAAAAGAACAAATAAAAGGCGGCAAAGGGGTGGAGCTGTTGTTCCACTCCTTTGCCAGGCAGGCAGATCTATCTCACCAAAGATGAGGCCCGTTTGCTCAGTTCGGCGAGTATTCCCCGCGGAAATACAAGGGGCATGCCCATTACTTTCAAACAGATTAAAAATTTTCCAATTTTTACGGTAAGCCGTCGTTCAAAATTAAATCATACAATTCAATATCCTCCACGGCAAAAGAGGTCGCAAAGAAATTGATAAAAAGTATGAGTTATTTCTTAACGGCTCCTAAATCATTCACCAACATTGCCCTGATCTTTTTTCGCTTCAGGTCTGCTCAGGAGTAAGGCTTCGGGCAGGCCTTTTATATAAAGGTCCTGTTTGGCGTAGGGGATTTCGATTTTTTCGGCAGCGAATTTCTTGTATATGGCATCATTGAGGCTATCCGTGGCGCGACCGCGCAGCTCAGGGTCTGCTATCCAACAGAGCAGCTCAAAATCAAGACCCGAGGCGCCGAAGAGTCTGAAACGGACTTTTGGCTGCGGGAAATGGCTGACGTATTGATTTCCCGATGCAATCTCGGTGAGAATTTTTCTAACCAGATCAATGTCAGTGCCGTAGGCTACGTTCACCTTGATGCGGATGCGCATCTGCGGTGAAGGGCCTCCCGATTGATTGACGATGGTGGTATTGCCGATGATGGAGTTGGGTACGGTAATCTCGATATCGTCACGGGTGAGGATGCGGGTGCTGCGCAGACCGATGTTGATAACCTTGCCTCGCTGTCCGCCATCGAGGACTACGTAATCGCCGACTTTGTAGGGGGCATCGGCCAGAATAAAAACACCTGAAAAGAGGTTTGAGAGGGTATCCTTGGCTGCAAAACCGACAGCAATGCCTGCAATACCGGCGGAAGCCAACCAAGCCGTCATATCAATTTGCCAGATGACAAAAAGAGCATAGATGCCGATGCCGAAGATGAAAACCTTGGCGGCATTATCGAAAAGGGTCAACGTCCTATGCTGAATGAAGCTGTATTTGTCGGCCATCCCGGCAAGCCGTTTGAGAAGAAGCGTTGCCAGGCAGGTAAAAAAATAGATCCAGATGATAACGCCAACGGATTTAATACTTCGACCTGCCAGCATCGCGAGTTTTTCAGAGAGCGGCATGAGGCTCAGTCCCGCAGAGATGCCGGTGGCCAGAAGTGAATAATAGACCGGAGGGCGGAGAAGAATGATGATCTGGTCATCAAGATCAAATTTGGTGGAGGATGTGATCTTTCGCAGGAGCTTGAAGACACTCCAGGTAAGAAGCGATGTAACCATGGAGGCGATAAGGATGACCGTTAAGCCTTGCGCCCAGTGATTCTTTGAAACAATGGAATATACCGGAGCAAGTAAGGATATCACTCCCTTTTCCACGGCAGACCCCTTCTCAGCTTCTGCGCCTATGGCCTCGGCACAAAGGAGAAAAAAATAGAGGATAACGAATCCATTTTTATAGAATTTCTTCATGGTGACCTCTGACCCTCCCCTATTTGCCTCAACCCTCTTCTCCCAGTGATTCCGAAATATTTCATTTCACCGCATCAGAATCATATTTCCCACAGCACAGCAAGAAAAGATGGATAGTACAAAGATTCAATAATACCTGACATGCAGTTTTCTTCAATGCCCAATAGCCTCATCGGTATAGACAATGGAAAAGATGAGCTGTTCTGACGCAGTGTTTGCGAAAGATCCGTGCTGTACTTACAACATCACAAGTTGTACGGCAACTCTTTCGCCACAATAAGGTGTACTTTTTTATTGTGTGAGAGTTCAGGTTCCGGGAGCACCGGCACAGACTGAGGACAGGTGATCCAGGCACGTCGAGAGATCAGCAAAGAGAAGGGAGGGTGGAGGGCTCCATCCCTGCTGCCGGACAAGAAAAACCTTACATTTTTCCTTGAAACTTGCTATAGCTTGGCACGCTGTTGCAACTGCACACCGGTCGCGGACCTACCCGGTTAACAAAAACAAGGACGAATACAAAAAGATGAAAACCATTGTTGTCTGTTCCGGCGGACTCGACTCCGTCACCCTCGCCCATAAAGTAGCGGCCGAAAATCAGCTGCTTGGGCTCGTTTCCTTTCTTTACGGCCAGCGCCACACAAAAGAGATCGACTTTGCGGCACAATGTGCTGACCGGTTCGGCGTGCAGCATTTCAAGATTGATATCTCCCATCTTGGTACCCTGCTCAGTGGCTCGGCGCTCACCGATGCGGTTGAAGTCCCCGAAGGCCATTATGCCGAAGAGACGATGAAGCTCACCGTGGTGCCTAACCGCAACGCCATTATGCTGGCCATCGCCTACGGTATTGCCGCAGCGCGGGGGGTGGAGGCCGTTGCCACGGCGGTGCACGGCGGTGACCACTTCATCTATCCTGACTGTCGTCCTGGATTTATTGCCGCCTTTCAAGCCATGCAGGATCTTGCTCTGGAGGGTTTGGCGCAGATCAAGCTTTACACGCCGTTTGTTTCCTCCAGCAAGGCTGATATCGTCACCGTCGGCAATTGTCTGGCGGTACCCTTCGAGAGAACCTGGTCGTGCTATAAAGGTGGCGAAACCCATTGCGGCCGTTGCGGTACCTGCGTCGAACGGATCGAGGCCTTTGCCCTTGCCGGGGTTGTTGATCCAACCGAATATATGGATAATATTTACTGGCGAGAGGCGGTGGCACGGGCAAAAACAGGTGGGGTGGCATAAATGTATACCATAACAAAAGAATTCACTTTTTCCGCTTCGCATCAGCTCTTTGGAATGCCAGAGGGGCATCCCTGCGCCCGGCTGCACGGCCACAATTACACGGTTCTGGTGGAGTTGCAGGCAATGGAACTCAATCCCGTTGGCTTTGTCCGCGATTACCGGGAATTGTCAGAGTTCAAAGCCTATCTTGAAAATGAAGTTGACCACCGCCATCTGAACGACCTTTTCGGAGATGCCTTTGTGACCGCCGAGCGCCTGGCGCTACGCTTTTTCACCTGGTGCAAGGCTCGCTGGCCGGAAGTTTCGGCGGTGCGGGTCAGTGAGACGCCGAAAACCTGGGCGGAATACAGGCCATGAGTCATTCCGCCTCCATCAAGATCTGTGAAATTTTCGGCCCCACCATCCAGGGCGAAGGTTCACTGATTGGCCAGCCGACGGTATTTGTACGTACCGGTGGTTGCGATTATCACTGTCGCTGGTGCGATACCCCGTATGCGGTGGATAGCCGTTTTCGTGACACCTGGACGGATATGTCGGCCGAAAAGATTCTGGAGCAGGTCGAGCGCCTCAGCGGTGGCCAGCCGATGATGATTTCCCTTTCCGGTGGTAACCCGGCTCTCCAGCCCTTAGAGGGCTTGATTCCCCTCGGCAGGGACGCGGGATATCGTTTTGCCATGGAAACCCAGGGGAGTATCGTAAAACCTTGGTTTTCATGCCTTGAGGTCTTGACGCTCAGCCCAAAACCACCGTCAAGCGGTATGAAAACCGACTGGAAGAAACTGCAGGAATGTGTTGATGCTGCAGGGGCGGCGGCAGTGTCCCTGAAACTGGTGGTTCTGGATGAAGCCGACTACCAGTTTGCCCGCCAGGCAGCGGCACGGTTTCCGCAATTGCCGATATTTCTTCAGCCCTGCAACATGAGCGCGGATGTAAATGTTGACGGCAGCCAGGCAAGTCTTGAACAATTGAGGTGGCTGGTGGCAAGGGTTCTAGCCGACGGCTGGTATGCAGCACGGGTGCTGCCGCAACTCCATGTACTTCTCTGGAGCAATAAGCGCGGGCGATAAAGAAAATGGAAGGAGAAAAAATATGACGCAGGAAACAATCTACAGCAACCTTACTCAGCTTGGCGGAAAAGCGACCTTGCCGGATAATCCTGAAGAGGCGGTTCTGGAAAAGGTGCCAAACCCGCAGCAGGGGATTGCCTATCTGGTCCGTTTTACCGCCCCGGAATTTACCGCACTTTGCCCAATCACCGGGCAACCCGACTTCGCCCATCTGGTCATCGATTATCTGCCGAGTGACTGGCTGGTGGAGAGTAAATCTCTGAAACTTTTTCTCGGTTCTTTCCGCAATCATGGGTCGTTTCATGAAGACTGTACAATCAAAGTTGCTCGCCGCCTGGTCGACTGCATCGCGCCGCAATGGCTGAGAATTGGCGGTTACTGGTATCCGCGCGGCGGCATGCCCATCGATGTGTTCTACCAGACCGGCGAACCTCCCAGAGGCCTGTGGGTGCCTGAGCAAGGCGTATCGCCATACCGTGGCCGCGGCTAGCACGAGGAGAATGAAATGGCTACCATGAAACCGATGAAAACCACCGTCTACTCCACCGACCATGGGCGGATCTGTCCCGAATGCGACAAACCGGTTGCCTCCTGCATCTGCCGGCAAAAGAAGGTCGTCGTCCCGGCAAAGAGCGGCGTCAGAGTAGGTAGAGAAACCAAAGGTCGGAAGGGCAAGGGGGTGACCGTAATCAGTGGACTACCCCTTGACGCCGCTGCCTTAGAGGCTCTGGCCAAGGAACTGAAAAAACGCTGCGGCTCCGGGGGCACGGTTAAAGAAGGGGTTATCGAGATCCAAGGCGACCATCGCGATGTGCTCCTTGAAGATCTCGTCAAACGCGGCTGGCCAGCCAAAAAGAGTGGAGGGTGAAGCTATGAACGGAAAAGTTCGTGCCGACATCAAACTTGGTTCGGAAGTGGCTATCGTTCTGAAACAGGATCAACGCACCGGAGTCCTCACCCATGGCCGGGTGCAGGCCATTCTCACTAAGTCAGCCGCCCATCCGCACGGCATCAAGGTACGGCTGGAAAGCGGTGCGGTCGGAAGGATCAAGGAGATCCTGGCGCAGTAAGCTGCTAGGGTAAAGAAATTCCCATGCCTCTTCTATCTCCCTTGTTCTGCAGAGCTACGTCGTGGCGCTTCAGGAAAGGGTGGTTTTGGCGGACACTCCCCAGGAAGGTGAAGAGGAAGTTCATGGTTCATGCCAGAGATCTATAGATAATGTACTGCAGTCATCGTTAGTGGAAAAGTTACCCCATTCCATACGATACCTGTGAGGATCATCAAGAGCATCACCGGCGGCACTCCAGGCATTATAAAGATCTTCGGCAATCTGATCAGGTGTCCCACCGAGCCATGTATTATAGAAAAATGTTTCGGCTTCGGACACATTCAGTCCCGCGGGGACAGGCATGTGAGCGCAGAGCATGAATTGCATATGATTATCCCAGGCAACTAAAATATCGTTGAAAACCTGCAAGTGATCTGCGGCATGCTGGCGTTCATGATCTCGTGTTTCCGTTTTAAATCGAGAGTTGGATGGAAGGCCGTTTACCGTAAACTGTGTATAGCCGGGAGTCATGAGACAGGGTCCAAGTGCAGAACGATTTCGTTCATTTTCATCACAATTTACAAGGCAGTCGGGTATTAAAAGGCGGCCTGTTATACGTGCTCTCGGTGCGCGGATTGTCCACGGGGCATCGGTCGGCAGCCACATGTTGAAACTACCAATATTGGTTGGAAGCCGACGGATCCAAATCTCCATGCCGCCTTCTTCCAGGACACGCCTACCGAATTCGGGCGGTTCGATCGCCATTACCGCGGCAATCGTATCCAGGATAGGGACGCCATTTAATGTTGGGGGTGTCCATGCGAATGGCTGGTAATTGACAAACGCTTCTGCCGGATTCCTCTCGTGTATAATACCACTCACAAATGAAGCAGTTCTTTGGATGCTTATTCGAGTGGAAGTACTGGTGCCACCTTGCTGCACCACATGAGTCAACTCGTGAGCCAGAAGTTTTTTGCCCGATGGTGTGCCGGGTCTGTATTTCCCTGCCCTAAAATAAATGTCTCTTCCAGCGGTAAATGCCTCGGCGTTTATCGCTCTGCTCATCCGGGCAGCATAATCATCTGTATGTACCCGTACCCTTCTGAAATCAGTTCCGAACCTTCTTTCCATGAAACTTCGGTCGGCTTCAGGCAATGGCTGACCAGCACCATCGCTCTGGAGCAATTGGTTCTGTAACTCATTGCTGACCTGAAGGGTTCGGCTTGAAAAGCCCTTTGCCATAAAAGGCTGTTCTTCCTCTTCAACAACCTTTTGTTGAATCAATGGTGTGATCTGAGCAACAAGCGGCTTGGTTTGTATCAGTTCATTTTGTATCTTTGCGTCCCCGCACGAGGGACCAATACCTGCCCCTCAAGTAGGTGCGCGTTGAATCTCAGGTTCCGGCCCATGCATAACCCGTTCGGCGACACGATTGGCCTCCTGCTCATAGATGTCATCAGGCCGGCCCATTGTAATTTTGCTATGGGTTGCCTTGCTTTGCATCATTCTCAGCACTGCCTGGTTGCCGATGGTTCGTTGGAGGAAGAGGATGCGGTCAACAGGTGAATTCATGGGTTGCGAGGGCCCAGGTTTTCGTACGCGAGGAACGTCTCTTGATTGGGTTGTCTCGGGAATTTTTGTCGTCAGCATCATACGTTCTCTTATGGACCAGTTTTCATCGGATGACACGGATATTGGGTTATTTTATATGGATGAGATCAATTGATCAATATGGGGCTCATGATGTCCTACCGGGAGTGTACATTTTTTTTAAAAATAAATCTAGGAGCTGTCAGGAAAAGATTCTCATTTATCCTTTCGCCCATTTTTAATAAGCGACCAACAGGAAAAAGTGAGTTGACAGTTTGATTAGCCTGTACATTGACGATATACTGAAAATAAGTATGGAGATACTGAAATTATAAGTATTTCACTTTTAGCAATTTAAATCCGTGATTACCGGAAAGGAGGCCGAGGTGAGAGAGAAATCACAGATTTTCTACATTCTGCTGGCGGTGTTCCTCAGTTTATCGATCCCTGTTCC
Source organism: Pseudomonadota bacterium (assembly GCA_018821785.1). Lineage (GTDB taxonomy): Bacteria > Desulfobacterota > Desulfobulbia > Desulfobulbales > Desulfocapsaceae > Desulforhopalus_A. The sequence continues at coordinate 11,929 of JAHJLI010000274.1, forward strand.
TGGCCACGCAGCAGCCCCCTTCAAGGTGCTGGTGGTGATGAGTTACGACGAGGCCTATGCCTGGCAGAAAGAGATTGCCGAAGGTATCGAATCCGTGCTTGATGGCAATTCGATCTTTGAATATTTCTACATGGACACCAAAAATCATCTGGAAGAAGGTCCGCAAAAGGCGCAAGAGGCCTTCGAGCTCTATCAAAGGTTCAAACCCGATGGGGTCATTGCCGCCGATGACAATGCCCAATCGATGTTCGTGGTTCCCTATCTGAAGGATAAGGTCGACACGCCGGTCATGTTCTGCGGGGTCAATGCCGACCCCAATCAATATGGCTATCCCGCCAAAAATGTCTCGGGTATCGCTGAAAGGCTGCACATTCGTGAATCCCTCGCCTTTGCGCAGCAACTTGTGCCGTCCATCAAGAAGGTCGGGTATATGCAAAAAGACAGCCCCTCCGGACGGGCAGTCATGCGGCAGTTCGAAGGTGAATCAGCAAACTATCCGGTGCAGTCGGTTGCCTTCAAGCTCCCGAAAACGCTCGCCGAAGCCAAGGCGATGACGGAAGAGCTTAAAAAAGACTGTGACGCCCTTTTTTATGAAACGATGGAGGGCATTCCCGATGAAAACGGTAACCCCCTGAATGACCGGACAGTAATCCCCATCCTGTCGAAGATTTTTGACAAACCGGTGATCTCTAACAATCTCTACCACGTCGAATATGGAACCTTGGCCGCAGTCATAAAAACCGGCCAGGAACAGGGCGAGGTGGCGGCAAGAAAACTGCTTGAGGCCATGGAAGGCAAGCCTGTAGCGGAAATTCCCATAACCACCAACCACAAAGGGCGGCAGGTTTTGAATGTTACGGTGATGGAGGCCTTGGGCATCAAGCCGAAACCCTTTCTTCTGAAAGGCGTCCACCTGGTGAAAACCAACACAAAAATGAAAGTCCTGGTGGTTATGAGTTATGAAAAGGACTTTCTCTGGGACGATGAGGTCAAGGCGGGGATCGAATCGGTCCTCGCCGATAGCGGCGACCTGCGATATTTTTACATGGACACCAAGACCAATCTGCAAGGCGGCTTGGAGAAGGCCAGGCAAGCCTATGAGCTGTACCGTGCGTTTCAGCCGGAGGGCGTTATCGCCGCCGACGACAACGCCCAGTCGATGTTCGTGGTACCGTACTTGAAGGAGAAGGTCGAAACCCCGGTGATGTTTTGCGGCGTCAATGCCGACCCGGGAAAATACGGATATCCAGCGGCGAATGTGTCCGGCATTCTGGAACGCGGGCATATCAAAGAGTCCATTGCCTTTCTGCAGGAATTGAGCCCTGCTGTACAAAGCATCGGCTATATGGCCAAAGAAAGTCCTACGGGAAGGGCGGTTCTTGAACAGGCAAAGCTTGAAGAAAATGTTTCTTCGGTAAAATCGGTTGCCTATCTGTTGCCGAAAACACTGGAGGAAGCGGTGGCCATGGCCGAGGCAATGCAGAAGCAGGCCGATGCCATGTTTCTTGCGACAATGCAGGGGATACCGGGGGAAGACGGGCGAAGCCGCACAGAAAAGGAGGTGATTCCCTTGGTGGCCAAAGTCTTCGGTAAACCTATCATCACCGACAACGCCTACGATCTGAAATACGGGATGCTGCTCACCCTGGCGGTATCCGGCCAGGAGCAGGGCAGAAAGGCGGCAAAAATGCTGCTGAAAGCCATGAAAGGTGCGCCTGTTTCCGAGATCCCCCTCATCCGCAACAACCAGGGAAGGCGCATGATCAACGTCACCGCTATGAAAGAATTGGGGATCACTCCAAATCCGAGATCTTTGATCGGGGTTGAGCTTATCAGAACGGAGGATTGATGAAAGGGCTGTTGTCCTATCTGCCGGTCAGTATGACCGCGAAACTCCTGGGTCTCTGGCTCCTTATTTCTTTAGGGTATGGTATCATTATTGGCATCATGATCTCGGCCTTCGGCAATATCGAGGGATTGACCAACACCATAATAACAAGAGACGTGGGCCGCGTTATCAGTAACGCCCAACTGGGCAGAGACCTGTCGCGAATTCTGACGGAAACCAATCTTCTCGTGGGCACCTTTTATGGCCATGATGAGGTGCTGAAGGAGGAAGGCAGGTTTCTGGCCGAAGCAACCGAGACTATCCTTACTAGGGAAATGGCGGGGGGGCAGCGTGCCATTCTCGAGAAATTCCGGGGGGCGTTGACCAGTTTATTGCAGCAATGCGTTATCATCAATCAATACTTCAGCCAGGTAATGGCAAGCGATAAAAATCTCCATGCCCTGCTGACCCGGCTTGAAGAAATCACTTCAGAGAAGATCGTGGCCCAGGTTCTGGCCAAAGAAGATTCCCAGGTCTACGAACAGGTCGGCGTTCTGATTCCTTCTTACCGGGAAACCTTGCTGCAAACCACCCTCTATTTCCATGGCGTGGAACCTGCCCAGCAGGATAATCAGGAGACTATCCTGGTAATCGAGTTATTGAATATTCTGCATCTGCGATTGAGGACACTCCTGGCCTCGGACGTCGAAATTGCCGGTTTCGGCCGGCAGTTGCTTGCAGGAGTCGACGAATACCGGCGAACCATTGCCGGCTTCAATGCTGCTCTGCCTGAGCTTGGAGAAAGGCTTATCGTGCTCGGGCAGGCTAAGGAACAGGCGTTGCTCGCCATGAAGCAAACTGACGAACAGAGCCTGAGTGCTGCGCAGCAGATGAAGGAGGAGATAACCACTACCAGTAAATCTTCGATGACCTTCGTCCTCACCGTCTCTGTTGCCGTTGCCCTGTTGCTCGGCCTTTTCACCGCCCTGTTTCTGCTCTTCAACATCCGTAGGCCGATGGAGTCGATCCGCCGCGGCATTGTCTTCGTCAGTGAGGGGAAACTGGACACGAGAATTCACATGGGCAGGAGGGATGAGTGGCATATCATCGAACAGGCCCTCAATAAGATGATCGATGAACTCAATTATTCCTACACAACACTGAGAAGCAAAAACCAGGAGTTGGCAGCAACCCACCATGAAATGGCAATGAACCTGCAAGCCTTGGAATCGGAAGTAAATCAGCGCCGGTGGGCGGAAGAGGCCCTTCTGGCAAGCGAAGAACAATACCGGCGGTTCTTTGAAGATGACCTGTGTGGCGCCTTTATTGCCAGGCCCGAGGGACAGCTGATGGCATGCAATCCGTCGTTTGTCCGTATGTTCGGTTTTTCGTCGACAGACGAGGCGCTCAAGCGAACACTCCGCGATATCTTTCCGGATAGGGAAACGATGGAAGAGTTTCTTGCCAAACTGAGAAGTCTAAAGAGGCTGGAGTCTTACGAATCTCAGTACATTCGTGGTGATGGTACGCCAATATTCGTCACCGGGAATGTTACAGGCACATTTAATAGCCAGGGCGAGCTGGTAGAGTTGAAAGGGTATCTGATCGATGAAACCGAGCGTCGGCAGGCTGAAAAAGAAAAGGTGAAACTCCAGCAACAGCTGCAGCACGCCCAGAAAATGGAGGCTATCGGTACTCTCGCCGGTGGAGTAGCGCACGATTTTAATAATTTACTGCAGGGAATCCAAGGGGATACCGAGTTGCTGCTGCTGGCCAGACACAAGGGCGAGCACGGAGTGCGGGAGCTTCAGGAAATCCTTCGAGCGGCACAGCGAGGCGGCGATCTGACCCGGCAACTTCTGACCTTCAGCCGTAAAGTTGAGAGTAACCTGGTCCCCGTCGATATTAATCAGGTGGCCAGCGATATGCGTGGCCTCCTGGAGAGAACGATCCCGAAAATGGTGAAGGTGGAATTGAATCTTCAAGGAAATCTCGGTTTTGTCCTTGCCGACACTTCCCAGCTCGAACAGGTGTTGATGAACCTTGCCGTTAACGCCAGAGACGCCATGGTGCAGGGTGGTATTCTGACTATCGGTACGGAGAACATCGTTTTTGATAAGAAGTATCATCTCGCCCTCCCCGAGATTACCCCCGGCCCCTATGTACTGCTTACAGTTTCCGATACCGGGCATGGCATGGACCGGGAAACGCGCGACCGTATTTTTGATCCGTTTTTTACCACGAAGGCCATGGGGAAAGGCACAGGGCTCGGGTTAGCCATTGTTTATGGAATCGTGAAAAGTCATAAGGGACATGTCATCTGCTACAGTGAACCGGGTAAGGGCACTACCTTCAAGGTCTATCTGCCGACCATTGAACACGTTCAAACCGCGACGAGACAGGAGGATGAGGAAGAGATGCCGAGGGGCAACGAAACGATCCTGCTGGTAGACGATGAAGGATTTATCCTGGAGATCGGCAATTTGGTATTGACCGAGTTCGGCTATACCGTTCTCACCGCTATGGATGGCGAAAGTGCCCTGGAGCTTTACACCCAGGAGAAGGAACGGATCGATCTTGTTATCCTCGATATTATCATGCCGGGAATGGGCGGCGAAAAGTGTCTGCAGCATCTGCTGACAATCGACCCGCAGGTCAAGGTGATCATCGCCAGCGGATATTCTGCCAATGGTTCGACGGCAGATGGAGCCAAAAAAGGAACCAGGGGGTATATCAGCAAACCCTATGAAGTCGGGCAGATGTTGAGAATTGTGCGGAGGGTGATCGACGGCGGTTCTTAATCGACTAACGAATCGGTTTGCTGACAATGGCGCTGCTCTTGCTCATCGGGGGCAATCTCCAGGCGGCAGAGACCAGGACAGTCATCGCTACAGGCGGTTCGGCGGGGTGCACTACTACGGTATCCAGATTTCCTGGATCTTAAGTAGTTTCTCTTGGGAATGCGTTTGTGGCGGGTTTCTGCGAAGAAAATGGGTTCCAGCAGAAAGAAATTGCCAAAGTTTCCTCGAAAAGGTAGCTTTGAAATATCGGACTGGATGGCTCTTTGTTGAAAAAGGGCTTTTTTAGGAAACCCGAAGGAAACGACGATTTGTCGATCACATGGAGCCATTATGATGGGAAAGACAAGGAAATTACCATGCAACTTTCGCGGTGCTGCCTTCGGCCTGGCAGTTTTGTTTGCCGTGGCATTCACCGCCCTTTCTGGTTTTGCCGCTGATGCAGATGTAAGCGGCAAGGTCTGGCAGATCGGCGTTGCCAAGATTGTCTCCCATGCGGCACTCGATGCGGCCGAGAAAGGCTTTGAAGCCGGGCTTGCCAGTGCCGGGTTTAAGGAGGGTGTGAACATTGTCTATGATCGTCACAATGCCCAAGGCGAGTTGGAACGTGCCACAGCTATCGCCGAGAAACTTGCTGCTGGCAACTATGACCTGATTCACAGCATTGCGACACCCACCACCCAGGCGGTAATCAAGGTGGCGACCAACATTCCTGTGGTTTTTTCAGCGGTAACAGACCCGGCCGCCGCTGGGATCGTGCCACATAACAGCGCCCCGGGGAACAAGACCGGCACCAACATTACCGGGGTCAGCGACAAGTGGCCGGTGCACCTGCAGATGCGGACTTATGCCAAATTCGTGCCGAAGGCAAAAATCTGGGGTACCATTTATAACCCGGCCGAGGATAATTCCGTATCCCATGTCAGTGAAATGCGTCAGGCGGCGATTGCCCTTGGGCTGCAACTGATCGAGGTCCACGCTACCAATGCCGACGAAGTGGTTGCCGCAGCCCGCTCCCTGGTGGGTAGAGTGCAGGCTATCGCCATTACCGCAGACAACACCTCGGTTGCGAATTTTGAGCTCATCGCCACAATCTGCAATGAGGCAAAAATAGCCCTCTTTGCCGGCGATGTCGACAGCGTGCCCAAGGGAGCGGTCGCTGCCTATGGCACTGACTATTACCTGATTGGCTACTCGGCAGGCAAAAAAGCGGCACTGATTCTCAAGGGGATAGCTCCCGGCGACATTCCCTGGGGACTGATGGAGAAGTTCAGTCTGGTAATCAATCGCCGGGCGGCCAAGCTACAGGACGTGACGCTCGAGCCTGACCTGTTAAGGAAGGCGGACAAGATTCTTGACTGAGGGTGGAGCCATGCGACTGCCGATAAGCTTGCTTGCCACGGCTGCCATTCTGGTTATGACCATGGCGGCCGGATCCTACGTGGATCTGCGCAATGATGAAATGCATGCCCGACAGCTGGCAATCAGCACTGGTCTGGAAAAGATTGTGCGGCTCAACCAGGAACTGAGCGGCATGCTTTTGGTATCGGTGCTCGAGCAGAACACGCTGCGCAGCGCCAGTTTCCAAACCGTTCACGACAAACTGGAGCTGACAGTAAGGACTGTTGAACAGTTGACTCGGCATCTTGCCCTGTCGGAGGATATATCTGCTCTCAGTACCGAACGTCGGGAACTGCGTCGGGTAGAACTCGAGGCGCTCGAAAGGATGGAGGCTGATCAGTGGCCGCAGGCGCGGCAACTGCTCTTCGATGATGCCTACGTTCTTGCCCGTAAGATCTATGAAATTAACAGCGAAACGGCGATTGGGGCGTTGAATGGCGAGCTTGCGGCAAAAGCAACCGCGTTTAAACGGACACGCATCGTTTCTCTCGCTGTACGGGCGGCGGCGCTCGTGTTGCTACTGTGGACGGGACTGATGTTTTCGCGTCGGCTGCGCCGGGAACTGGCAGAACAGGCGAGGCTGCGCGATGAAATCGTGGCCGCCAATCTCCGCCTTGAGGACAAGGTGCGAGCACGGACCACCGAACTCGAGGATGCCAATCGCAGACTTGCCGACCTGAGCGTCACCGACGGACTCACCGGCCTGGCAAACCGCCGCAGGTTCGACGAGGTTTTTGCAGCCGAGTGGCAACGAGCGATGCGACGAGGTCTCCATCTGGCGATTTTAATGATCGATGTGGACGAGTTTAAGGCCTACAATGATCATTTTGGACACCAGGAGGGTGACGAATGTCTGCGGCGGATTGGCGCAATACTGCGTACAAATGTCCAACGTTCGGGCGAACTGGCTGCCCGCTACGGTGGTGAGGAATTCGTTGTCATCCTGCCCGGTTTTGGCCGTGATGAAGCGCTGGCCATGGCCGAAACCATCCGCCGCTCTGTGCAGGCCCAGGGCGTAAAGCATACCATTACTTCGGCAGAGGGCGTGGTCACTGTGAGCGTTGGCATCACCGCCCGCATACCGCAGCCCGGGGAGCGGTTGGAAGGTCTGCTGAGAGATGCTGACGCGGCGATGTACGAAGCCAAACGGCGCGGCCGAAACAACGTCGTTGCGGCAGACGCTTTGGAACTGCCAAGCCTGGGCGAGGTTGGCCTGGAGGGAAGGTGAGACCGGGCATGAAGGTGTTCTCAGCCGAGAATCAGTCGCTGTGGGTCCACCACTTCCCTGAGAAGCTTCAGTTCGCGCTCGGTAGGTGGCTCGAATTGTCGGGCACGGCTGACGTCGACTACGAATTCCATCTGTTCAAGGATCATTGGTGGTGTCTTGCCGGGGGAATAGGAAATTGTCGGAGACAAAAAGGTGGAAAAGAGCTAAAATTGTATGTCAAAGAGGTTCAATTCGGCCTCCTCGGCTCGGTGTTTTACAAGTGGTTAAACCTTTGGTGCTTTTTTCCGAACAATACAAATGGAGATCCCGTCGTGCAAAACTCTTGGTGTTCTTTCCGAAGTGCTCTTATTCTCATAATATCAGGCAGTCTTCTTCTTTCACCCGTTGTTCCGGCGTATGCACGAGGAAAATCGGATGACAGGGAAATTACCATACCCGCTCCCCCCGGGATCCACTCGAGCATGAGGGTGACGATGCCGCCTTTGCCACCGGGGATTCCTGTGCCGGTTCCCAGATCCCCGGATTTTGTAGAAAAACATCGTGAACCTGACAGACCATCGCCCGGCAGGGACTATGGTTCGAATAGACATGATAATCGCGACTATCGACATGATAACTCTCGTTGGCGAAATGATCGTGGCAGGGACTGGCATCCTAGGTCCCATGGCAGTGTGCACAGAAGTCTTCCCGCTGAGGCCTTTGCCTTAAGTGTTGCCGGTGCCGCGTTTTTTTTCCATATGGGCACCTATTATCGACACACGCCCACAGGATATGTGGTAGTTCAGGCCCCATTCGGAGCAAGGGTGCGAGCACTGCCGGAAAGATGTTCACCCCTTTATATCGATGGACGTCGCTATTATGATTGCGATGATGTGTACTATGAGCCGCAAGGTGATGAGTATGTCGTTATCGAAAGACCGTCAGCTCAGCAGGCAGGGGTTGAAATCGGGGACGAGGTACGGATCAAGGCCGATTTTCTCAACGTTCGTTCGGGACCGGGCACGCGATACAGGGTTGTCAGCAACCTGTATCGCGACGATATTGTCGAGATAGGCGGCATGGATGGGGAATGGTATTATGTTCAACTGCCCGACGGCTCGTACGGTTGGATCATGCGGGGGTATATACGTTTGCATAGAAACAGACATAAGTGAAAGGATAGTGTGCCGGTTTCTGGCCGGTGGAGAGGCTTCGACCACTTCATGCTCCTCCGGCTGTTCTCTTTTGCGGATTGCCCCCGTTCTTTTTGCTTTTATATTTCATGCATTGTCCAAAGTGTAATTTCGAACAGAATGTACAAAACGCCGAATGTGAAAAATGCGGTGTTTATTTTGCAAAATACTACTCTTCACTGGAAGTTAAATCGAAAGCCTCTGAAACAAAGATGGCTCATTCCTCTCCAGAAGATACCGACCCTCAATTTTCATTTGGCGAGTTATTTTTTTACACAAAACCAGAAAGCAATATATTTTCCTTTGTTGGAAGACTTTTTATCTTTGTCGGTACTATCTTGCTGGGTATTAAATTCATTGCCTCTCCAATAGAAAGTAACAGTGCGGGTAATTCTTTTCTGCATCTCGTTAACCTCCCATTTCATGAGACCGGACATATTGTTTTTCGTCCTTTTGGATCTTTTATAACCTCTCTCGGGGGAACCATCAGTCAGTTGATGATGCCAATGATTTGTTTCTCTGTTTTGCTTCTGAAAACCAGAGATACGTTTGGTTCTTCAGTGACTTTATGGTGGTTTGGAGAGAATTTTTTCGACATAGCACCCTATGTTAATGACGCCAGGTCGCTGACTATGCCTTTAGTTGGTGGAAACTTTGGTCATTCATCACCCTACGGATTTCATGACTGGGAATATCTCCTCACCGAATCGGGATTATTGCAATATGATCATTTTTTGGCCCATTCATTTATGGCAATAGGAACGGTAATTCTCATTATTTCCTTTGTGTGGGGAGGAATACTCTTATTTAAACAGTACAAAAACCTTTTCTAAGGTACGTATCCCGTTTATCGGGGTTAGCATTGTTGAAGACTTTGGGAGCCATACCTATGGATATCATTCTCGATAAAATTGAGGTGAGGGTGCTGGGCAGTTTGATGGAAAAAGAGTTGGCCACTCCTGAGTACTATCCCCTTTCTTTGAACGCCCTCACCAACGCCTGCAATCAGAAAACCAATAGATTGCCAGTCCTTTCTTTGGGCGAGGATTCAGTGGTTGGTGCATTACAGTCATTGAAAAAAAAGCGCCTTGTCGGTCAAAGTGACACAAGTCGTGTCGCAAAATACTGGCATGACTTTATCAAGCAAAACAACTTGATCAGGAAAGAAGCAGCGCTCCTTTGCCTTTTATTGCTTCGTGGTCATCAAACAGCCGGGGAATTGCGTAGCCGGACAGAGAGGCTTTGTTCATTCGAAAATCTTGAGGAAGTTTTTCAATACCTTGACAATCTCTCGGAGATCGGTTTCGTTGTCAAACTCCCTCTGCAACCTGGTCAGAAAGAACAGCGTTTTGCCCATCTGCTGTCAGGCGAACCTGAAAATATTGAACAGATATTTATACGGCATGAGGCTGATACGTTTGCAGGAGAACATGATAATGACCGCATCGCTGAACTTGAAAAATCAGTGGCATATTTAAAGGAAGAAATTGAGATTTTGAAGAATGAGTTTTTCTTTTTTAAGAAAGAATTCGAGTGATCAATGTGGAAATAAACAAGCTGGAGGAGTGATTAATGTCTCTGCGATGGATCGTTTGCGGAGGTGTAAAACTCTTGGACTCTCAAATACCTGTTGATCGTTTTTTTTCGTTAAAAGGGCACATTTAAAGGGGATTGATTTTCATGCTTTTTTGTGGCGCGGGTACTCATTAAGTATGATCCTTGCAATTTCTGGCATATAGGTTGTAAAGCCAAATCTGCTTTGAATGGTCAACTTATAAAACATATCTGTCCCCTGGTTCCCATTTTACAGCCTTCCAGGTAAAGCTAGAATAGCGTCAGCAAGGTCTCGAACTGATCAATCGGCACCGGTTTGCCGAACAAATAGCCTTGAAACTTGGTGCAGCCTTTATTTTTAAGGAGATTTTTCTGAGCTTCCGTTTCTATGCCCTCAGCGATAACATCCAGATTAAGGCTTTGGGCCATGGCAATTATTGTGGACACTATTGCCTTGTCGCTATTGTCGTCAACCAGGTTGTGGACAAACGATCGGTCGATCTTAAGTTGATCAAGAGGAAGCTGTTTGAGGTATTGCAGGGATGAGTAGCCCGTGCCGAAGCCATCCAGGGAAAATTTAACGCCGATTCCGTTGAGGGCGTTCATCGCCGCAACAATGTCGTTGACGTTATCCAGCAGCATCCCTTCGGTCAGTTCCAGCTTAAGCAGGCTTGCCTCGACGGCATGATGTTGCAGAACGGCTTTTACCTGCCCTACGAAATCGGCCTGGCGAAATTGGTTGGCACTGATGTTCACCGAGAGTATAAGGTTGCGGGTGAGCGGGTTTTCCTGCCAGGCCTTGAGTTGGGAACAAGCCGTCTCTAGTACCCATTGTCCGATGGTGCGTATCAACCCAGTTTCTTCAGCCAGCGGGAGAAACTGAGAAGGAAGCATCAGGCCATGTTCAGGGTGTATCCAGCGGATCAGTCCCTCGGCTCCAATCGGTTGAAACACATCATCGACCTTGATTTGATAGAACAACTGAAATTCGTTGCGATCTACAGCCCTGCGTAGTTCGGCTTCGAGGGTTGAGCGTATATTTATGGCCGCCTGCATTTGCGGATCGAAAAAGCGAACGGTGTTACGTCCAGCCTTCTTTGCCTGATACATGGCGATGTCGGTTTGCTTGAGCAGTTCTTCAACCGTTTGCGAGTCTTCATTGAAAAGGGTGGCTCCGATGCTGGAGGAGCTGTGATATTCGTAACAGTCCAGCATGTAAGGTTGGTTGAGAGTTTCCCGGATTTTTTCGCCGACGGCTTCTGTTTGAGCCGCTGCTTCCAGGGGCGCTTTGCTCAGGTGTTCCAGCATTACCACGAACTCGTCGCCGCCGATGCGGGCGATGGTATCGCTTTCGCGAACGCAGGACTCCAAACGTTTAGCCACCTGCTGAAGCATTAAGTCACCCTTGTCGTGACCCAGGGTATCGTTGAGGATTTTGAAGTTATCCAAATCAACAAAGAGCAGTGCCCCGGCCTGGCCGGTTCGCATTCTCGACATCAAGGCTGTCTGCAGTCGCTCCAGAAGAAGCCGTCGATTCGGCAGTTGAGTGAGTGGGTCTGTGGTCGAAAGCGATTGCAGGGTAATGTTCATACTTTCGAGCAGTTCGTTCTGTTCAGCGAGTTGAATATTGATGAGCCTGAGTTCGTTTTCTTGGCATTTTCTGTCGTTGATATTGAAGGTCACACCAATAAATCGCTTGCCATGATTAGCGCCGCTGCTCTTCATGATCTTGCCATAATTGGCGTACCAGAGCCATGAACCGTTTTTGGCGAGTAACCTGAATTCGCTTCGGTATTGTGCCGTTGCTCCCGTCAGATGGTCGTTGATAGCCGCCCTGGTTGCCGGAACATCGTCGGGATGAACGATGGCGAACATGTCGTTAATGTATTTAAAGGTTTCCTCGTCGCTATAACCAAGCTCAGCAAAAGTTTTGACGGCCTTACGGGTTACTTCGCCGGAAACCAGATCGTTTTCCCAGAGATCTAGTCCGGCCGCTTCCAAGGCAAGCTCCAGGCGATCTTTGTTGAAATCTTCTTCGCTCATCGTCATCTCACGGGTCGGTTTCAATCAGGGTAAGGGAGAGCGCCGGCATAGCCGATATTCTGCAACAGAGCAGCGAAGGATGCGACAACTCCGGTTGCTCTGCAGAGTTCGGGTGCCGCATCGACTTTGATAACACTGACCGGACGCCCTGTACTCTTGCCCGTACCCGGATTGAAATACCCCGTCAGGTCATCGATTGCATTGGAGAAACCACGGCCGTTGCTTTCGGAGTAGTAACAAATTGAATCCGGCGCGATAATATCGGGCACGCTACTCAGGCTTGAATACAAGATTAGACTTTCGTTAAGGATGTAGAGGGTATGTGTTTCAGTACTGTTGGTTTGATCGGGGGAGTTGTCCAGGCGGATGATGCCGGTGTCGAGAGATCCGCTGGTCGTCGATTGAGTGACGGCGGTGATGAAAAAATTAGTGACTATAGGAGACGCCGCGCGTCCGGTAAGTTTCATAATTTGAAGAGCGACTGATGCCGTTGAGGGGGGCGTTGCCGAGGTCAGCAGAAATTTCCCAAGGGCCCAGGTTTGGCTTAGCGTTCCGGCAAGGTAGTTGCCAGTCAAGGCAAAGCCGTTGCTGGGATTGGATGGCCAAAGCGCAATCCCGGAAAAACTTCCGAAGGCAGACACTATGCCTCCGGCAAGTGATTCAATCAGCGCTGCAGTTTCTGCGTTAAGTGTGGCTGACTGCATTTTCTCTGTCGGTTCAGCATCGTTGGCAAGCGAACAGGGGCCGGCAGCCAGCGATGCGCTGCCGCTATAGGTGGTTTGCGGTAATTCCGGCACGGCTCTCCCGGCACCGTCACCATCGACAACCCATTGAATGGCGTTGTCGGATTTGGTCGCAGCAAGCAGAGGGACGATTGAGTTGATCGCGCCTATTTCTACCGGGATGACGCAACCCAGGGTGGCTCCTGTCGCCAGTTCAATAGTGCCGACGGTATTGGCGATGGAGTTTTCGACGTCGGCGAGGGTCATGCTGACGGCGGCATCCGGCGAACCCATCAAGGCTAAAACGCAGCAGTTTGTCTTGCCATCGTAATTCCTTACTGGAATGGAGCCTTTCCATCCGGTGGCAGCCAGCTCTTCAAGTACGTTGACGGCATCGCAATAGCTACCGCCCCCGCCACTTGCGAGGATCGCGGCACCTGCGGCAACGTAATGGAAGTCGGTAATTCCATACTCACGAACAGTCATAGTTTCCCCTTTTTTGGTGAGTCGCTGGCAATATGTTTTGCAACCAATAGCTACGGGTCTGGCCGGTTTCCTGTAATATAGTGCTTTCAGATTGGAGTAATTATGTCAAGAAAATATTTGCACTTTTCGATCGTGGCAGCAGCTTGGCAAGCGTGCTTGATTTGCGGTTGGTTGGGATGGGGAAGCTTGTGTTAAGGCTGGTTTCAGGCAAGTGCTGGCCCTGGAGATCGGAAAATTATTTGAAAACCTGGCTGCGAAATAAGCTGGGGAGCCAGGTTTGTCTCTGTTTATACTTTTTCAGAAAACCTAAAAAGAATGAAGTCCCTTCAAAACGTGCTTATCGGGGACTCAGAAAGGTGCCATTCCGATACTCTTCGAAGGCTTGAGCCAGTTCTTCTTTAGTGTTCATGACGATCGGACCTTGCCAGGCTATGGGTTCGCGCAGAGGTTTCCCGGCCATAAAGAGGAAGCGGAGGCCTTGGCTGCCGGCGGTGACAGCTACTTCATCGCCGTCGGAGAAAATGACCAGGGTGGTGTTGTCACACTCGGTTTTCGCATCCGGGGCAAATCGCCCGGAACCGCCAATCACATAGGTCATGGCGGTATAGCCAGGGTGGGTCGGGTGGGTGATGCTGACACCAGCCGGCAGGGTGATATCGAGGTATTCGGGGTCGGTGCTGATGCCTGTGACCGGGCCGACGGTATCGCCGATTCGGCCGCAGATGATTTTGATGATGGCCCCGGATTCTCTCCGAACCTCGGGGATTTCACTTGGGGTGATGCCTCGGTAGCGGGGAGAGCACATCTTTTCCCTGGCCGGGAGATTAAGCCACAGCTGGAAGCCGTGCATCGCCCCGTTCTCGTCGCCCTTCGGCATCTCCTGATGGACGATACCGCCGCCTGCAGTCATCCACTGTACGTCGCCGCCGGATATGACACCACTATTGCCAAGGCTGTCACCGTGCTCAACCTGGCCTCTGAGCATATAGGTAATGGTCTCGATGCCACGATGCGGATGCCAGGGGAAGCCCTGGAGGTAATGGGCCGGGATGTCCGAGCGAAAGTCGTCAAACAGAAGGAAGGGGTCGCTTTTTTCGGGAGAATGAAAGCCGAACCCCCTTCGCAGATGCACACCTGCACCTTCCCGCGTTGGGACGCTGGTCGCTGTGCTTGTAATCGATCGAATCGTTGTCATGATATTCCTCCACTGATATCTTGGGGTACGGCTGCCCTTGTCACTTTGCCTTGGTCAGAACCTTCAGAACCAAAGCGATGTCGGTCTCTGTATGGTCAGCGTTGACCTGAAAGCGGATGGTTTCATCACCTTTTGGCACCACCGGGAAGGTGAGGCCGACCACGAGAATACCGGATGTAAAAAGACGTTTGACCATGGCGTGGGTTTTTGCCGTGTTCCGGACCAGGAGCGGCACTACCGGATGGGGACCGGGGATTGTCTCAAAGCCCAGCGCTTCCAGGCCTTCCCGGAATTGGCTGGTACGCTGCTGCAGGTTGTCGAGGCGTTGCAGGCCTTCGGCGCTGTCGCAGATCTCAAGAGCGGTGGTTGCCGCGGCACAGTCTGCGACACTCAGCGGATTAGTGTAGATATAGGTGTCGGCCCTCTGGCGAACTGCCTCGACGACTGTGCCGCTTCCGGCAATAAAACCACCGTTTACCCCGAAGGCCTTGCCGAAGGTGCCGATTATGATATCCGGGATGCGGCCGCAGAATTCAGGGGTACCCCGGCCGGTTGCGCCATAAGCGCCAATGCCGTGCGAATCGTCGACGACGGTGATAACGCCGTCTGCAAATTTTTCGCTGTACCGGTCACAAATTTCCATGATCTTGTCGATCGGGGCATAGTCCCCACGCATACTGAAGATGCCGTCGAAGATGACCACGACCCGTGTGATCCCTTCGCCGACTGCGTCCAGGCATTTTTGCAGGTCGTCCATGTCGTTGTGGGCATAGATGCCCTTGTTGCCACTCGGCACCCCGGCAATACGCATTCCCCGGATGATCGAATTGTGGTTGAGCTGGTCGCCGATCCAGTGCGTCGTTTTGCCGCCGATGGTCAGGGCCAGGCCGCAGTTGGAGGTGTAGGCGGAATTGAAAATTTTCGCTGCTTCCTTGCCGACAAATTGGGCAATGCGTTGTTCCAGGGCGACATGGTAACTGAAGGTGCCGTCGATGAAGCGCACCGCGCCGGGGCCAACGCCGCAGGCGTGTGTGGCGTTGTCGGCTTTGGCGATGAGGAGCGGATGGTTGGAGAGTGAAAGATACGAGTTGGAATTCATGCGGAGAAAACGCTGCTTCTCGCCCTCCAGGGAATAGCGCGGGCCCAGGCCGTTTTCCGGAGGGTGGTAGGCGGTAATGATCCGTTCCGGCGGTTTGGTGCGGCCCTCATCTTGGAGGATCTTCAGTTCTGCCTGCAGTGCGTGGTCGAGTCGTGTCTGCGTCATATGCTATTCCTTTTCGGCCCAGTTGAGAATGACTTTGCCCGACTGTCCGGAGCGCATGACCGCAAAAGCCTCGGCAAAATCGGTGTAGTGAAAGCGATGGGTGATAAGTGGAGTGATGTCGAGGCCGGTCTGGATCATCGAGGTCATCTTGTACCAGGTTTCGTACATCTCCCGGCCGTAGATGCCCTTGATGGTCAGTCCGTTGAAGATCACCTTGTTCCAGTCGATGGCAGTCGCGCCGGGCATTATGCCGAGCATGGCGATTTTGCCGCCGTGGCACAAGTTGTCAAGGATTGCCTGCAGGGCGGCAGGGTTGCCGGACATCTCCATAGCCACGTCAAAACCCTCTTTCATGCCCAGTTCTTTCTGCACATCGGCCAGCTTCTCGCGGCTGACATCGACCAGGCGGGTGGCGCCTACTTTTGCCGCAAGATCCAGACGGTAGGGGTTGACATCGGTGACCACCACATGTCGTGCCCCGCCATGTTTGGCGATGGCGGCGGCCATGCAGCCGATGGGCCCGGCACCGGTGATAAGGACATCTTCGCCCAGGATATCAAAGGATAATGCGGTATGCACGGCATTGCCGAGCGGATCGAAGCAGGCCAGGATATCGAGGGGGATGGCCGGGTCACAAACCCAGACATTGCTGACAGGGATGGCTAAGTATTCTGCATAGGCACCCTGGCGGTTGACGCCGACGCCGCTGGTGTTCCTGCACAGGTGGCGGCGACCGGCCAGGCAGTTGCGGCAGTGGCCGCAGACCAGATGGCCTTCGCCCGAGACCAGATCGCCTGGTTTGAAATCGTGGACATTGTCGCCCACGCAATCTATGACCCCGACGAACTCATGGCCGATCGGCATCGGTACCGGGATAGTCTGCTGCGCCCAAGTGTCCCAGTTGAAGATATGGACATCGGTGCCGCAGATGGCGGTGCGGAGAATTTTTATCACCACCTCGTTTTTGTCGGGTACTGGGACAGGTACTTCCTCAAGCCACAACCCCTCTTCCCTTTTTGCCTTGACCAAAGCCTTCATGGTATGCATCTGCCGCTCCCCCTGGAATGAAATTGAAAATGAATGATTTCTATAAGTGTAGCATATTGTTCGGTGGAATTGTATACAATTTCTCGTTCGAAAAATTGTGCTGTGAAAATGGTTTCCAATATGCTACGATAAATCTAACAAGCGTTAGAATTTGATAGTATCAAACCACGAGCATCATCATGACAACAACGACAAAGGCTCTCATCTTCAAGGAGGCGGCCCGGCTTTTTCGGGAAAAAGGCTACAACGGTTCAACCCAGCGGCAGCTGGCCGATCGGGTCGGGGTGCAGGGCGCCAGCATCTATCATCATTTTCCTTCCAAACAGGGCATCCTTTATGCGATCATGGAATATACCATGACCAGTCTTTTGCAGAAGGTGCGTTGCGAAATGCTGGATGCATCATCACCGGAGGCAAAGCTTCGCAAGGCGATCAAGGTTCATATTGAATACCATACCGTCGATCGAGACGAAACCTATGTCGCCGATGCTGAACTGCGCAGTCTCGAGGCGGAAAATTTTAAAAAAATAGTGGCAATGCGCGTTGCCTATGAACAGATATTCCGCGACATCCTGAGTGAAGGTGTACAAGAGGGTGTCATGCGCATCGGCGATGTGTCTCTGGCAACCAAGGCGCTGCTGCAGATGTGCACCGGTATCTCCTATTGGTTTTCCCCCGGTGGTCGTCGGTCGATAGATGAAATTGCTGATCAATATGTGGAGCTTTTTCTCTTTGGTATCTGCGGAAAATTGAACAACGAGAGGTGAGGAATGGCTTTTACTCTAGAGCATAACGGCAACCCCTTCGGCAGCCACCGGGTCATCGAACCGCTGGGCGTTCTGCCGCAGCCTGCCGAGAAAATCGATAACAATTTTGACCGGATCTGGGACAACGAGCTGCTGCTTGATGTGCAGTATCTCAATATCGATTCGGCAAGCTTCACCCAGATCCGCGCCGAACAGGGCGATGACGACGGTAAAATCTGCCGGCGGATCCTGGAGATTGTCGCAACCCGCGGTAAGATGCACAATCCGGTGACCGGGTCGGGCGGCGTGCTCATCGGCACGGTTGCTCAAGTCGGACCTATGTTGCAGGGAGAATCGCCGCTTGTCCCTGGTGACAAGATCGTCAGCCTGGTGTCTCTGTCGCTGACGCCGCTTCGCATCGATGAAATTCTCCAGCTGAAAAAAGCCACCGATCAGGTGAAAATCCACGGCCAGGCGGTGCTCTTTGCCAGCTCTCTCTATACCCGACTGCCGGAGGACATTCCCGAGACCCTGGCCCTGGCCGTCCTTGATGTCTGCGGCGCCCCGGCCCAGACTGCTCGGCTGGTAAAGCCTGGACAAACGGTGGTGATTATCGGCGCCGGGGGCAAATCGGGGGTGCTGTGCGCCTGGCAGGCCCGGCAGCGGGTTGGTGCAAGTGGCCGGATCATCGGCATCGAGTATGCGGCGGAAGGGTTGGCAGCCCTGCGCGGTCTTGATCTCTGCGATGAGGTGATTCAGCTCGATGCACGAAACGGCCTCAAATGCTATGAGACCATCCATGCCTTGACGAATGGTACTCTTGCCGATGTGGTTATCAACTGCGTTAATATCCCCGACACCGAACTCTCGACCATCATGATGTGTCGGGACCGAGGGCTGGTCTATTTCTTCAGCATGGCTACCTCTTTTACCAAGGCAGCCCTTGGCGCCGAGGGGATCGGAAAGGATATCGATATGCTCATCGGCAACGGCTATGCCCGCGGACATGCCGAACTGGCTCTCGACATCCTGCGCACCTCGGCACCAATCAGAGCGATGTATGAGCAACACTATGTGTGATGCAAGCAAGGGACTTGAAACATCGATAAGGACAAGGACAAGATGAAAGGCTATCGATCAATAGACTACCGGGAAATGGAGCTCTTTAAGGATGTATCGCAGGAAGATTGGAACGACTGGCATTGGCAGCTGCGCAATGCCATCAGGGATATCCCCACCCTGAAGAAAATCATCCCTATTGACATTGTCGAGGAGGTGGCCCTGGAGCAGTGCCTCAGCAGATTCAAGATGGCCATCACCCCTTACTACGCTTCACTCATGGAAAAGGATTATTCCCGGGGGGTAATCCGCCTGCAGGCGGTGCCGACCATGAGTGAGTTGGATGTCGATGCCGACGATCAGCACGATCCCCTGCATGAAGATGTCGACTCGCCGGTGCCGGGGCTGACCCACCGCTATCCCGACCGGGTGCTCTTTCTGGTAACGCATATCTGTTCCATGTACTGTCGCCACTGCACGCGGCGCCGGGCTGTGGGTGACCATGACACACACCTGTCCAGGGAGCAGATTGATCGTGGCATTGGCTATATCCGCGACCACCGCGAGGTCCGCGACGTGCTGCTGTCCGGCGGCGATCCGCTGTCGATGACCGAGACGCATCTGGAATATATCCTCAAAAGCCTCCGGGAGATTGACCATGTCGAGATTATCCGCATAGGCACCCGCATGCCGGTGGTGTTGCCGCAGCGTATAACGCCTGACTTGACCGCGATGCTGAGAAAATACCATCCGCTCTATGTCAATACCCATTTCAACCATCCAAACGAGATAACCGCCGAGGCCAAAGAGGCCTGTGAGAAACTGGCCGATGCCGGGATCCAACTTGGCAATCAGACCGTGCTGCTGCGCGATATCAACGACTGCCCGAATATCATGAAAAAACTCATGCACGAGTTGCTGAAGATCCGGGTGAAGCCGTATTACATCTACCAGTGCGACCTGTCTGCGGGCATCGCCCATTTTCGCACCTCGATCACCAAGGGCATGGAGATAATCGAGAACCTGCGTGGCCATACCACAGGCATGGCGGTGCCGACCTTTGTCGTTGACGCGCCTGGCGGCGGCGGCAAGATCCCGGTTATGCCAAGCTATCTCCTGTCCCAGTCAGACCGGCGCTTTGCTCTCCGCAACTATGAGGGGGTGATCACCACCTACACGCAGCCGGAAAATGTTTTTTCCAACTGCGGCCGGTGCAATATCTGTAAGGATGAGGATAAAAACTATAAACCACTGGACGGGGTCGCAAAATTGCTGTCCGGGGAAAAACTCTACCTCGAACCGGAAGGGCTGGTGCGGCGGCAGAGGGAGTAGGGGCGGGGGGGGGGGGATGGAGACCTACTGTTTTATAGGTTCGGATAAAAATGCCGGCAAGACCACAGCCTTCAACTTTATTTATGATGATCTCTGTCGACAGATTTACCCACCTGTGCTGTGCGTCACCGGCATCGGCATCAATGGAGAGTCGATCGACAACTTTGACGGCAGTGCCAAGCCCCCTATCCGCCTGTGGTCCGGCAGTTATTTTCTCACCCATATCCGCCATTTGCAGGACCATAGCGGCAAATACCAGACCCTGCAGAATTTTGGCGAGCCGCATTTTCATGGTCAGTACGTATTTGGGCAGTGCCTTGCCGACTTTGCCACCCTCTTGGAAGGGCCGAACAGTCGGCAGGAACTTTTGCTTGCCAAGGCGGTGATAGTCAAAGTGATCGATGACGGCATCCTTCTCCTTGATGGTTCCATTGACCGGCAGTTTCTCGCCGATCCGGCAATCAGCGATATGTTTTATTTTGCCATCCTTTTTTCCGGGTCAAAAGTACAGCAGCAGCGGGCAGCAGCCATGCTCTACGCCCTGCAGTTGCCGCCGGGGCCGGCAGAAGTTTGCGACCTGGTGCGGAGGCTTAAATCTTCCACCACCAAGTCTTTGTTGCTTAGTCCGGATGGTCAAGTGCACTACCACAGTACGGAGATGCCGTTTAGCGATCGAGGATTACGCATGGCCTGCGAGGCCCTTGGCAAAAAACCTGTCTGGCTCTATCTCGGCGGGGCATTGACTCGGTCCCTGGCTGATTTTCTCGGGCCTTTGGCCAATATTGCTCTGCTCCTTGATAATTTCACCCATTACCAGTGTCAGTCCGGTGACGGCTGCGCCAGGGCGCCGTTCCGGTCGCCCCTCGCACTTCTTCAGCCGGTGCGATTAAAGGCAATTTTTATCAGAGAGGAGGCACCGTTTGATCCGGGGATTCTGCCGGTGGCTGTTCCGGTCATCAATTTGTTTCGGCGTGAGGAGTTAGGATTTAGGAGTTAGAGTTATTCTGCTTCAGAAGGAGTTTGCCAATGGCGCATATTGAGTTGGATGAAAAAAAGATAAACCGTCTTAAGAGCCTGGCGCGGCAGGTGGCCGAGCAGGTGCAGGAGATGATTGCCGACTACTCGACAGTGTCGGTTGAGCGGGCGGTGCTGCGGCTCTATGGCGTGGATGGCGTCGATGGCGACGGCACGCCTTTGGTGAACCGTTTGGTTGAGCTCCTGCAAGCGAAAGAAATGTTGTCTGCCGGGATCTCCAGGTATTTTGCCTTGGCCATGCTCACGTCGGGTCGCGATGCCCAGACAACCGCTCTGCAGCTGGTGAACGGTGACATCGAATTTGCTGAACAAGGCCGTTTTCCGCCGGAGGAAATCTCTGCAAAAGAGCAGGATCTGGCGTTATCGGCCGTTGCCGCTCTCGACGCTACCCGACAGCGGAAAGCGGAAAAACAGAAGCGTTATCCGCTTGGCCCGCAGCCGTGGAAATACGTGATCGTCGCCACCGGCAATATTTACGAGGACCGGACCCAGGCCCGGGCGGTAGCCCGTTCCGGGGCGGATATCATCGCGGTCATACGCTCAACCGCCCAGTCGCTCCTTGATTATATCCCCTATGGGGCGACTACGGAAGGCTTCGGCGGTACCTTCGCCACCCAGGAAAATTTTCGCATCATGCGGGCGGCGCTCGACGAGGAGTGTGCCGCCACCGGCCGCTACCTCCGCCTCGTCAACTACGCCTCCGGGCTGTGCATGGCGGAGATTGCGGTCTGCGCCGCCCTTGAAGACCTGGATATGCTGCTCAATGATTCGATGTACGGCATTCTCTTTCGCGACATTAATATCAAGCGAACCTTTGTCGATCAACACTTCTCCAGGCTCATTTGCGGCCGGGCGAAAATTATCATCAATACCGGCGAGGATAATTATCTTACTACTTCGGATGCGGTGGAAAACGCCCATACGGTAACCGCTTCGCAGCTGATCAACGAGGCGCTCGGCCGTTTCTCCCTGCTGACTGACGACCTTCTCGGGCTCGGCCACGCATTTGAAATAGACCCAACCATGAAAAACGGTTTCCTCTATGAATTGGCCCATGCCCAGCTAACCCGACAGTTGTTTCCCGAGGCGCCGCTGAAGTACATGCCGCCGACCAAGTATAAAAGTACAGATATCTTTTTTTCGCACTGCCAGGATACCATGTTCAATCTGGCGTCGATTGCCACCAATCAGGGCATTCATCTGGCAGGTATGTTGACCGAGGCGATCCATACCCCGCTGATGCATGACCGCTACCAGTCGATCTCGGCTATAAATTATGTTTTTGACACTGCCCGAGACCTCGGCAGTGAAATCGAGTTTAAAAAGGATGGCATCGTAGCAGGCCGGGCACGCCAGGTCATGGCCGAGACCGAGGCCTTTCTCGAAGAAGTTCGAGTAGAAGGTTTGATGCAGGCCATTGCCGCAGGAAAGTTCGCCGGAATCAAGCGCCGGGAAGAGGGTGGCAAAGGGCTGGACGGGGTTTTCAAGAAAGCCCCGAACTATTCCAACCCGATCCTTGCCCGGCTTGAGAAGGAGGGTGTGATCAATGGCTAAAGAGATGATTAAACCGTACGGAGATACTTTAAACGACGGCATGGTGCAGCTGGCCTTTACCCTACCGGTGGCGGGTGGACCAAGAGCCAAAAAGGCTGCCGAGCTGTATGTGGCAAAACTCAATTTTACCGATATCGCGGTCTCTTTTTCGAGGGAAATCGCCGATGGATTCACCTATTTCGTCGTCTATGCCAAGGCCCTGCCGGAACTCGACTACAGCACGGTGCAGGCCACTGAGGCCCGGGTGACAAAGCTCGATTTTTACCGGATCAATGAACTGATCAAGACCCATATCAATCGCCCTCTGGTGGTTGTCGGCGCCTCCATCGGCAGCGATGCCCATACCGTCGGTATCGATGCCATCATGAATATGAAGGGCTACAACCAGGACTACGGTCTGGAGCGCTATCCGCAAATAGAGGCGATCAATATGGGTGCCCAGGTGGGTTGCGAGGAACTGGTGGCCAGGGCGGTGGAGGTATCAGCCGACGCTCTTCTTGTATCCCAGACGGTGACCCAGAAGGACGTGCACCTGGCGAATTTCACTGAACTGATCGAGCTGCTGGAGGCCGAGAAGATCCGCGACCGTTTCCTGCTTGTTGCCGGCGGGCCCAGGATATCCAACGATCTGGCGGTGGAGCTCGGTTATGACGCAGGTTTTGGACCGGGAACCGTACCGTCCCAGGTCGCCTCCTATATGGTGACGACCCTGCTTCGTCGAAAAGGCGTCACCGGCTTTGTTGATTAACAACGAAAAATGCGCAAATGGAGAAGGATATGAATACGTTCGAAGAGGTAATGATCAGGCTGCGGATGAGCGCCCACGATGCCCACTATGCCGGGGATTTAGTCGACGGGGCACGGATGCTCGGTCTTTTCGGCGATGTGGCGACCGAGTTGTTGATTCGCTTCGACGGCGATGAGGGGCTTTTCCGTGCCTATGACGCGGTGGAGTTTCTGGCTCCTGTGCGCGCCGGGGATTTTATCGAGGCACGGGGCCGGATCATCGGAGTGGGTGCGACGTCCCGGCGTATGGAATTTACCGCCTGGAGGGTCATTTCTCCGAACCCGGCGGCCGGAGAAACCGCCGCCGATGTGCTGAATGAGCCGGTGCTGGTGTGCCGCGCCAGCGGCACCTGCGTTACCCCAAAGGAAAAGCAGAGGATACCCCATGCCAAGTGATCCCCTTATCATCACCTGCGCTCTGGTTGGCGCCGAGCAGACCAGGGAGACATATCCGTTTTTGCCGCTGAGCCCAGAGGAGATTGCCGTTGCCGCTGAAGAAGCGGTGGCCGCAGGGGCAACGGTCATCCATCTCCATGTTCGCGATGCCGCAGGAAAACCGAGCCAGCAGGTGGAAATATTCGCCGAGGTCAGTGAAAAGATCCGCAGGCGATGCGACTGTATCCTCCAGTATTCCACCGGTGGAGCGGTGGGCACCCCGCTTGCCGAGCGTTGCGCGCCCCTGCAGCTGCGTCCGGAAATGGCTACCCTGTCGATGGGTACTATGAATTTCGGACCGGACATCTATGAGAATTCTGAGTCAACCATCACCGCCATCGCCAGCGCCATCAAGGACAATGGGATTATGGCTGAGCTCGAGGTCTTCGATGTAGGAATGTTTGAAAATATTGCAAGATTTGCCGCAAGAGGTATTCTGCCTCAAAGGCACCACGTCGATTTCGTCCTGGGCGTGCCTGGCGGCATGGCGGCAACAATCGGCAACCTCGTGCTTTTGGTCGATCGCTTGGCAGTCGGTCAGAGTTGGACGGCTGCCGCCCTCGGCAGGCAGCAATTACCCCTTACCACCCACGCCATCGCCATGGGCGGCCATGTTCGGGTTGGGATCGAGGACAATATTTATTACCGGAAAGGTGAACTTGTGCGCAGAAATGCCCAGCTGGTCGACCGGGTGGCCCGTCTGGCGCGCGAGTTGGAGCGGCCCATAGCCACAGTGCAACAGGCGCGGGCAATCCTTGGCCTGAAACAGCATGAAACAGGGGTCAGGTCCCCAAATTAAAAAATAGGAGAATAAAAATGGCTACCGAAATTCAAGTGAGCTTTCCTGGAAATTTACGAGTGGAGGCCAAAGTCGGTGAGTTTGTCATTGCCACGGATCAGCCGGAAAAGGCCGGTGGGGATGGCTCGGCACCTACCCCATTTGCGCTTTTTGCCTCTTCTATCGCTACATGCGCTGGGTTTTTTGCGGTCAAATTCTGCCGAACCCGCAACATTGACACCCATGAGATGAAGCTTAATATGGTCTACGACTGGGATAAAGAAAAAAAGCGCTATCCCAAGATGACACTGCAGCTGACCTTGCCGAAGGATTTTCCTGTTAAGTATCATGAGGCGATCCTTCGAGCCATGGATCAGTGCGTGGTCAAGGAACATATCCACAACCCGCCGGAGTTTGCAATCAGTCTGGTTTGAACTTCGTGTTATATAAACAAGGTACAACCCAAAAAAGGAAAGAAAATGAGAATACTGCTCCTATTAACGGCATTCGCCCTGTTCCTCGGCGGATGCACCCAGGAAACCCAGAACAAGATTGGCAGAGCTGTGCAGAACTGGACCGGAACCGATGGCATTCTCGAAGTGTATGCCGGTGATAAACTGGTGAAACGGTTTGTGAAAATAGATAAATTGTCCACCGCTACCGCCACCGGCGGCAAGGTTGAACGGCCTTATCGCTTCGGCTACGGTATTCTCGATGTCAACTTAAACGGCGTGGCCGACCCAGGTGAAAAAAAGGTCTATTTTGAGTTCAGCGACTACTCGACATCCTATATTTTCTACGAAAATCCCCAGTAAGCCGTCGTTCAAAATTAAATCGTACAATTCAATATCCTCCACGGCATAAGGGGCCGTATAGAAATTGATAAAAAGTCTGAGTTATTTCTTAACGGCCCCTAAAGACAACAGCTGTCAGTCGGCCAGCCAATAGCAGGTCAGTGGTAAAATGACGATTGAATCGTTTTCAGCCTGAATGGAGGATCCCGAACAGAGGTCTTTCATCCTGTCCTGCAGAAAGAATCCAGAAGCTTTGAGCTCGTTGACCTGAAGCATTTGCGGGTCGATATTAAAATTAGCGACCACCAGCACCCGGTTGCGACTGTTTTGCGGATCGGCCCTGAAAAAAACGAGCAAATTTGGGTTATCCACGGACACCAAGGTGCGGTTGTCAAAGTCTGCAAACACTACCGTTTCCTTGCGTAAAGCAATCAGCTTTTTCAACTCGCTAAATATCCGGTGTTCCACCGTGCCGGTCTCATGACGCTTTTCCGCCTTTTGCCAATCAAAACTCGAGCGATTAATCCATCTATTATCGGCTGCCTTGGAGGGATCTTCAAGATATTCGAGACTGTTGAGGGTGCCGATCGCATCACCATAGTAAAGCAGCGGTATGCCGCCGAATGAGAGGATCATGCTGTGCAGCAGCATGATGGTTTTAATCGCCGCATCGATGGCCTCCTGGTTTTGGCTTTCAAGCGCCGTCTCAAGGCCGACGAGCGAAGCGAGAGAGCCGGAGATGCGGGCATCACCGGTCTTGGGGTTGTCGCCAAACGGCACGCCCCTGGCCGTCGAACCGGGGAATTTACCGGTGAAATAGTCAACCAGAAATCGTCGGTGTTTGAATGGGTCATAACCTGACAACCTGGCATCGTTATCGTCGAAACCCAAGCCAATGTCGTCGTGGCAGCGAACATAGTTGAGCCATGTTGCCCGTTCCAGTTTTTCCGGCAGACTCTTGACTCCACGGTTGAGCAGGATAGCATTTTTGGTAGCCACCGCATCCCAGAGCAATGACATGAAGGTGGCGTTGTAGGCGATCTCGCATTCCTTGGAGTAGATGGCATCCTCACCGAAGTATTTGGCAATCTCGGCAGGGGCAACTATGGCCTCGGCAATGAACAGCACGCCCGGCGCGGTCACCTGGCAGCAGTCCTTCATCAACCGCAGCAGGAAATGGGCCTCGCGCTCGTTCTGGCAGGTACTGCCCACCTTTTTCCAAAGGAAGGCTACTGCATCGAGGCGCAGTATGTCCGCGCCCTTGTTGGCCCAGAACAGGATGATGTCGATCATCTCGATGAGCACCGACGGGTTGCGATAATTCAAGTCCCACTGGTAGTTGTTGAATACCGTCATCACCCATTTGCCCAGCGCTTCATCCCAGGTGAAGTTGCCGGGCGAGGTTGCCGGAAAAATCTCCGGCATGGTCTCCTCATAGATATCCGGCATTTCGCGATTATCGAAGATGTAGTAGTAATCCTGATATTTTTTTTCGCCGCTGCGTGCCTTCTTTACCCATTCATGCTCCTCCGAGGTGTGGTTGACAACGACATCAAGGACCAGAAGCATGTCGCGTTTCTGGAGAGTTGATGCGAGGCTTTCAACATCACGGGTTGTTCCGAAGCGGGGATCGATCTTATTAAAGTCGCGCACTGCATAACCGCCGTCGCTGTTGTCAGGAGGGCAGTCGAGCATGGGCATGATGTGTAGTAAATTAATTCCCAGATCCTGCAGATAGGGAAGTTTTCCTCTCAACCCCTTCAAATCTCCGGCAAAGCGGTCGCAATACAGCGCCATGCCGACCCATTTCTGGCTCAGGAACCAGTTGTAGTTTCTCTCTCTTGCCAGATCCGATTTCCGCAGACAAGGGGTACGCTCGATATAACGAAGCGCCAGTGTCTCGACCAGACATACCATCTGTTTTTTGAAGTCGGGGCGGTCACCATAGAGCAATCGGAACAGAGAATAGATGGCATAGAAGTTGGCCCCGAGGCGGGTGTAGAAGTGCCGGAGTCGATGCTTACCGATTTCGTGTTTCAGCTCATGGAGTATTTCGTTCAGCAGTGCGTGGGAAGCTTGTTCGTACATCAGTAGCCTTATGTTAAGTTCATTTTATGGAGTATTGTGTTCATTTCCGGCCAATAATGGGCAACTCCCTCAAGGATGCCGGCACAGTAATTGCCGTTCATCCCAAGATAGTCGCCCCTGGCGATATAGAGTGTTGCCGGGTTGGCGTTCGCAGCACGGCCTTTAATATCGTCCTCGGCATTGGCCACGAGGACGGAGGGGATGTCGCTCAGCAGCACATCCAGGTCGTTGCCGCTGTCCCCTGCAAAAACTGTGTTGCTGTTTTGAAAACCGAGATTCTGCATAAGAAAGCGGATGGCGTGCAGCTTATTGGCGCTTGCCGGCAGGACGTCGAGCAAACCAAGACCGGCTGTTTCGTCAACACTCCAGATCAGATTCGCCTTAACCCCTGCACGTGTCAGCCTCATGTCCATCTCACCTATCAATATTTGGGTGTCCGTTTCGATTGGCACATAGAAGCTCAACTTGTGAAGGTTCTGCTTTTCCTTTTCCTGCAGTCTGAGCACCGGGAAAACGCTTAATAAACGATATAATTCCTCACGGGACATACCTCGCCAGTCCGGAGCGATCCGGGCATCCCACTGGTCCCATCGTTGCCATCCGGACGAGCCGATCTGGTAGATCGTCGTGCCGACATCGGCGATGGCAAAATCAGGTTGCGGCAAACCAAAGTCGGCAATTGCCTGTTCGATGAGGGCACGATGCCTGCCGGTCACATAGGCAAGTGAAACTTCCTCACGGCTCGCCAGCTGTTCGAATCGTTTTTTCGCCTCTGCTGATTCAGGCTGGGTACCATTTGGGATCAAGGTTCGGTCAAGATCAGTGCAAAGCAGAAACCTGTTCATGATGCGGCCATTCCCGGTTCATCCGCAAAGAACCTGTAATGTTCCAGGGCTTCCAAGATGCCCGCGGCATGCTCTTTGTTCGAAAAATAAATATCCTCAATGTTGGCCAGATCTGATAATTCGGTGCGATGGCGGTTTTCCACTACAGTCGCCAGTGTGTTGCCCCGTAACATGTCGGCATCGCCACCGGTGACGCCGGCAACCAGGGTGTTCTCCAGCGGGAATCCGAGTTTTTCGGCACACCAGCGAAGGGCGAGCCCCTTGGAGGCCCTTGCGGGCAGCACATCGAAGAACTGTCCGAAAGAAAAGACTGCATTCACCGCCTGCTCATTGCGCAGCAATAGCTTGCGGATCTCATGCACATCCGCCACCATCGGATCGATGTAGTAGCTGATCTTAAAAGCGCTCTGGTTGATCTTCGGCTGCATCTTAAGCCCTGGTATTTCCGCAAGGATAGCCCGAACATCTTGCGGATTCCAGAGGTGGTTTATGTGCCGCTCCCAATCTTCTGACTTGGTGAGATCCGGCGCATAGTGGATTTCCGTCCCCTGCCCGGAAATCAATACGTCAGGCTGAGGAATGTTGTAGAGCTTGAGTCTGGCCAGCGCGTCATCAAGACGACAGCCGGTGGCAATACCGAAAATCGTCGACTTATGGTGTTTCTGCATGAGTTTCAGCAACAATGACAACGATTCCCGATCACCGATCAAGTTCAAATCAAGACTGGTAAATATCGCCCGGTCACGGAATAATACTCCCGGCCGTCTGCGTGGATTTGTTCTGGCTATTGGTTCGGTCTTTTCTACCAGCGGCCGGATGACTGCCAGATATTTTTTCACATGGGCCTGCCACGAGTAATGCCTGCGCACGCCTTGCAAACCGTTTTTTGCAAAACGGTGCCACTCCTCTTTGTTCGTCAGAGTCTTGAGCAGGGCTTCAGCTATGGCCGTCTTGTCGAGAGGATTAATGAGGTAGCCGTTCCGGCAATTCCTGATAATGTCGCTCGGACCTCCGTCCTCGGTGGCGACGATCGGCAGACCGCAGGCAGCCGCCTCAAGTA
>JAHJLI010000025.1 GCA_018821785.1 Pseudomonadota bacterium
CCAAGGGATAACTCGGTGCGGTAGACTGCTGTCTACACACAACAACAGCCGGTTGAAGTGATCCAACCGGCTGTCTTGTTTGTTTATTGGCTGGTATTGGTTGTTGAGATAATTACTGGATTTGATTGTGAGAATTTACAGCGGCACGAGCAAGAAAGAAGGCTTCTCTAGAAAATCGTCGAAATGCGCAACAAGCATTTGAACAAAGAAAAAAGAAATGCCAGAGCATTGCTGGGAAATATATCTATCGTGTCGATGATCTAGATTCAGGGCATGGTTGGCACCTGAAAATACAAATTGGCGATGAAGTAGTATGTGATAGAGTGTTTCGCGATAACTGCTATGGAACAGCTTCTAATGCTCTTAAGCTCGCTAAAGAAGAAAAGAAGCGGCAGCTTGAACTTCACAATATGCCCTATGCCGAAGGGCGCCGGTTCAGAAAAAAACTGCATGTTGCAAATACTTCGGGTGTCAACGGAGTCTCCCTGTCAGGTGGGTATTATCATAGTTATATCCCTGTAGAGCCAAACAAAACAAAGAGAAGGAAATTCTCTATCAATAAATATGGTGAGAAGCTTGCGTTCCAGTTAGCTGTGGAGTGGCGGAAAGAAATGGAAATTGAGGTTTATACTTAATATTGCACAAAGCAGGGTCTGGACGTTTGCCACATACTGCTTGTCTTCGGCACCCCGTACCACTGTCTGCTCAGTTGGTTGCAAACTTGATCAGGTTGCATGGTTTCCTAAGTAATAGTAAGGGGAGTTTGAAGAGATCTCATCTAGCTGTTGCTTTATTTGTAATGCTACGAATCAGTATCTTCTCTAAATTTTGCTTTGAGGAAATTCTGATGAATCTTGAGATCTTGGATGCTTTTTCGAGTGAGAGTCGTCGAAATCTCTCTCAATTCGGAAAGCAGGAGTTGAAGCTGGTCCATGGCCATTTCGGATGGAGTTTGCCCGCTTCTCGTTTGGTGGATGTTGGCATCTTTCGCGGGGATTTTCAAGTAGGTGTCGAGAATCTTGGGTAAATAAACCAACGTGATGTGATGGACCAAATGGGTGCAGTGAAGATCTTGTTTGATTTCTTCGAATCTCTGGAGAATGCTGTCCAGTTCGTTTCTTATTTCTACCACGCAATCCATAATATCCTGAGGGAGCCTCAGTTTTACTCTTCTGACCAGCTCATTTAAAGATAGCATCAGTTCCGATGGAGAAAGCGTTTTCGTCTCTTTGGGCGATATCTCAGGCGGATTGGGTGTGACCAGGTATCCGAACAAATAGAGTCCTATAACAATCAGCTGCCAATTGCTGGAGACAATTCCGCGAGAATGGAGGGCGAGACCTAAAAGACCAAGCGTGCATCCGACGGTATTCGGGTAACTATGGATAAAAGTTAATGCCTTGTTAATAATCAAAATAGGATTTCCTCGGTGTAGTGTGATTTCATCGAAGATGGTCAATTATATTTATCTCTTATGGCGAATCCGGTTGCCGATGATATTTCCCTGACGGGTTGAAGATCTTGCCTAGCCGTTCTTACCCTGACTCTGTCCAACTCTTCCAGGGAGGACCGTATTGCATAAAGGTGTTCTTTTATTTTTTGCAATTCAATCTTTTTATTTATATTGCCCTGCTTCGACATCGGAATCCGGCTTGTGAACAGGTATGCAGTTTTTTCAATTGCTTTATCAGTTGTGGTATTGAGAAGACTAATCTTATCGAGAACGAGTTTCTCGTTTGCAACAATTTGTGCGGCCACGATGGCTGTCTGTAAAGCGGATAACGTTGTATTTATGGATTTGTCAATGGCCTTTATCAGATCAAGGTTATTCCTGTATGTCATTGTCATTGCCTGGTAGCCTTGTTTGGACACAGCAAGTTGCATGGATACGTCTTGAGCTCGCTGTGTGAGACAGGATGCCAAATCTTTGTCAAGGGATTGGGCAGCTCCAGGGTTACTCTCCTTGATCTTGTTTAGTACGGTACTGACTTTTTGGGTAAACTGTTTCGTTAGATAAATGCTTTTGTACAATAATTGAATAACTTCACTAAGATCCAGTTTTTCCTCAAAAATCGTTGCATTTTCTTTGAGCAGTTCATCTTTCCCATCCTGTAAGGTGCAGATAATCATGTTCAGTTCATTTTGAGAGGAACGGTATTTTGCGAAGTAATCTTTGGCGTTGTTTTTAAATTGAAAAAAACCGAATAATTTCTTTGGAGCAAAGAGATGTATATGATGAGAGGGATCTAGGGATTCCACTTTTTCACGGAAGGCGGTAAGTGCTCCGGATATAGTCGAGTCGTTATCGAATAAGCGGGCGCTTCGAGAGTGCATCTGCCGGTGGAGCAGGCGGGCAGATACTGCACCAGCTTTTTTGATTTCGTTTCTGCCGATTTTTTCGATGCTTGCCACCGTATCTTGAATATCATTTCCTTCTTCTATTGCTCTTGTGAGCTTTACGAGTAGAAGCTGAGCCTGGGCATCAAGATCGGCTTTACGTTCCGGCTTAATTTCACGAGGTTGAGTTTCGACTACCTTTAATGTTAGTTGCTTGTCTTGTATCCTCATAGGACCTTGTGAAAACGAGGGAATTGATATCAGTCGATGCTGTTGGAGATATTGAAATGGTTCGCCTTATAACTTCCTTGGAACGATGATAGCTGTTTTCCAGTTATCTTTAAAAGTTTTTCCTCAACATGCCTAAGGCTGGTGTCTTGTGAATATGCGTGAAAATATCCATTTCCTCTGGTGCAAGCTCCGCATTCTGGGGTCTTATATGTATATGCAATGACCCGACCGTCCGCAAGCTCACCCGTTAAGGTTTGTTGTTCGTATCCTCCCAATATTATCCCCTCGATATCCACCCCATGACCCGCTCTCTTTATTTCCCAGATTACCGGATTATATGCCATTAGTACTACAACAATCGGGCTCTTGTTATAGCTGATATCTACGGTAACATTTTTGGGTGTCTTAAGACTGGCATACTTCTGCTGGCACTCTCTTGCTGCTTCCGCGTCCATAGCCCCCCCTTTTCTAAGATCGGGACATTTTGACCACCATGGAGGATCGTCTTTGCCGGATTCATTCTCTCCTTCATAGACACCGATCGCGTGCAGGGTGGTTTTTTCTGAGAGTCTATTTTGAAAAAAGCCTTTACGCGGAACGATCGTTTCTGGCTGAGGATGGTTTTCTACAATGACTGGTGCACTAACTTGCTGCGGAACAGATTGTTGAAATGGTTGAGGGACAGGTACCGGATGATTGGAAGACGATTTGGTTTCTTTTATCTCTTTGATCTTTCCCTTGCTTGGTAGTTGAAAAACAGAGATAGTAAACCATATTGCAAAAGCTATTGTTACTGCTGTGCTGATTATTTTCCTCATCGGTCAACTATTTACTGTGTGTCCTGAAAAATTTGCACCATCAGGCAATATTAAAGAAAACTCTGTAAGAAAGATACAGTTTGCTAATCCGACTTAGGTATATGGATCTGTAATATAAAGTCTTCCACACTAGCCGATGGAGAATCTTGATTCAACAATAAAAAATAATGCAGTTCCAGTAAGTCAGCCTGTCATGTAGTTTGCATCCGAGAAAGAAGGCGCTTTCAAGTTCAATGCACCATTGGACTTAAAAGAGGACAAATGTATTAATATAAATCAAGATAGCTATATTAAGTTGTGAACGAGTCAACATATCTCCTTCTCTACCAGACTTAATGCAACCTTAGGTGAAAAAATTACTGGCAGGTAGGTCCAAATATGAGGAAGGTAAAAGAGTAGTTCGCGCTGATCAATTCAGAAGATTAAGGAGGAACCAATGCAATTAAAAGTCACGATATGGAATCTTGAACATTCCGGCAAGTTGATCGATCCTCATCCAACATCCCAAATTCTTGACAGGCGTGACCGAGTGAGAACTACTATCGACAGCATTGCTCCCGACATCCTTTGTCTTGTCGAAGGCCCGAAAGGAGAACAAGCGATCAGCAGCTTCTGCCTGGATGTCCTTGGCGGGCACTACTTACCCGTCCTGCTGAAACAGCCCGGTGACATCCTTGGTTACCGCGACTCCGAATACCAGATTGCCGGTACTCAGTGGATTTGGTTTCTCGTCCGCAATTCCATTACTCAAAACTGTCGCCTGCAATCACCGGAAGTCTGGCAGTCTTTTGTAAATGCAAAGACCTGGGAGGTACATCACTGGGGCCGTGAGGACACTAGTCGCCATTCACACTACCGCCACCCCCAGGTGATGATCTATCGGTTTGATAATGGCCTGGAGATTGAGCTGATCGGCGTTCACCTGAAATCAAAAATAAATAAGGAGAAAATCCTTTGGGACGAGTTCAACAACCTGCATGGAAATTACCTCGCCATGGCCTTGGAGACGCGGGTGAAGCTTGCGACCGAGGCCAGAAACATACGGCAGTACATTGATGCCAAATTCAGCCAGCTCGCCAAACCCGGAATCATGCTCATGGGGGATTGCAATGACGGCCCAGGGCAAGACTATTTTGAAAATCTCTATCTCTTCTTTGATCTCATCGGTAATCTTCAAGGGGAAGTCCTTTTGGCCGAAAAATTTTTCAATCACGCCTTGTTCGATTGTGATGCTGATCTTCGATGGACCGCAAAATACAGAGACGAAATCTTGAACATCCCGGAATCCAGGAATCCATTGCTTTTAGATCATATCCTGATGAGCCAAGCCCTTTGCAGCGATATTTTTCCCTTGAATGTCAATGAACATGCAGGAAAAGTAGAGCACGAAGCTTTTGCACGAGGAAACGCAGGATCCAACAGCAAGACCCGGACAAGTGATCACCGACCGGTTTCATGTGTGCTGACTTAAAAAAGCAAAGAACGAAAACCACC
This sequence comes from Pseudomonadota bacterium, assembly GCA_018821785.1. GTDB lineage: Bacteria > Desulfobacterota > Desulfobulbia > Desulfobulbales > Desulfocapsaceae > Desulforhopalus_A. Next base: position 4,881 of record JAHJLI010000025.1, read on the forward strand.
GAGCAAAGGTGCAATGTCGCATAAGAAGCGATTATGTCGAGCGCGTTGGATTACCCAAGGAAAATCGTCAAAAAGTTTCTGTAGTTAAATGCAAAAGTTTCTCTAGTTACGTGCAAGCTTACAACTGACCTGCTCAACAAGCCTCCGTCAAACTCTCGGTTACTAATTGGTTCAGGTAATGCCTTAATTGTTATCGCGACCTCTATCGTGATCATGGTCTCCTCGCCCTCTTATGTAATCACGTCCTCCGTCTCGATCATGGTCTCCTCGGTCTTTGTCATTAGAATGGTCTCTTTCGTAATTACGATCTCTCCGGTCCCTAGCGTGGCCATGATTTCCTCGGTCCCTATCGTGGTCATGGTCTTCTCGCTCTTTGTCGTAATCGTATCGATCGTCTCTATCTGGCCAGGGTGGCGGGAGCATACACCCTCCAATAGATATAAGCAGTGACGAAAATACCATAAACAGCATTATGCTTTTCTTCATTTCATTATCCTTTTACAGCAACGGTGTAATCTGATACAGGGTCGTACTTGTCAGTCGGACTGTTATTTATGAAGACATTAGGCTCCTTTTGCCACGACAGTATTCAAGTAATCGTTGAAGTTAAGAGCTGCGTTGCAAGAATCTGGGGTGCACCCCACTGTATTATCGCACCATGTCTTGATGATCACCGGTTCATCCGGTGCATTATATTGTTATTAAATTTTGCAACAAAAGTTAAAAGCTGACTTGCTCCCTCTGTTTTTTTACAAACACTTTCCTTAAAGGTATCTTTTTGCCACCCAAAAGGGCATTTAAAGAGCTAAAACAACCACTTTTTAAAAATTATACATAATAAATACAAATTTCTATCGTCGCGTATCGTGGTTCGACCCCAATAGCAAAATCTTGCCAATGGCAATCAGCGGTTCTTCCTACTGCAAGGGTTCTGGTTTTCGCAAGGAACCTTGGTTTGACACAATCCACAGCTGTTTACCTTGAATCCTAATTGCTCTTTTTCCACATGAACTGCAGTTACGTTACGGACATACTCCTTGCATTTAACTTTATCATGCCCTGTTTTTGAAATAGCTTCGGCAGGACATCGTTTCATGCATATAAGGCACTTGCCGGTCGAATGGAACAGGCACCATTCATTATGATTTTTATATGATCTTGGGGTAGGCGTAAACCTCTTACGCACAATTACTGAACCAACTCTAATAGCCTTCCCAACGGGAGTAATCAAGCCATCTGATACACCAAATGTACCCAGTCCACAGACATGAGCTGCATGGCGTTCAGACCAAGATGATGCAAATCCATATTTATTGGAATGGGCCCTTGACCATTGGGGGAGTAAAACAGGAGCACAAGCTTGATATCCATCTGCTGCGAAAAAGTCTACCACATAACGCCTCAAATTTTCATTTACCTTTTCACCGTAGTGCCGTGCTTTGCTCCATTCAAGGCTTGGCAATTTTTCTGCCTTTCTGTGTGCTAATCGAGTGTCTTTAGTTTGTGGTAAAACCCATGCAATAACACTCAAATCACTTGCCTGGACATTTTCTTCAGGAAATGCAGTTAAAAATGATTCTTGTGGTGTCCAGTAGAATTCAGGGCCTATATCTGCCTTTAAGAAAGAAAACAGTTCATCTTCTCCCGAAGCAAATCCAACTAAAGGTTTATTAAAAGCAGGTATTTTTGAGCCAGGTTCTAAGGAATTATTAGAGCTGTTTTTCATCCATGTTTCAATTTGGTTTGTGATTTGACACATAAAAAATCTCCGTTCAACCTACCTCATTGGGTTGTCAAAGTTTTCATATCGGGGTCATTTTCGTATACGATTTTTCCCATCTCGGTGAACTGTATCGGATACTTCTGATCGATCATGCCTGTTTTACGGCACCTCATTTGTATTACGCCAATTGAGGTGCTGTAAAATTGAGATCCGCTTTACAGGCTACTTTCTAAGATTCTTCTGCTCAAATCCGGTGTAACATCTTGTTTTTCCCCCAATGAATTCATGCCATGGGCCTGCAACTGTTCGAGGAGATGGGGGATACTGTCCTTGCCAATGCCATAATCAGATAGGCGGGTTTTTACCTGCATTTGCTCGAAGAAGTTGCGGGTCTGCTGGATGGCCGCATCAATTCGTTGTTCACTGTCACCATCCATAATTCCCCAAACACGCTCAGCATATTGGAGCAATTTTTCTCGTTTGTTCTGTTTACATACGGACAATAGATTAGGTAGGATTACTGCAAGGGTCTGGGCGTGGTCAAGTCCGTGCGCGGCGGTTAATTCATGGCCAATCATATGTGTGGCCCAGTCTTGTGGTACTCCAGCGCCGATTAATCCATTTAAAGCCAGAGTTGCAACCCACATCAAATTGGATCGCACTTCGTAGTCTTTTGGATTTTTGAGTGCTTTTGGCCCTTCTTCAATCAACGTCAGCAGCAGTCCTTCAGCAAATCGATCCTGGACTTTTCCGTTCACTGGATACGTGAGATATTGCTCGACAATGTGAACAAAAGCATCCACCACGCCATTGCTGATTTGTCGAGAAGGGAGCGTATAAGTTTTTTCAGGATCCAGCACAGAAAAGCGTGGAAATACCGATGGACTCATAAAGGCGAGTTTTGCCTGTAATGATTTGCGTGTCACGACTGCACCGCTATTCATTTCCGATCCGGTAGCCGGCAGTGTCAAGACTGAACCAAAAGGTAACGCCTTCTGGACTCCAGCTCCGTGTTTTTCAAGAATTTCCCATGGATCACCTTCAAATACAGCTGCTGCTGCAATAAACTTTGTTCCATCGATGACAGAACCGCCACCAACTGCCAGAAGAAAATCAATGGAATTTGTATGTATCATATCCACTGCTTTCATCAGTGTTTCGTAGGTGGGGTTGGGTTCTATGCCACTGAATTCGAATACTGTGTGACCACTAAGGGCGGCAAGTACCTCGTCCAACGTACCATTCTTCTTAACACTTCCACCTCCATACGTTATGAGTACTCGACTCCCAGCAGGAATTTTTCCTTCAATTTCTGCAATTTTTCCTTTACCAAAAAAAATTTGAGTGGGGTTTGAAAAGTTAAAATCAAGCATAATAATAATCTCCAATGTTCTGTTAATGTTACAAAATAAAATTTAAACAATACGACCTGAGGACGTTATAGTAACCCTAACGTCCTCAGTTGTGTTCCCCGGTAAACGGTTACATTTCGGGTGTACTGGCCCCTACTTCCAATGTAATGTTTTGTTAACGTAGAAGGATATCGACAATGCTTAAGGCCGCAGCTTCTGAAGATGCTGGGTTCTGACCAGTCACCAGGTTTTCGTCTATCGCAACATAACTTCCCCAATCTTCGCCTTTGCAATATACCCCCTCATTTTGTTTGAGCATATCTTCTACTAAAAAAGGAACAACCTCTGTCAGTTGAACAGCTGCTTCTTCAGTGTTGCTAAAACCCGTTACCTTTTTTCCTTTAACCAAAGGTTCCTTTTTTGCATTTTTTGCATGGCGTAGAACTCCAGGGGCATGGCAGACAAGTCCCAGCGGTTTACCTTTCTGATAAAAAGCCTCAATTAAGGATATAGAGTGTTTATCTTCAGCCAGATCCCAGAGTGGCCCGTGCCCGCCAGGGTAAAAAACGGCATCATAGTCTTCGGGGTTGATCGAATCTAAACGCAGAGTGTTGGCAAGTGCCTGTTGCGCTTGTTCATCTTTTCGAAAACGAGCGGTAGCCGCTGTCTGGAAATCAGGCTCATCACTTTTGGGATCGAGTGGGGGCTGTCCTCCTTGCGGGGATGCCAAGGTAACTTCAAAAGACTGGTCTTTAAAGACGAAGTATGGGGATGCAAATTCTTCCAACCAAAAACCGGTCTTTAAACCTGTATCGCCAAGTTTATCATGTGATGTAAGAATCATTAAGATTTTCATAAGTTCACCCTATAATTATATTGTATTACAGCTCGTTATTAACTTTGATCACAAGTTTGCCAAAATTTTTCCCTTCCAGCAGGCCCATAAATGCTTGCGGTGCACTCTCTAAGCCTTCAACAATCTGTTCCTTGTAATGTATTTTCCCGGCTCCCAGCATTTCTGTCATGTTTTTGGAAAATTCATCGTAGCGATGTCCATAATCGTCAAAGATGATAAAACCCTGCACTTTGATGCGTTTGACTAAAATTGTCCCCATAAGAAGCGATAAACGATCAGGCCCATCCGGGAGTTTGGTCGCATTATACCTTGAAACAAGGCCGCACACCGGAATCCTGGCGCCAACATTCAGTAATGGTAAAACACCATCAAATACCTCTCCGCCAACATTCTCATAGTAGATGTCAATGCCATCCGGGCATGCCTGTTTCAAGCGATCTGCAAAATCAGGGTCTTTGTGATCAAGACAGTCGTCAAAACCAAGCGTTTCTTTGGCATAGCGGCATTTTTCAGGCCCACCGGCAACGCCAACCACACGACAACCTTTTAATTTGCCTATCTGTCCTACGGTCGCCCCAACCGGACCAGTCGCAGCAGCTACCACCAGTGTGTCACCTGACTTTGGTTTACCAATGTCTAACAACCCCATATAAGCTGTAAACCCTGGCATTCCCAAAATGCCCAGAGCAAATGATGGCTTTTGGGGATTTTTACCCAACTTGGTGAGACCAGAACCATCCGACACTGCATAGTGCTGCCAACCGCTGTAGGCCAAAACCCATTCGCCTCTTACGAAATCAGGGTTACGGGAATCTTCAATTTGACAAACAGTAGCACCCACCATTACAGTATCGATATCGACAGGAGGGGCGTAAGATGGCGCATCGCTCATCCGGCCACGCATATAAGGGTCAAGTGACAGGTAGATACTCCGCAACAATACCTCTCCTTCTCCCGGCACTGGTGCGGCAAGTTCTTCTAACCGAAAATTGTCTTGAACCGGGGCACCTTTCGGGCGGGAAGCAAGCACAATACGACGATTTATGTTTTTATTTTGTCCCATAGTATTTTCACCTTTTTGAAATTATTTATTCTAAAATGAGGTAATCGGTCTCATCAATTGGTTTCACTCAGTGGCCTCTTTTTTGGTAGTAGACCAGTCGTCTGGTAAGGTTCACAAAAACAATTTTCCTGAAAAGCCAAGGCCTATCTGTTATGCCACTGTATTACTCGTCAAAATTGAAATAGTAATTCGCATAGCCCGTTGCAGTCCATCGGCGTTACGCTGCAATTTGTCCATCAGCGTTGCCCCTAGCCACATGTTATAGAGCAAATCGGCAGTCATGGATGCATCAGCCCTTATTATTGAGCCATCATCAATGCCTTCTTCAATGCACTGTGCTATTCGTTTAACAACCAGAGAAGATCCGTTTAGCAAGGCGAGACGCATCGGTTCAGAAAGATCCGCCACCTCAGCACTCAATTTGACGACCAAACACTTCTGGTCAACACACGAATCGGATTGCGTTTCAATCCAGCGTTGCCAATATTCCATCAAGCGGCTGTAGGCAGAACTCCCTCGTGGTTGAAAAATATTCTCCAGAGCAACAAGATATTCGCTGAAATAACTCTTTATTATTTCTTCACCAAACTGTTCCTTAGACTTAAAATAGTAATAAAAAGAGCCCTTAGGTACTCCAGCAGATTGGAGAATTTCCGTCAATCCAACGCTTGAGAAACCTTTACTGACAATGAGCTTATAGCCTGTATCTAAAATGTGCTGACGCGTTTCTTTGATATCTTTCTTCATGAATCAAACTGTAACACATAATAGACCGGTCGTCTAGTTAAGTTTGTCAATTTTTTTATGGAACCACTTCCGCCCATTTATTATATAGCAATTCAGGGGAGTTATAGGAATCATTTTGTTTTTTTACATCGAGAAGCCAACTCTTACACATGGCGTTCTCTTATATTTATCATGCAATCAGCAGTGGCTACCGGTAAAGATATTTTTTTGGCAAGGTTAAATATGTTTTGAAATAAGCAATTTAGCCTTCTTTCTGAGTATATATTGCTTTGTTGAAATCTCAATAGACCCAAAAATGATGATTTTCGAAGGTGAGGGGGGGCAGCGGGAAGCTACTGAATGGGAATTAGTAGCAAATTCGAACCGCTATATGGCAATATTAACAGTCGAGTTCACCTGCATTTTTAAGAGTAACGGAAAAGATCAGGTGGAAAGATTTGTGATATCAACAGTTGCCTCTATCATCTCAAGCTGTTTTGTTTATGGCTAATTTGATTAGCTGTTAATTTCGTACTTAACTGCTCTGCCAATCGTACTCATTGTATATGGCTTTTTGATAAAACCATTAGCTCCGAGTTGAATGGCTGCCTTTACATCATCATCTTCAGAAAATCCGCTGACAATAATGACCTTTTGATTTGGGTGTTTTTTAATAATCTCCTCATAGGTTTGCCGGCCATTGATACCTGGGGCCATCAGCATATCTAGAAGCACTAAGTCAACTGGAGTTTCATTAAGGTGTTCGATTGCCTCTTCTCCTGACTTAACGGCGTCAACGCTATATCCAAGAGACTTAAGGATTTGACCGGCGATATCTCTCTGCAACTGCTCGTCATCTACAACCAGAATTTTTTCATCGTTACCCTTTAGTGTCTCTATCTGGATACTTTCCGATTTGGCAGCCAGTTTTTCTCTGGTTGCGGGGAAATAGAGTTCAATGGTGGTACCGCTATCACCGGAATCAACCCATATACCGCCATGATGATCTTGCACAGTATTCCATACGATGTAGAGTCCTAGCCCGGTGCCACTTCTTCCCATCTTCTTTCTGGTATAAAAAGGTTCAAAAATAAGCTTTAAGACGGCGGTGGCAAGGTTTACCAGTTAAGGAAAACTGCTATTTTAGACTTCCTGAGTACGTCAATGGGAGGTAGGCGGCCTTTTCTCCCTTGGAAGGTTTCTGCAGATACATGCAAAAGTTTCTCAGTTTTCGTGCAAGCAGGTACTGAGCCGCCGAATCCACCCGTACCAGTCAGATCGCCAGCCTTAGACCCATTTTTCAGGATTTTTTAAAACCATCTAATTGTTATCCGCCTCAAGTTTGACTTTGGGCATGGAACGGGTGGCGACCACATTGATGCTGGTGCCGCAGATGTTTTCGACAATGACCGCACCGATTTCAACTGGAGCTGTGACTGCCAGAAAGTGCAGACTGCGGGCGATTTCGCCCATCATTGCTTTGGGAATCGCTTCGGCGGTTTTGACCGGAAGTCGAGGCCAAAGGCCATTTTTGCAGGCAACTGTGGTCGAAAGCATGCGGCGTGGATCGATGCATTCCTGCCTGGCGTAGTTCAATCCAATCTTGCACGTGTTTCCCTCTATCTCGCTGATCGCCCGGCCCTCAACATGAAGCTGCATCTGACACCCCATCGGACAGCAAATGCATACCAATTCAATTTGACTCTTCATTATGCATCCTCCCGTGGGACAATGTCGATCCGCAAAGTGGTGCCATAAAAGCGCTGAAGGATTTCCGGCTTGATTGTCAGGTGGATCATTTCCGAAGGTATGACCAGTCTCAACGGTTTTTCGAGGAAATTGCCGAGACGAAGGATGCAATCCCGCTGGGGACGGATGCAGCGCAGATACACCGAAATTTCGCGATCGGGAGACAGCGTGTGCGGTACACAGTAGCGGACATTGTCTCCTGCCTGGAGTTCGATGTTATCCTGAGGTCTGCGCCGGCCCTGGGCCAATTCCCCCGCAAAGGCTCCTGCCCGCATTGATTCCTCGGTAACATAATCCACCAGGTCGTGAATATGCAGAACATTGCCGCAGGCGAAGACGCCCGGCAAAGAAGTTTCAAGGGTGCTTGATACCCTTGGGCCGCCAGTGATGGGATCCATCTGCAGGCGCAATTGGCGCGAAAGCTCGTTTTCGGGGATCAGTCCTATTGACATGAGGATGGTATCGCAGTCGACATCCCAGGCCTTGGCCAGCTGAGGCTGACAATCGTCAGCAACCGGCGCGAGAGTAACCTTTTGGACGCGATCGCGGCCGTGAATAAAGGCCATGGTCGTTGAAAGATGCAGCGGGATGTCAAAGTCCTTCAGGCATTGCACAACGTTACGCGTCAGGCCGTTGCAGTAAGGCATGATCTCATAGACGCCGGTGACCTCACAGCCTTCCAGGGTGAGGCGACGGGCCATGATCAGGCCGATATCGCCTGAGCCCAGGATGGCGATCCTTTTGCCCGGCAATAACCCCTCCATATTGACCATCCTCTGGGCCAGACCGGCGGTCATGACCCCCGCCGGTCGATAACCAGGCGTGCGGATGGCACCTCGGGCGCGCTCCCGGGCTCCCATGGCCAGCACGACGGCACCGGCCCTAATTTCGACTAAGCCGATGCTGCTGCCCATCAAGGTCACCCGAAGATCAGGGGAAATGTCGAGAATGAAGGATTCGGAGAGAATGTCGATTCCCGGTTCAGAGCGCACGCGACGTATAAACCGATCGGCATATTCAGGTCCGGTCAATTCTTCCTTGAAGTTGTGCAGGCCAAACCCGGAGTGGATGCATTGGTTGAGGATGCCACCCATCTCCTTTTCCCGGTCGACGATGAGTATCCGGCCGCAGCCTGAGTCCCGAGCCCCAACGGCTGCCGCCAGACCGGCTGGTCCACCGCCGACAATCACCACGTCGTAATGCGCTTGTAGAACGGTCATTTCGCCTCCCCCTTTTTGCCGTGGCCATCCTCTTCATCCTCCGGGCGGGGATAGAACATTTCCGATCCTTTGCCGCGTTTGGAGATGAGGTGCAGAGGGAGTCCCTGTTCCCTGGCTAGAATATCCATGACCCGCGAGGTACAAAAGCCACCCTGGCAACGGCCCATGCC
>JAHJLI010000275.1 GCA_018821785.1 Pseudomonadota bacterium
ATAATGATCGAAACAATAGGCAAACAAAGGTTGACTGGCATTTTGAAACAGTTGATGCTCGTACCAAACTGAAACGGTTATATCCGAAGTATTAAATTTTACTGTGTACTAGGGCTGGACATAGCAATTTTATTTGCTGCCATTTCGGAAAAACCCCGTTCAGCTTGTTTGGTTTCATGACTGAACGCATTAAAAACTCGATTCGCAAAAATAATGTCTTCTCAATTTGTCCCTTATTTGCTCAGCAGGATTAAGTCCCGGAGAATATGGAAGTAATAGTATTGAAGCTACGTTAATAGAGACCACAAGATCTTTACTTTATGAGATGAAACTTCGTCGAGAGCCAGACACAGAATTCATTACGACGTGCTTCACTGATTTGAGATAAAAAGTTTACTCATGTGTTCCGTGTTCATCTTTTCGGAGGTCATGTAATCGAGATGCCAGTACCATGGGCTAACAGCAGTATACTCGTGAGGAAGTTCTCAAATCAAGGCCAAGTATTTCTACTTTGGGAAGCAGAAACAGTTGAATATTCTTTATAATATTGTATAGTTAAACAAGTTGTTGATTACAGTCGGGCAGCTGAGATACCCATTACAGCTGCCCAAAAAAAATAAATTCACACAAGGAAGATTCCCATGTCAGACTCCACCACATGCTGAAGGGCCTGTTCCAGGCGGATAAAAAGAACATGGAACGAATGGAAGAGAGAGTTGCCGAGACCGTGTATGATCCTCTGCAATATTTCCTTTCAGATTCTCAGTGGGACTGGCGGCCTTTGAATAACCAGATCGCGAGAGATGGTGACAGGCTGCTTGGCGGGTATAACGACAGCGCACTGATTATCGACGAGACCGGTCTTCCAAAGAAAGGCAAGGAATCGGTAGGTGTTGCTCAGCAGTGGTGCGGACAGCTCGGAAAGGTCGATAATTGCCAGGTCGCTGTTTTCGCTACACTCGCCCGAGGGAACTTTTCTCTACCGATAGATTTCCGACTCTATTTGCCGGAGGAATGGATCAAAGACAGGAAGCGCTGCGAGAAAGCTAAAATTCCTGCAGACCAGATAGTTTTCAAGACCAAGCATGAACAAGCGCTTGAGATGGTCTTTCTTGCAAGGAAAGATGGAGTCCGGTTCAAATGGGTAGGTTTCGACGGTTTTTATGGCGACAACCCCGCCTTTCTTCGTCAACTCGCCGATAATGGTGAAGAATTTATGGGCGATATCCATAAGGATCACCAGCTCTATTACGAAGATCCCAAGCCGATAGCATCTCCACCAACTTCCGAGAAAGGGAAACAAACCAAAAAGCTTCAGGCACAGACACGATCAATGCGGGTTGATAGATGGGTCCGGAAGCAGGCCCCTGGCGCCTGGCAGCGCATCGCCATTCTGGACGGCTCAAAGGGAAAGATCTTTGTCGATATTTTGCACAGAATTATTTGGCTTTGGGACGGCAAGGAACCTGAAGCGAGAAGATGGCGTTTGGTGGTACGACGTGAAATAGACTCTCCAGAGGAAATAAAATACAGTTTGAGCAATGCCCTCCTTGATACTCCGACAGAGAGACTCGCATTCATGCAGGCTCAAAGATACTGGGTGGAACGTCCCTTCCAGGATGCCAAGAATCAATGCGGAATGGGAGACTACCAGGCACTAGGCTGGTTCGCGTGGCACCATCATATGTCAATGGTGCTGCTCGCTATGCTGTTCATGTTGGAGCAGAGGTTACAACACCAGTCCGATGTTCCCCAGTTGAGCTGTCCCGATGTTGCAACTCTGCTGAAATCGGTTCTTCCGAGAAAGGATATCACTGAGGATGAAGTGTTGAGACAGCTCGAAGTTAGACACAGGAAAAGGCAGGCCTCAATTGATGCCGCCTATCGAAAACAACAAAAAGACGGGCTGTTGCCGCTTGCTGCATGCTCGCCAAAGTAGAAGTATATCAGAGGGCGAAGGGGCGCAGATGCCCAGCATGACCTTGGGGCGCTTACTCTTCCGGAGCGAGCCTCATCTTGAAACATAAGTTGAAGTTTAAGTTTTTGTCATTTTTCAGACAGGTGGCAGCCACGGCTTCGGCCAGTTTTTAAAGTCTTCTTGTGCAACAGGATCACTCTTTGGATGCTTGGTATCCGGTTGCACCTTTCGCCATCCATGCCGAGCCAGTAGTCGGTTAGGTTGTTGATAGAGGAATATTATGACCAATACGTTTGATAAATGCAGCATAGATTGGAGGGATTGTGTGAATTCCACTCGAGGCTGCTTTTTCTTCCCATTGAGTAAGAAACTCGCGTTCTTCATCAAAAGTCATCGAACAACGTCGAATGCCACCCCAAGGCTTTTTTTGAGTGACATCTTGGATGCGAATATCGTTTCGGTTGCGAACGATTTTCCATCTGCTTGTACCCAAAATTGCGGCGATCTTATCGACGGTGATGTTAAGCTCAGAGCTAATAATTATGCCAAGAGCCTTGCGGAAACCCGCAACCTTTGTTGCTTTATATCGTAGCTCTTTTGCTCGTTGGACTCACACTACACTGGCAGTTATTGTTCTGGCCATGGCTCACCTCTATGACCAAAGTATAACATAGCGTCATCTTGAATGAAAAATGGAATTAAATATTTACCTATGATATATATCCTAAACTGCCGGCCTAAATTTACCTTTAGAGGGTGTATATGTGGAGGCCTTTTGAGGAACATTAAGAGGATAGTTGATAATGAATAAACTGCGCAGTGTCGATTCGATGAAAGAACGAAGCTATTCAACGTATCATCCTGTTGAAGATGTGTTCGTTCCCTTCCCACCTTTCCCTAAATCCATGTTGGTCGAAGTAACGAATGCATGTAATCATGCCTGCATATTTTGTGCTAACTCTAAAATGACAAGGAAGAAAGGGGCGATAGGGAGACAATTGTTGCTTTCAGTATTGGCGCAGGCTTATGAACTTGGGACGCGTGAAGTGGGATTTTATTCTACCGGTGAACCATTCCTGTATAAAGATTTAGAATGGGCGCTGAGAGAAGCGAAAAAAGTTGGGTATCAATATATTTATTTGACTTCGAATGGTGCGCTTGCGAACTTGGAAAGGATGAAAGTTTTGATTGCCTCAGGGCTTGATTCGATAAAACTTTCCATCAATGCAGCATCACGAGCAATTTATAAATCAGTGCATAATAGAGATGATTTTGACAAAGTCATTAAAAATCTGGCAAATATTAAGGAATACAGAGACAGAGAAGGTGTCACACTAGCGATATATGTGACGTATGTAATAACTGACAAAAATGCTGAAGAAGTTGAACTGGCGAGAGAAATTCTCGGACCGAAATGCGATGAGTTGCTTTTCTTTCAAGAAGGCAATCAGGGCGGGTATATGAGTCATCGAGGAAATCCTGCAGGTGCGAATTTGCCATGCAGTCTTCTTTTTAATCGTTTTCATGTTACTTGTGAGGGATATTACACGATGTGTTGTGTTGACTACCAGAACTATTTGGCTGTTGAGGATTTGAATGACGTTTCTGTCCTGGACGCCTGGAATTCAAATATTGCAGTTGGAATGCGGAAACGGCATTTAGCGTCAAGCGTAGCTGATACTTTGTGTGCGAACTGCGTTGAGTGTGCAACAAGGGAAGTTGCACCGTTGGTTCCACATTTGGCAACGAAATATACTTTCTAGTATTTTGTATGATGTAATATTTTTGGTTTTTTTTCGTAACTTGCTTGATTGGTTTAACCTAATGACGTTATATAAAGATATTTCAACAATTACCGGTTTGATTAAATACACTCAATTGCCGTACTGATGATTTCCTCAATCATTGCAAAAACAACATTTGATCTTTTAACGGTTTTTTTGCAAGGCCGAAAGTTGAGTAATAAGGGAATCTGATTACCCCTAAACCTCAGCAAACGTCAAAATACGCTGAGGTCTAGGTTTTGTGTTGGCAGCATGTTTGATCAAAGAGCCGATCATAGCTCCCACTTGAAAACGGTTATTGAATCGAAAACAGAACTCAGCCAAGTAACGAGGTAGATGTTTCGAACTAACAGAATGATACGTCCCATGAATTGCTTTCTTGACGTTACCAATCATCGTATTGACCCAGTGGAAAATTTTGTTTTTAGGATCATTATATATTCCTGAAGCTCTGATTTTTACATGAAATGCAACCATGTCAGACAGGCAATTAAAAGGATTGTATGCATCAGAAATCACAACGGCATCAGGATGGATATGTCGCTGGGACCAGGACATAACCTCAGATGAGTTGCAGGCTTCAATTTTGCTCATTCTCATATGGATGGGATGACCTTTTATGTTACGAGAAACAGCAGCAAGGAAAGATGTCTTACCTGGTGCACCTCGACCACGTTTGCCACCACTTCGCTTGCCGCCCCAGTACACGTCGTCTAGCTCGACGAAGCCCTCGAGAAGTAACTTGTCATCGGCATTTTTCATCACATGTTGAAGTTTATGCTTCATTTTCAATGCTGAATTGACAGATATACCGAGGAAGCGGCGAAGACTCAGGGCTGACATGCCCTCCTTGGCTTGTGTAATGAGATAAATAGCAAGAAACCAGGTGGTGAGAGGCAATTTGGTTGAGGCAAAAATGGTATCGCTTATGAGCGAGGACTGATAACGACATTCAGTGCACTGATAAAGTTGACGAGCCTTGAGCACATAGTAGCGATTATGTCTACACTTCGGGCATTCATAGCCGTTGGGCCAGCGGTATCGGAATAGCTTTTGCCGGCATTTTTCTTCTGCCCCATATGCTTTTTGAGACTTGATCAAACTGTATCCTTCTTGAAATTGGACTTTGTTTTTCGGCATGTCAGTATCTCCTCTGGTTTTGTTTGAGAAGATTATGACATACAGGGGGTATCATATATATATGAATATAATTATGAGTTTTTTGAGAAGACTTTGTTACAGTCTTCTATATACTGACCTTCTTCAAGAACACATAAAAAGAGGTTTAATCGTTGGGAAGAATTTTAAAATGCAGAACGAGGTCATTATCGACCCCACATGTACATGGCTTATCGAAATCGGCGACAATGTGACACTAGCCCCTCGTGTAAATATACTTGCTCACGATGCGAGCATGAAGAAGCACTTAAACTACGCAAGAATTGGGAAAGTGAAGATCGGTGATCGTGTGTTTATTGGTGCAGGAGCTGTTATTCTTCCAGGCGTGACGATTGGAAACAATGTGGTTGTTGGGGCCGGAAGTATTGTCTCTCGCGATATCGCAGATGGTCAAGTAGTTGCTGGAAACCCTGCAAGAGTAATTTGCACATTAGATGATTTCTTGGAAAGGAAAAGGAATGAAATGATGGTCTGTCCTAGCATTGATTGTAAGGTGTTAGCTTTAACTGATGAAATGAAAAAAGAAATGAATGCTAAAATGAAAGATAATATTGGATATATAATCTGACTTTCAAAA
>JAHJLI010000276.1 GCA_018821785.1 Pseudomonadota bacterium
AGTTTGTGAACTAACATGGGTTTTGTCAACCATCGCGCCGATGGGGCTGATAGAACGCTGCCATTCCTACAAGGATAAGGTGGCCAAGGGCCTCTCTGCCAGTCACGGCCTGTTCTCCTATCCGGTGCTTATGGCCGCCGACATTCTCTTGTATCAGGCTGAACAGGTGCCGGTCGGCAAGGATCAAAAACAGCATCTCGAGGTGGCCCGCGACCTGGCCATCAAATTCAACAACGAATACGGCGATACCTTCGTTGTCCCGGAACCGGCCATCAACGAATCAACGGCCATCGTCCCCGGCTTGGATGGGCAGAAGATGTCCAAGTCCTATGGTAACACCATTCCTATCTTCATGGAGGGGAAGGAGCTGAAAAAGCGGGTAATGGCCATCGCCACCGACGCCACTCCGGTTGAGGAGCCAAAAAATCCCGATATTTGCAGCCTGTACAAGATCATGAGGCTTTTCGCCGCTCCGGCCCGGATGGCTGAAATCCATAGTTTATATGTCAATGGAGGGGCTGCCTACGGGTATCTGAAGCTTGAGCTGCTCGATCTGTTGAACGATACTTTCGGCACAGCTCGAAAGAAAAAAGCTGAGCTGCTTGGCGATCCTGCAATGCTGAGGGCGATTCTCGGTAAAGGCCGCGACAAAGCCCGGGCAAAAGCGGCGGTGACCCTTGATTTAGTCCGCGATCGTGTCGGTTTGAAATATTAGTACTTTTGAAACTCATTACTTGCTTTTTAAGAATGAATTTCATGAAGGTATTTATGCTCCGCGAGGGATATCTGAAAAATTCCGTTTATCGGGCTTAGAAGCCGCTACAAAATTTCCTGCGCTGGTATTCTGTTTCGCAACGGCTTTTCGATCAGTTATCATATATAATATTAACAAGTTGACTCACTAAATGACTTCGTGTTGGAGGAGATCATGACCTACGGTATAACGAGGGCGGAGGCGTTAGAGCTCGTTTGCAGCACTTTCAAAAGTGTCCATCTCATCAACCATTCGCTAGCTTCTGAAGCGGTTCTTCGGGCGACGGCAAGGCGACTGGGTACCGATCAGGAGAAATGGGGACTGGCTGGGCTGCTGCATGATCTTGATTCGGAAAGCCAGCCTGATCTTGCCACCCACACTTCCGAGACGGTGGCGATATTAAAAGAAAAAGGGGTTGATTCGGAAATTGTTGAAGCTATCCGCTTGCACAACCTCACCGCCTGGCCGGGGGAACGGCGTACCACTTCATTCCATTACGCTCTTGCTGCCGGTGAGACCATTACCGGCTTGATCGTTGCTGCCGCCCTGGTTATCCCTGAGAAAAAATTGGCTGCGGTGAAGGCAAAATCGGTACAAAAACGCTTTAAGGAAAAGGCCTTTGCCCGGGGCGCCGACCGCGAGACTATAGCCGAGTGTGAACATGCAGGGATACCCCTGGCTGAATTTTGTCAGTTAAGCCTTGCGGCGATGCAGGAGATAGCTGGAGAGATTGGTTTGTAAATTTGTTATTTTCCCGAGAAACGTTTTAAGTTCACCAACCTCCAGGTAGCACTTATGAACAGGAAGAATATATTGACGTTTTTCAAATCGGCAGTGCTTGCTGCACTGGTGTTTATAGCTCTTTTCGCTTGCGCCAAACCATCCGACGAAACGGCTACTATTTACCATCATGTGGTTATTCTTGGAGATCCTCATCTTCCAGGACGTGATATCGAGAAGAAAGAACAGGTTCTGGAAAAAATTAATTCTTGGGAAGATGTCGAGATGGTGGTGGCAGTAGGCGACATCTGTGTCGATTTGGGAACCAACGACGAATTTGAGGTGGCAAAAACCTTTTTCAAGAAGCTGCATGCGCCGTTTTTACCCATTGCCGGCAATCATGATTATTTTTATTCCGATGATAGGGGCCAGCTCATAGCTGGCACACAAATCTCACAGGAGGCAAAGCTTAGTAAGTTTCTCGCAACATTCGAGTTAACAAACTATTATTACAGCAAGTATGTTGGTGATTATCTGCTCGTATTTCTTTCAGCAGATCATGCCGGATTCCTGGCCGGCATCTCGGATCAACAGCTGGCATGGTTACATACGGAGCTTGAGAACAACAAGAAGACGCCGACAATCATCATCTTTCATGGTCCTTTGAACGGCACCCTGCGGGATTATCGGAAATGGATAAATACCCCGAATTTTATCGCCCAGCCGGAGGCAAGGGTGCAGGCTATCCTGAGGGCCAACAAGCAGGTGTTCCTCTGGGTTTCAGGTCATACCCATACCTCTCCATTGGAGGAAAGTTATGCCTCTCCGATCAATCTCTATGACGGTCACGTTACCAACATCCACAACAAAGACATGAACCGCGGTACCATCTGGACAAATTCTTTTTTTCTGTACGACGATAAAGTTGTGGTAAAAACCTTCAATCATCAGGAAAATACCTGGCTTCCGCAACTAGAGAGAACGATTATTGCGCCCCGGTTTTAACCTCCCCGGCAACATATTTGGTTATATCTGTAAAATAATAACAATTAAGCAGGGATGAGTGACTATCTGCGCAATGCTGAAAACTAATCTTGAGGACAAATATGAAAAAAACATTTCAATTAACCCATCCAAAAATAAAAAGAGATAGACTCGTAGAAGCTGTAAGGCACGAAGTTAAAAAGTATATAAAGAGAGAGCGGAATAAAAAGCTTCCAGAGGGTGTCGATTTTTGGGATTTCGACTGCAAATTCGGCAATTTTGCTGAAGAAGCGAAGGAAATTCACTTGTCTGAAATAAACAAATGCATTGATAGGGTCGAAGAGCAGCAGTTAGAAACGTTTTATCTGGAAATTCTGGCCAAGCCAGGTCTCAGGATGAAAAAGCTAGCACCACATAAATAATTGATTAAAAAAGGAGATGAATTTATTGTGCAAGGTCGGCTTTCAGTTGTTCATTTCCTTTGAACATTATATCTTCAAGAGTCTTTCTTTGTTCTTCAAAGTCCTCACTTGTTTCAGTCTGCTTGAATATAATTTTCTCCCCAAATCGTAATACAACTCTGGAAAAAGGTTTCGGCAAAAGAAACTTGTCCCAGCTTCGAGCATGCCAAGCTCTGTCAGACCAGGCATAAAACGGCACAATGACAGAATTGGTAGCATGAGCAAGCCTTATTGCTCCGGGTTTTACCCCACCAGAAGGTCCTCTGGGGCCGTCAATAATATGACCGGCAAGTCTGTGCGCGGCAAGATGGTCTATCATGCCTTTTAAGGCTTCTTGTCCACCCCTTGTCGAAGATCCTCTTACGGTTGTCCAGCCCGTTCTGTTTGCAACGCCTGAAATAAAATCACCGTCTCTGCTTTGACTTATCATGAGCCCGGGTTTAAATTTTTTATATCGCTGAAAATATCGTATTGCCGGGAAAAACTGTTGATGATGGACACAAAGGAGAATGCTGCCATTATTGTGTAAATAGTCATCAAGCCAGGAAGTTTCATTCTGGACTTCGAGGCGATACGTTAAAGAGTATGTTCGAATAAATTTATACAACAACCACTGTGCAAACTTTGAAGACAATATCTCATTTATTTTTAACGCCATAACGTATCTAGTTTCCTGCCACAGAGAGATTATTCATAAGCACCACAAACGTAATTTTTCATTTTACCCCTTTTCGAGGTATAGGTCATTTAGCAAAATAATCTTCGCAAAAAAATTGCGAAATCCTGTCTAAAAGAGTAGCCTATCAACTGTGGGTTAATCGACCTTCACTTTGGGATGGCCTCCTTGCCTCTTTAAAAGTGATGATTTACACTCTCACCCATACCTGCAAAGACGAGTTCATTTTGTCTGCGTCAAGTCGTATCAATGGCTGTGGTTTATGCTGTTCTCGGCTTGCCCTAACCCAAGGTTATTGTTTTTGCTCATGGACAAATCTCAGAAAGAGCATCAGGAAGTACCTCCGCATCTCGAACAGAAAAAACTAGTCGAATTCCTGGAATCTCTGCATCGCATTTGCAAGATAGGAATATACTATCCGGCCGGCCATAAAGTGCTTAACCAGGCTGCTGAACAATTTCAGCAGAACATCTTGGGTGTTGCCGACACCAATCGCTCGGTGCTCATTGAATTGAAGAGTGAGGCACTCTTTGTTGAGGACCATGAGATTACAACGCTGACCAACGCCCTGCGTGAATTTAGAAAACTCATCCTTGATCTTGGCATAGGGGGCATTGAGATCGACAGGGCAATTCTTCTTCCAGAACTTCTGCAGCTTGTAAGAAGTCTGTTGCTCGGACGATCGCAGCTGCAGGGAATTAAGGAGTTTACCCAGGCAGATATTGCTAATTTGCCGACATCCGTAAGAGTCGTGAAAAAGGAATTTTTGGTCGATGAGGACACGATACTGCATGAAGGAACGGATGAAGATGCCGAACACGGTCTGAATACTGTTTTTCAGGCTCTGGTACAACAGGGGCTTGAACGGAGCCAAATAGAGCAATGCAAGAAATTTCTCAAATCTCTGTCCGAAAGATTTGCTAGCAGGCCCCTCAATGTTAAAGGCTTGCCTACAGTAACCTGGAGCGATGTCCGGGGCCTGTTGTCCCGAGCTGTTGTCAACGCCTACCATCTTTCAGATACTTCTGGTGGTTTTTTTGTGCAAAATGATCTGAATGCCCTTTCCACTATTTTCAGGGGTCTGGGGAGTGAAATTCAGGATAAAGAATCCCAGGAGACCATCAGGATTCTGACTTCCATATTTAGTAGTTCTTCGACTGAAAAACCACTTGCAGGTGGTGACGAAAAAACGAATAATATCCGTCCAGCAGATAATATACCTGTCAAATCGGTCGAACAGCTGCAATCCTTCATTACTGACAATGTCGTGCCTATCAGTATTCTTGAGAAAATCACCCAAGTTGATCGTCGGGAAGAGCTTTCCATTCTCATGCAGTTGCTCCAATTCAAGCAGAAAGAGGCGGCGGAAGGCAAAATCAGGCAGAACCTGCGTGATATACTGAATACCCCGCTGAATAAACCGGAATTCGATACAATCACCATGGGGGTGATACATCTGGTGACCTGTAAGGATAGCAGCCGGTTTTTTGATGCTATGTATTTTCTCGCGATTATTATGCGCGGTGTGAAGACCTTCTCATCCCAGCAATTCTTGTTGATGGTTTACCAAAAGATTGCGCGTTCGGCGCAGACCCTCCTCTGGCCGATACTCGTTAACGAGATTTTGGCATTGGGGTGGTCAGTCAATCGGGAAGTGTTTGGTAAACTTGCCACCATAGCTGCTGGATTACCGGGTCCCGAGATGAAAACACGGTTGCCCGAACTCGAGACCATGGATTGCTTTCAGGAAAAAAAAATCGCCGAAGACATTTTTGATCCGGAACTGGAAAAGGCCTTCCCGCTCTTTCCTTACCTTTTAGAGACTTCGATGAAAAAACAGATCGGTGAGAGGGTTCTCAACAGTTTAATAGCAAAACCGCCAGACTGGCTGATTGAGGCTGTAGCACCGCTGCTCCAGCTTGAAATTCCCCAACACATGAAATTTTTGCAAATATATCTACTCGCTACTCAGCAAGATTATTTCCCCATTAATCTCAGGGTAGCGGCCGGAAACCTGGTGGTGCAACATTTGCCGGAAATTTCAGAGCAGCAGAAGCGTGAGGAATGGGTGGTGAACACTATCCAGGCAATCCCGGAGATGCAAGTCGAAGAGTCGCGTCAACTCCTTATACGCATCACTGAAGAAAAACACATGGTCATCATTCCGAAATGGCCAAATGCCTGTCGTCGGGCGGCAGCTGAGGCCTTGAAAACCCTCAGGCGTAGACCACTGTGAGAAGGTCAGCAATCTGGATAAGACGGAAATGGACAAGCAAATCAATGATGTTATAATCCTGCTCTGTAAGGGAATTTCCAACAGGAGGTTGTATTTTCCCAACCATCCGAAGGTGATCTCTTATGCCAAAGACTTTCGCAAAGAGCTGGCCGTCTTTTTTGAGATGAGCGAGAAGGAAGAATTTTTTATCGGGATTATCGATGGTCATTTTATTTTCAACGGCCAAAGGCTCTTTGGTCCAACCGTTGTTGGCCGGCAACTCATCCAGTTTATGGAAATGCTGCAGTGTGGCGGTGTTTCGTTTAGAAAGGGCCTGACTATCGAAGATATCAGTACCTTCATGGATCTGACTGACGGCTTGAAAACCTCTCTGAAGAGTCTGCAGGAGGCGAGAGAACTGTTTAAACAGAGGGGTATCCATGCCATAACCCTTGCCGGCCACTATAGCGACCAGACTGGAATAGATGCTCCAGACAATAAACGGCCATGGGAGGGGCAGGAGATCGGTGGCTTTCTGCAGTCACCAACCCTTGTCTATCAAGCCCTTTTTGACGTGGTGACTCGCGCTCACGGCGACGCAGCCTACAACCGGGAACTTGATATCGACAGCGCTCGATCGGTCAGCGAGTTCATGCTGCGGTTTACTCAGTCAAATTTCGCCGATGTCATGCAGTATATCCATTACCCCGATTACGATAGTTACACCATCGGGCATTCGGTGCGAGTTTCATCGATAGCGGTTTTCTTGGGCATGAAGATGGGCTGGCCGGAGGAGAGCATTCTGGCCATGGGCACAGCCGCTCTTCTACATGATATTGGAAAAAGCAAAATATTATCGGAAATCCTCTATAAAACGGGTTCGCTTAGTGATGACGAATTTCGCCTTATCCAGGAACACCCGCGAGTGGGGTCGGAGTTGCTTCTTGCCCAGAAGGAGGTGTCTCCTCTTGATATCGCGGCGGCCTGGGGACATCACCTGCGGTATGACGGCAGAGGTTATCCGCAGAAACCAGCCTGGGCGGTGCGCAGTTCGCCGATTGCCCTGCTGCAGATCTGCGATGTATTTGAGGCCCTCACAGCGATCCGTCCATATAAACAGGCCATGGACCCACAGCATGCCTTTTCGGTTATGATAGCTGATAAAGGAGCCTTTCACCCGAGTTTGCTGAGTGTTTTTATATCCTTTATAGGTATCTACCCCCCGGGGACCTATGTCGAGCTTTCGGATGGCCGGATTGGAATGGTGACCGGTGTCGGGAAAATAATCGATCGGCCGCAGGTGAAAATAACCCGCTTGTATGATGGCACCCGCTTAGTAAAAGAGGATCAGTATGATATCGATCTCGGGGCCATGGATCGTACAAGCCTAAGCCTCAAAGTCAAACGATTGCTCCTCAATTACCTGGATGCCGAGCAATAGCATGTTTGCCCTCTACCAGGCTCTGACTTTCTGGTTTTATTGTTGAGAGAAATTCTTGCGAATGAGCTCAGACTCATGTACAACAATAGGAGCGAAAAAAGTTTGGGAATAACAGCAGGTAAAGGTAGCACAACTTCAATATTTGCCAGGAACAGCTGAGACAGTTTACCTTCACGTAACATGATGATTCTATGGACATTGACCGGGAAAAACAGCTTAAAATAATAGCCAAAACCAACGAACTACTTCATAGTACGGAAAGCAAACTTGTGCTGCTCCGTTTTCAGCGGGGCGTTGTCGACTTGGAAAACGACCGCTTTGAGATCTTGAAGAATAGTGAATTTGTTGAAAAACTCATAGAATATCTCTACACCATCTACAAGGAAGGCCCTGAAGAAAATATCATCAAGCTTCTTGAAAAAATCGGTTTGTGCGCCTGCGATGCCGACATGGAGTTGCGGGAACGCTCCGTCTTTATCCTTTCCATTTTTACTGAAAAGATTTCGCAGGAACAGAACAGCCCCGAAATTCTCGAGTCAATTTCCCGTTTTTTGGTTAACTGGTTACAGATCGAGACCGAATACCTCTCGGGTTTTCAATTTATCTGCCTCCAGCTGCAGACAATACTTCAGAAGATGCTCAGAATGGGTCTCTGGTACCAGACTGAAAACCTGATTATTGTCCTCTCTCAGATCCAGAAAGGGGTTATCCAGAAAAACAATCTCATCAGACAAACAATAAGCAAGGTTCACTCGAGCCTTGCCGAGGAGTCGTTCCTTAAAAATCTGGTTGATGTCTATCTTGATAAAAAGGAAGACAGGCGGGATATTGCCCAATGTCTGCTCCTGCATTTCGGTAGTAAAGCCGCAGCTGTCCTCGTCCAGTGCTTGATCGATTGCAAGGATAAAGAGAAACGCTTTTCTCTTATTGAATTCATTCCGATCACCGGCAAAGTCGTTTTACCGGTCTGTGATTTTTGCCTAAAACAGAATCCGCCCTGGTACGTAGTCAGAAATCTCATCATCATCATCTCTCGTATGGAAGATCCAAAGCTCTACGAGATGGTGCGGCCTTATCTTACCCATAAAGATATCCGGGTGCAGCTGCAGGTCTTGAACTGCATCACCAAGTTGGGTGGGACCCAGATGCGCGACCGGTTGATAGAGGCACTTACCCACATCAACGACGAATTGAAACAGCAGGTTGTCGTTCAGTTAGGGAATATGGGGGGCAAGGATGTCGGTAAAGCCCTTTGCGCCCTTTTGGAGGAGCGTGGGGAATTTGCCCTTCACGTTCAGGATGAGCTGGTTTTGACAATCTGCAAGAAGATAAAGTTCGCACCCTCGGATCAAGCTATCAAGGTCATAAAAAAGCTTCAAGCAGAACGTATCCAGCGCTTCGGTCAAGGAGATAGGATTTTATTGGCAGCTCAGGACACCCTGGTAAGCTTGGAATTAAAAAATACCGGCAAAAATGAACTTGGCAACCTCCATGCTTCATCGTCAGAAAACCCCTCTGGTTCTGAGGCTTTCAAAGTGCCTGTGGTATCAGAGGAGGAGCTTGACGACCTGTTGAAAGGGATTTTGCCTGATAGCGAAGATGGCCACGAGCCACTCCCGGAACCTCCAAAACTGTCGAGAAGAGATGAAAATGTTACGGTTGCTGCTGAAACATCCAGTTCGCCCAGCAAGAATGATATCATTCAAGAGGCGCAAAAGAATCTGGCCGACCCAAGCTCCGCCATCCATTTCACCCTCTGGGCCAAACTCTATGAGGAGATGACCACAGAGGAATTCACTGTCTTTCATACCGCTTTGAACAAAAGGACATATCTGCCGAACGAGATGATCGTTGCGAACGGCGATCTTCAGGCACCGCTTATCTTTTTTGACAATGGTACAGTCAATTTAGTCAGGAACCCGAAGGGCGAAGAGGTTTATCTGAGTGCGATCGGCGCAGGTGACGTAATTGGCAGCGATATATTTCTTACTGGCGAGGCATGGAATCTCTCCCTGTACGCGAGAGATATCGTGCGTGCCCGTGTTTTTGATCTAGAAAAACTTATGAAATTGCAGGTTGATTTCCCAAATCTAGCCGAAAAGATTTTAACCTTCTGTTCAAACAATGATGTCATTCAATCCCTACTTCGGGTGCTGGATGATTCTGATATTGCTGGAACCGAAAGCGTTAGCATTAAGAGGGAGGGCAGGACCAAGAAAGCAGCGGATGACAAACAGCAGCAGGGCACAATTTTGAAAAAACTGAAAGGCGGACTGTGTTTCATATTACCAGTGAAGGCTGCTGAGAAGATCAATGCTTTCTTGGAAAACCAGCTTCGACTAAGTGTCCGGTTGTCATCTGGAAGCGTTGATGCTCTGCCCGCTACGATTGTCGGTACTATGCGATTTGTGGCTAAGCCCAAAGAATCGGTTGTTTTTGTCCGATTTTCTCAGCCTTTGCCCGACGCCCACTACGTGTGTGAGAATATCGAGTTCACGGAATCTGATTAAATGGTATCTTCTTCTCGCCCTTAGAGGTCTTTCCCAATCCAATGCGTATCGAAAGAAATTGTTTTTCCAAGGGGTGTAACCGGAAAGGATGCAGCAAGCAGTTTTTATTTGTTACAGCTCTGCTACAGAAAACAAATTTAGCTTGAAAGGCCTCTCGCAGAACTGACCATAAAGTATGGGAAAGTTTAGTTCCCATTTCGGAAATCAAGATTTCTATACTCGATTCGCCTAAAATGTTTGGAATTTGATTGATTATACCAAAATTTATTGTAGAGAGAAGGATGATTGGCCTTTCATTTGTTTTGCGGCATATATAAATAAACCCATTTCGGAGGAATTATGAAAAAAGCAGATCTCGTAGCAAAGATTGCAGAAGGTGCAGAATTGACAAAGGGACAAGCTCAGAAAGCACTTAATACTTTCATCACTGCAACTACGAATGCTCTCAAGGCTGGGGACAAGATAACTCTGGTAGGTTTTGGTACATTCAGTGCGGTAAGTCGTGCCGCTCGCATAGGCCGGAATCCACAGACAGGAAAAGAAATTAAAATAGCTGCCAAAACTAACGGCAAATTCACACCTGGGAAAGCTCTCAAGGACTTGAAAGCAAAGCCGGTGAAGGCTGCTTCGAAAGCAAAAACTCCAGCGAAAAAGAAATAAGATACAAGGGGGCTATAACTGAGCATCTTTGATCGATGATGCTCAGATTCTCTGCTCAGCAGAACTACTAATTGAGTATGAGTGACACCCCGCCAGGTATCAAGCAGCGTCCTTGCTATTACCTATTTATGTATTTTTGGATTAATAGGCGTTATTTTTTATCCTTAAGGTGTTTTCAACGTCGTTCGTGATATTGGCACTTGCCTCCCTAGTGCACTGATCGCTCCGTCTGTTGTCCATGCCATACTCGCTTTTTATTTCAAACGAATGACATGAACTGATGCTTGGTCGCAGTTGTTCTGTTTTGAAATTTCCTTTTTTTATGAACTATTATTGAGCACAAAGATGCGTCAATGAATCGATGCTTTACCTTACCCATCTCTGAAGCTCTAACCCATCGGCGTTTTTGAGAGTTTTGAGGATTTCCGGTGAATCGAACAGTTTTTTGCATAACTCACATTTGCGGTATGTGATGATGTCTCGTGCTTTCATTCCTGAAAAAGAGGCAATAGCAGTGATACCCATTGACCTTATGCAGTTAAAGAGAGGGGTGGTTTCGCTTATGCTGAAAAGCTGATCGATTGAGTTGGTCTTGAGGTTGCCGAGGAGGAAGAACTCGGTGTTGTTGAAGTGGCTTCCTGCGTCGCAACAAGCATACATAGAGAGATCCGGAGCAAGGTAGGGGTTCATAGTACAACGATTATCCTGATAATCAGTGCGGATAGCCTTTCGATCAAATGCATCTGCTCGCCCGGCATAAATGACAGGTTCCGGGAAAAATTTAAGATAATTATCCCGAAGAAATTGTTCATATTCATCGTCTTTTTCTGAAAAATCAGTGACAAAGGAAATGAAATAAGAAATTCCTGTCTTTATACATCCGTGAGCCGCATTCAATACATTTTGACGAGGGACATGCTGCTGATGCCACCTGCTATAGCTCATACGCAGCTGAGAAAGTCCACCCTGCTTAAGCGTCTTGAGCATATGTTCCGCCTTTTCCGGTGTCTTTGCCCAAGAGCTGTTGGTGACAATCCTGGTGTAAATGTTGTGTTCCCGGCAGAGATTTACCATTTCAAGGAGATCATCATAATAGAAAAACGGCTCCCCCGCAGTGAAACTTATTCCGGTAACGCCTGCTGTAGCCATGTCCCGGATGATCTCTTTTGCCTTGGCAAGACCCATTTTTTTGTAATCGGGAGTTTCCTCGGCAGCCACACAATGAGCACATTTGATATTGCAGCGAGTTGAGTATCCGAATGCAATATTTCTCATGAACATGATTTTCCAGATGAAAACATTTTATCGTCAACCGGCAAACTTGATGCCATCACTTGCAATTATGATCACCCTTTTTTTATAGAGAGCACCGATTGCTTTCTTGAAGACCTTTTTGCTTACCCCGAACAAGGCGTAAATATCCTCAGGCGGGCTTTTATCGGTAACGGCAACCATGCCGCCATGATTCTTTACGACGTTAAGAACGGCTTCAGAAATATCGTCAATGTTTTGATAACCTGTTGGCTGCAGCCTTAAATCAATTTTCAGGTCTTCACGTATTTTTTTTACGTAGCCTTGGAGTCGCTGGCCGATGACAAGCTTTTGAAAGACTTCGTTCACATAGATCATACCTATGTGAGAACTGTTGACAATCGCACTGTATCCAAGATCTGTTTCAGCATAGATAATAAGATCCACCTCCTCTCCTTCTTTATATTTTGGAGATTGCATGTTAAGAAATTTATCCAGCTTTGAAGAGGCGGTAATCCGGTTGGTTTTGTTACTCAGGAAGATAAATACAACATAGGATTTGCCTTCCCGCATGTTGGTTTGTTGCTCACTTTTTGGTACCAGCAGGTCGTTTTCAAGTCCCCAGTCCATAAAGGCGCCTGCCGCTCCGTTTGTCACCACCCTCAATGTGGCAAATTCACCGACTAGTGCATAAGGTTTTTGCGAAGTGGCCAACAGGCGTTGTTCGTTGTCTACATAAACAAAGGCGTCAATTGTATCACCTGGCTTGTACTTTTGAGCAGCATGCGTGCCCTTGAGGAGGATATCTCCCGATTCACCTCCATCAAGATGGATGCCATAGTTCTGCGTTGCTTTTACCAATAGCCTGTTAATTTTACCTATCTGTACCATCTTTTTCTCTGTGAACCGCCATGCTCATGTTAAACTTCGCAGTGTATCACACACACCGTAAATGTATCGGTGTGCAATTGTAATCATTAAATGGATAAAAGATAATCAGCCCATAAACATAAATTTTAATACCTTAGAAATTCATTTCTTGTTTTTTAGAATGAATTTCGTGAAGGTACTTATCCCCCTTGTGGGGGGTCGGCGAGAATGTATCTATGAAAATACGAAAACTCATTCCAGAGGAGTATGCAAAAGTTTCTGCTTTGTTGCGACAGGCATTTCCTCGTAGCAGATATGAGGTTCAATTAGTCGAAAAACTTCATGATAATAAAAAAATTGTGCATGAGTGGGTGTGTATTCATCGCAATGCAGTTATCGCCTTTATTGCTTTTTCGAAAGCCTTTGACGGAGCGAATTTCTGCGGCTGGCATCTTGCACCGTTGGCCGTGAAACCGCAGATGCAAAATCAGGGGATCGGTTCCGAGTTGCTCCGCTTTTCCTTGAGGCAGGAGGTGCTCAAGGAAAGCACAATATTTGTTCTGGGTAACCCCGACTTTTATCAGAGATTTGGGTTTCTGCGTTGTACAATGCCTATTTGTCCGTTTGATAAAAATAATGCTCATTTTCTTGGTATTCGCAACAATGCTGCGCGTCAACACACTGTGGGATATGAGCGGGAATTTAAGGCTGGGGTGTAGCACATCAATCCACCGAAAAACTTGTGCACTATCCGACGTCCTCCGAAACAAATATCGACAATTTTCTCTTAGAGAGCCATGACAATGCGAACAAGTGTTTCGACAAAATTGGCAAGCAGTTCTTTGTAAATGAAGGACTTGCTACAAGAATTATTGCATGGGGCCTGCCTTGCCGGTGCGACGAAAGCAGCTATCGTGGCCGCCAGGGATATAGTTGTGGAGGATGAGCTTGCCGAGCGGTGTCATCTGCCGCGTTGCGAAAATTATGGTTTTTCACTGAGCTGTCCACCACATGTGGCCGGATCTGCGGCACTCAGAGCACAGCTTGAGACGTATGAAAAGGCACTGTTTTTCAAGATTGACGTTCCAGTGCACGTGCTTTATTCCAGCGACAGTCGAGAGCTTTTTCAATTGCTTCATGAGATAGCGGCCGGTATCGAACAATCTGCAATCATGCGGGGCATGGTACGCGCGCAAGCATATGCCGGTGACTCATGTAAAAGGATTTTCTGCCACGACCAGCCCGACTGCCAGGCCCTAGGAACTCTAAGAACATGCCGGTATCCCCAGTCAGCCAGACCTTCCATGTCCGGCTTTGGCATCAATGTGGCAGCGCTTTTGCGAAGGGTCGGTTGGGGGACCGATGTGGGAGAATGTAACACCGATGGTGATTTGGCAACAAACACCTATGTTTGCGGCTTGGTATTGCTCTCTTAAAAAGAGATGCTGGAAGGACGGTTCGCCTATGAGAATTTTACCTGGCGATAAAAAATAATGGGCGGTTTAGAGAATATCCGGGCCGCCCATTATCTATTAAGTCACCAGTATTATTACTGGTAACTCACCAATTCTACATCAAAAACCATATAGGCATTTGGGGGGATAGGACCCCGTCCGGATGGGCCATAGCCGAGCTGGGGCGGGATGATGAGTACGCGCTTCTCGCCTTTTTTCATGGTCATCAATGCTTCATCCCAGCCTTTAATTACCTGGCCGCGACCTACTGGGAAATCGATCGGCTGACCGCGTTCGATGGAGCTGTCGAATTTCTTGCCATTCAGCAGTTTGCCGGTGTAATGGACGGTTACCACAGCCCCTTTTTGCGGTGGCTCACCCTGTCCTTCGGCCACGACCACATATTTCAGGCCGGATGGGGTGGTAACGGCTTTTGGCCACTGGTTCTTTATTTGCTGTTGCTCCGCTTCGGCGTTGCTAAGCTCTTTGGCATGTTTGTTTTTTTCAAAATTACCCAGCAGTGCATCAAAGGCTTTTTGATCATTTTT
Organism: Pseudomonadota bacterium; assembly: GCA_018821785.1. Taxonomy (GTDB): domain Bacteria; phylum Desulfobacterota; class Desulfobulbia; order Desulfobulbales; family Desulfocapsaceae; genus Desulforhopalus_A. The sequence goes on from JAHJLI010000276.1 coordinate 14,545, forward strand.
AAAGGCCTCAGCGGCTGCACCGACACGGATGATTTCAATGGAATTGATAACATCGCCGGTGGCAATTTTGTTGACTACATCCTGGCCGGAAACGACATGGCCAAAAACCGTGTGTTTGCCGTCAAGGTGGGGAGTTGCCACGTGGGTGATAAAAAACTGGCTGCCGTTGGTGCCCGGTCCGGCATTGGCCATAGACAGGATGCCTGGTCCAGAGTGGGTGAGGCTTGGGTCGATTTCATCCGGGAAGGTGTAGCCGGGGCCACCGGTGCCGGTGCCGAGAGGACAACCACCCTGGATCATGAAGTTGGCAATGACCCTGTGGAATTTTAAACCGTCGTAAAATTTATCGCCTTTCATTTTGGCGCCACCGCCAAGTTCCTTGACTCCTTCGGCAAGACCAGCGAAATTGGTAACCGTCAGCGGGGTTTTTGTGAACTCAAGGGAGCAGAGGATCTCACCCTTGGTGGTGTTGAATTGAGCGTAAAGGCCGTCTTTTAGTTTATCTTTTGCCATTCCTGATTCTCCTGATAGGGTTATAAAACATATAATGAGTAAAAACAAAGAGCAGATTTTATACATTGATTCTCCTTTTGCAAAGGGTTGAGGTAAAAAAACATCGCCGGCAGGTTTCTACAGGCGGTAAATTTTTAAAATTGGCACTTTTTTGTGATCGTTGGCATTTTTCTATGGTTGCGGCGGTGATACCGGTGGGTTGGTGAGTTCCACCTGCAACTGGAGTTCACGGTCTTGGCCATTTTCTTCCCGAGATATTTTAATATCTATAATATCTCCTTTTTTGCTGTCCAGCATGGCAATATACAGATCAGCCATGTCCGAAACAACCATGCCATTTATCTGTTCTATGCGATCTCCGGCAATTAGACCTGCGACCCCGGCTTTTCCGTGTGGGCTGATCTGATTGATTTTCAGAAAAGATTGACCTTTCTTATACACGGTATCAAGAATTACCCCAATTTTTGGGGTCGTCTGCAAATCCTTGGTTGCGGCAAGGAAAAAATAATCGGCAACCTGATTAAGATCGGCTGGGGTGCTTTCATTGTAAATGTTCAGAACCGAGGCTTGGCGCACCGGCAATCGACGGGCAACGCGGGGCGGAATGCCTGAGTCTTTTCGGGTATGTTGTGCCCCGGCAAGTACCACCATTGTGTGGTCCGGGTGTGTCGTTAAAAAATCAACTATATATTGGGCCATGGTTTCATCCCAGAGTGCCTGGGCCTGGAGGAAGCCACCCGCAAAGCCGCTGCCATGGTTGCCCTGGACATGAACTTCATGCATCTCTGAAAGACGTTCCCTGTATCCCTTCATGTCAAGATCGCGGTCTGACGGGAGAGAGGCCAGTGTCTCGAAAGAGAGACTGTCCGTGCCCCCGGTGCGAAACACCTCCGAGACGATCTGTCGGTCGAGATTGAGGCCGATGACCGGGATTGCTCTGGCTTTGGCAAAATTGAAAATATCCCTGAAGTAGCGATAGTCGTAACTCCAGGCCTGGTAATAATTGGATTCTTTCAGGAAAACCCGTTCATCCATTTTTTCATTGCCGAGGGTATAGCGATCAAGGGCCGGTTGAGAGGAGGCAGGAAACATTTCCATACCGATGGCCAGAAGTGGATTTTTTTTATACAAAGCCTCAATGATTCTCAGCTGTAGCAGATGATCGGCAAAGTTAGTGTGGCTTTCACCGACGTATACCACGCGTGCTTCAGTCAGTTTTTCAACTATTGGCTCAAAAGAGGTAAGGTGTGAAGTGGCGCCACCCATGGGCAGGTCTTCCAGAATCACGCTAAGGCCGGACTGAACAGGTGTGATTCGCTTCTCGGTGTTGCGACCGCCTGCAAATTTTAGATAAGAATACTTGCCGTAATGGCTGAGACGGCCGATGATCGCCTTGGTATTTTGCTTGTCTCCGCTGGTGATAAGCACTGCAACATGATGCGGAGAGAGAGGATTTTGCCTGACATCAAGGATGAGCTCTGTGCCGACCGACGGCGGTGGCCCGAACAAGGATCGCGCCGGGCTTTGGTCTGTTCCGAGAAAGAGGAGGTTGTTGTCACTGAGTTCTTTGTTGCTCACCTTGTCGGCGGTGGTAACGGTCAAGCCTCTGTCGCTGAGGCTGTCAAAAAGTGGCTGGTAGAGTTCCCGGTCGGATTCTTGTGCGAGAACGGCTAATTTTTTTTCAGCTCCCATAAACCTCGACCAGACCGGTGCGAGTTCTTCAGGGTTGAGTTGCCTGAGGAAGACGTGGTCGGGATCAATAATGAATTCTGTAGGTCGACGATCAAGGGAGATCGTCAGTGGGGTCGAGAGTTCTCTGATCTCCTGGTTGACGGTAACTTCTCCTCCGAGTGTGCGGATACGGATTGGTACGACGAGGGTAAATGGCTTGTCGGTTTTTTGCTGCAGGGTGAAGCTCAGAACCGAGCCGGTGCTGGAAGTGGTGATCCCCACATCTTCAATGGCAAGTTCCGGAATATAGGCCCTTTCGAGCCGTTCGTTGAAAAAGGTGTTGAGCTCAGTCTTTGCCGCCGTGGCAAAGCTTTGCTGCAGGTCGTCCCAGCTTGCCTTGTGGTCACGGTTGTTGGCATAGAAGAGGCGCAGGCCATCGCTGAAGGCCGGTCGGCCGATCTTTTCGCGAAGTTCATGAAAAAGCAGAGCGCCACGACCATAGCCTACTGCCCGTTTTACCTCAGCCATTGCCTGGGTGTGACTGGCCGAGGTAAACGCCCTCAGGGGAATGGTCAGATCTTTTGCGATATAGCTGAGATATCTGGTTATACTTTCGTTTCGATCGGCAACACCCTCGCCTTTTTCTTCACGATAGGCGTGGTCGGAGAGGAAGGCAGTAAGACCCTCACACCAGTTACCGGTACGGTAATCGACTTCTACAGAGTTACCGAACCAGGAATGGACGATTTCATGGCCCAGAGAGGTCGCCTTGATAAAGGGCAGACGGAGAACCGTCTGTCCGAGCAGGGTAAAGGTTGGAATGCCTAAACCGGTTGGCAAACGATTGGCTACTATAACGTAATGATTGTAGGGATAGGGCCCGATTTCCCGCTCGTAGCGGCGGAGGTATTCAACGGCTGCCATGAGATAGCCGTCGGCGAGGTCGACGTCTTCTTGGAAGAACATTGAGTGGACAAAAAGGTTCTCACGGACCTGCCGTTTGTGTATGGTGTACGGGCCGGCGGCAAAATGAATTGCAGTTACCGGTTTTTCATAAACTGCACTTACCGTTTTGCCCTGACTAGCCAGAGGAAAGGTGTCGGATTCGGTGATTGCTGAGAATTTTTCGGGCAAGGTGGCGGTAAGCCGGAAACGCATCGGCTGGTCGGGAAGGGGATGCCAATTGCTGATGAGCGAGATACCCGAGGTGCTGATCAAATTGTCGGTTTCGCCCGCCACGGTTTTTGTGTAGGAAAGAAAAAGAGTACGCCTGGTCGTTGTGGCAGGCAGGATCAAGGCATCATGGATCTTTACGAGCTCGCTTTCGGAGCCGGTTTCGTCCCGAAGCAGGGCCTCGGTCACCTCCATTTGGGGGAAGGTGAGGCCGAGCCTGCGACCTGGCAAAATTGTCAGCTTTGCCGTGCCGGTAAGTTTGCCCACCTGCTCTCCTGACGTAAAAGACAGTGACAAATCGTATTCAGCCTCCTCCGCCTGCAGTATCTGGGTCGACGATACCGGCAGAGCGAAAAACATCAGGATGAGGAAAACGGCTGAAGCTGATACGGCGCTGGGAAAAAATGACATACAGGGTGTTTAGCTAGCTGAATGAGTGAGGTTTCACGAGGGCGGGCAATTCTCCCGCTTGGCGTTTTTGTATAGAGTAATAATAAATTCCCTTTCATGCTAAGAAAAATTCTTTTCTTTGTCATGGGAGCGGCAAGGTACTCCGGGTGAAAAAGGCAAAAGAACACATCAAGATAGTCGGTATCAATGCACGTTATACCCATTCCTGTCTGGCTCTTTTCTACGTCCGCAATGAGCTGGAGAAAAATTGTCCCGACATGGAAGGAGAACTCTGTCAATTCACCATCAATGACAATTATTATGAGATGGTCATCAGGCTGAGTGCCGGCAGTCCCCGATACGTCTTCTTCTCGGCGGCAATCTGGAATAGTAGTCTCGTTGAAAAACTTACCCGTGATCTTCGTGTCTGCCTGCCCCATTGTCGGATAGTCATTGGCGGACCGCAGGCGGAGGTGCTTGCAAACCGCTTGGGACCTGATAACTGCACGGCTGTACTGGGTGAGATTGAAGGGATTGGAGAGGTTTTTTACCAAGATCTCGAGGAGGGCAAACTTCAACCTCTCTATGTTGGTTCTTTTTTTTCTCTGCCGAAACGCTTTTTCGATTATCCGTACCGGGAGAATGATTTTGCAGACCATCTCCGCAATCGGCACATCTACTATGAAAGCTCGCGGGGCTGTCCGTTTGGTTGCAGCTATTGCCTGTCAGCTGCCGAAAAAGGGTTGTATTATAAAGAGATAGAGGTCGTCGAGAAGGAGCTGGCTGATATCCTTTATCATCGGCCCAAAGTCGTGCGCTTCATCGACCGTACCTTCAATGATCGGCCGGACCGGGCTCTGGCGATTTGGCGGTTCTTGGCAGCGGAGGGTGGAGACACTCTCTTCCATTTCGAAATGGCGCCGGATCGGTTTTCCGAGGAGATGTTTGCCTTTCTTGCGACTCTGAAACCCGGTAGATTCCAGTTCGAACTGGGTATCCAGTCAACCAATCCGGCAACCCTTCTGGCGGTAAACAGGCGTGTTGATCCGGCCGAGGCGCAGGATACGGTGGCCAGGCTCGCGGCCTTTGGTAACATCCACCTCCATGTTGATCTCATTCTTGCCCTGCCTTTTGAGACCAAGGAGACCTTCGCTGAATCCTTCCGCGCTGTTTTTTCCATGGGTGCCCACTATATTCAAATGGGATTGTTGAAAATTCTGCCCGACACCCCCATCTGTCATGAAGCGGGTGAATTCGGATATCGCCACTGCAACGAACCGCCCTATGCCGTTTTGGAGAACAGGTGGATGGACCATAGCACCGTCGGTGAACTGTATTGGTTTTCTGAGATGGTGGAAAAGTTCATGAATAACCGCTATTTTGTCACCCTTTGGAAATATTTGCGAAGGCGCAGGGAAAACGGCTTTGACTTTTTCCAGAGACTCCTGGTTTTTTGCCATGACTGCGGTTTCTTTCAACTGGCTGCAACCCAGGAACTGTTGTGCAAACTGCTGGTGAAACTGGCGGATGAGCGCAATGACGGACGGCTCATCATCGAACTGTTGCGTTATGACTGGCTTCGCTGCGGTTTCAGGTTTCTCCCTGATTGTCTGCAGCAGGATGGCTTTCTTGAGAAACCGGAGGTGACCAGGTCGACCTTCTACCAGTCTCTGCCGGAAGAGTTGCCAGGGGTATACGGTCGGGCCAGCCGCAATCAATTCTTTCGAAAATCCTTTTTTTTAAGGGTTTCTCTTGAGGCGATTACCGAGATCGATTTTAAGGAAAAGACCGAGAATTGCTGTCTGTGTATTCTGGCGGAGCGGGAGTATGGACTCTTTGGATTTAATAAAGTGTTGTTGTTTTAGATATTTATAATTTTTTTCAAAAGAGTGGACATTAGCTGGTATCGAGATGCCAATGCAAGCATTGATTGTCAGGACTCAACCTTCCGTAAAGATGGTCGGGAAAAAAGTTGACCTGTGCAAAGGGCGGTATATAGTAGCAGCTGTTTTTTAGAGCCCTTCCGTTTGCAATACGTGACAACCAATGAATAAAGAGGATTCCATGTCAGTTTATAAAATAAAAAAAATCAACACCATAGCCCAAGAAGGTTTGCGGATGTTCGGTGACAGATTCGCAGTTTCAGCGGAGGAAACCAGTCCCGATGGAATAATTCTTCGCAGCTCGAAGCTGAATGTCGATGACTATCCAACCCTATTGGTCGTTGCCAGAGCCGGGGCGGGAACCAACAACATCAATGTTGCCAGAGCGACGGAGAAGGGTGTCTGTGTATTAAATACCCCAGGTGCCAATGCCAATGCAGTCGTAGACCTGGTTTTCCCGATGATAGGTGTCTGGAGAAGAAATATTTACCGGGGTATCGAATTTTGTAAGTCATTAGCGACAATGGATCCAGACAAAGTCAGCGTTGAGGTTGAGGCGCGAAAGAGTGCCTTTAAAGGAGAGGAAATCGCCGGAAAAACCCTGGGCGTTATTGGCCTCGGCCAGATCGGGGTACGTCTTGCCAACGGTGGGGTGTTCAGGCATATGCGCGTAAATGGTTTTGATCCCGCACCTGCCCTTGCCAACATTCATCAATTGTCGCCGGAAGTTGTTCTCTGTCGGTCGATAAGGGATACGGTCGGCAATGCCGACGTGGTCAGTCTGCATCTTCCGCTGGGCGATAGAACCCGCAATCTGGTCAATAAAGAATTTATTGCCCGCATGAAGAAAGGGGCCATACTGGTCAACTATTCACGGGGGCCGATCGTCGAAGAGCAGGCGATCATTGAGGCTTTGGATAGTGGCTACCTTGATGCCTATCTCTGCGATTTTCCAACGCCTGCCCTGGTCAAACACAACAAGGTGTTGACGACTCCGCATCTTGGCGCCTCAACCTCTGAATCTGAGGAAAATTGTGCCACTATGGCAGTGAAGGAGATTTCCAACTACTTGAAATACGGCAACGTCGTCCACAGCGTCAACTTCCCCAATATCGAATCGACACCAACCGACAAAGTGCAATCACGACTTATTGTCATCAATCGCGATGTGCCGGGAATGATCGCCTTCGTTTCTAATATTTTTGCCCACAACCATTTGAACATCGCCAGTTTTTTGAACCAGTCAAATGGCACGGTTGGGTACAACATTATAGATGTGGAATCGGAAATTCCTTCGGGGGTTGTCGAAGAAATCAAGAGAAATTCAGATGTTATCCGTACAAGAGTAATCGTCTTCAAGGATTAGCGCCGGATCGTATGGTGAGCTAGTATAAAAAATACGACCTGGCTCGCCCCTCTATGCGGTTGGAGAATAGAGTGGATCTGACTAATTTCCCCGGAAGAGTTCAAAATATTGTACATTTCTCGAACCATGGACGACCGTTGTTTGTCCGTTTGTGAAGGTAAGTGGCTGTTTATACGTGGTGGATTCATATTCTTAAAAATGGCATGGAATATGCTATAATAATTATGCTTTATCTCTTCTCTCTTTTCTCCTGGAAAAACCGGACTTCTGCGCGGGGGTCCGGTTTTTCTCTTTCATTTTCCCACCCTCTCTTTACTCCCTTGTTGGTTTTCACATGAGCGACCCTGCTATACAGGTGGTGCTGCAGAAGTGCGTCGAATATGGCCGGTCCTCAATTGCTTCGGTTGTTGAGGATGCGTTTATACACCTTGGGCGAAACGATGGCATGCACGGGCAGGTCGTTCTGCTTAAACCGAATCTGATCAGCGGCGGTGGCCCTTCGCTCGCCTGCACCCATCCCGAGTTTATTGCCGGAGTCGCTGCCTGTTTTCTTGATCATGGGGCAAAGGTTCTTCTTGGTGATTCTCCGGCCTTTGGCAATGCCGCCAAGGTGTGTGAGAAACATGGGATTTCCAAGACTATAAAAAAAATGAATGTAAAGGTTGTAGACTTCTCCACCCCACTGCAGAAGCAGTTGGCCGGTGGGGTGACCGTGACCCTTGCCCGAGAAGCGCTGGAATGCGACCTTTTTGTAGGATTGCCCAAAGTCAAAGCCCATAACCAACTGTATGTAACCCTCGCTGTAAAGAATATTTTCGGCATCGTCAAGGGAGTTAATAAGGCTTTGCTGCACATGGTTCATGGCTCGACACACCATGGTTTTGCCGCGATCATTCTTGATCTTCTTGATCTCCTGCCGCCCCAGATGCATTTGGCTGATGGTATAGTGGCCATGCATAGGTCCGGGCCTCTTGACGGCGAGCAGCTTCCTCTCTCATGTATCGCCGTGGCAACCTCTGCGGTGGCGATGGATACTGCCTTGTTAACAGCCCTTGAACTGGATCCGCGACGAAGTCCGCTTTGGCAGGTTGCCGCAGCGCGAAAGCTTGCCGGCAGTGACCCCAACTGTATCGACTATCCTGTGCTTTTGCCGGAGGATTTTTTTGATTCCGGGTTCCTAGCCCCAGCTGGCCTCAACCCTATCCGTTTCAACCCCCTAAGATTTATCCGGGGATTGATGAAAAGGGCGATGCTGAAGGTCCATTCCTGAAGAGGCATCCGAAAGATTTATGAAAATTGTTTGTTCTGCATGTTTGCGATCTTGATACTCTAGTGCATTTGGTAACGTAAAAAGAAATTAAATAAAGGATAAAAAATGTTTGATTTACAGGGGAAGGTGGCACTCATAACCGGAGGCTCACGGGGAATTGGCAGAGCCATAGCCATAAGGCTCGCTGAATCCGGAGCGGATGTGGTCGTGAACTATGTCCGCCATAGAAAAGACGCCACAGAAACGGCTGAAGAGGTTGAAAAACTCCGACGGCGCTGCCTATTGGTCAAGGCCAATGTTGCCAATTCAGACGATGTCCGGGGAATGTTTGCAGCCATTTCGGAAGAATTCGGGCACCTCGATATTTTGGTCAGCAATGCTGCCTCAGGCGTTTTGAAACCTGTGCTGGAACTCACTGAGCGGCACTGGAACTGGGCCATGGATATAAATGCCCGGGCACTCCTTACTCTTGTGCAGCAAGGATTGCCCTTGATGAGTCGGGGCAGCCGCGTGATGGCTGTGTCGAGCCTCGGCTCGGTTCGGGCGATCGAAAATTATACCACCGTCGGGGCTTCGAAAGCGGCCCTGGAATCACTTGTCCGGCATCTGGCGGTGGAACTTGGTCCACGAGGGATCAATGTCAATACCATCAGTGCCGGAGCAGTTGACACCGATGCTCTGAAACACTTCCCCAATCGCGACGAGATTCTTCAAGCGGCCACCGAGCGGACCCCTCTTGGGCGGTTGACCACGCCGCAGGATGTGGCTGATATTGCATTATTTCTCTGCAGTCACTTGGCGGGGATGATCCAGGGACAGGTGATCACGGTGGATGGAGGCTATGCGATTCGCGGTTAGCTTTTTGAGAGGGGTAAGGAAGGTGCAATGAACGTAATTCCAAGAAATGCAGCTCTTTCCATTTGTCGTTAATTTGCTTATGTTTCAGTTTGTTACACAGAAAATAGTGAATAAAAATAGTAAAAATAGAATAGGCAAATAAAGGGCACTATCCACATTCTTCGATGAAGAATGTGGCGATTAATGGTTCAGTTTTCCAGCTTGCGGATCCCTACTCGACACACGTAGAGAGTGAGGATGATTGACAGCACTAATGTACCCTTCCCGCCGAGAGACCAAGGGATACGAGGTCGGTAAACTCAAAAGACACACCCTTATTTGTGCTTTGCACCTCACGATAGGTGGGCATGAGACCCAGACCGAGAATGGTCCAGGTGATCAGGAATGCGGCAAAAAGGGAAATTCACCGCGTGGGGCCGGAGATGCAGCGAGAAAACCACAGAGCCAGATATTGGCAAAGACGACAAGATTGCCGATATAGGCAGTCGACAGAGAGGAGCGGTCGAGGGGAAGGGCCTTGAAGTTTTAGAGATAAACAAAAATCAGCACTCCGATCATGAAAAGTTGTAACAGGACAAAAACGGTGATAAGCGCCGAAAGACTCCTGGAACTTGGAAAACCCGGTTTCAAACAGTCGGTCCATCGCAATCTCGCCAGAAAAATTGAGGACCAAGGGGGTGGTCAGGAGGAGTCCTCCGAGTAGCCAGTCGTTCTTTTAGTCGAGAAGATACTCAGTCGCCCCCCCCACGCTGGAGCCCAATGCCCGAATGGAGCGAAGATCGAATTTAAATACAAAATAATGTCCTTGGTACGTTTGGCCAGAAACAGATAGACGATGGCGACTGCCAGGGGGAGAGCAAAGGCCGATGCTGTTATAGCGACCAGCGGTACCAGAAAAATAAGCAGGGGCCAGAACAGTTGATCCGCCGTAAACGCCCGGCCATAGGCTCCGAAAACCGGCAGTGAGAAGATAGGCACCATCCAATAAGTACTGACGCTGGTAGTGAAGAAGTGCAGTAAATAGATCTCACCAGGTCGAAGAGTTCCAGATGGCGATCCGTTTCATTCTTGAGGCTGGGGCCGAGAAAGCCGTATATCTCGCTGGCGGCAAGTTTCAGACTAGCACTATCGACAGCGGTGAAGGAACAAAAGTTTTTCGTGAGGTTGTGAAGGTTGAGAAGTTCTTGTCGCATATACAATTCCTGTCATGTTGTGACAAATTTTGTCACGCTTTCCAAGCTGAAAGAGATTTATTGTTGAGTGTGCCAAGGAGGCAGCCGAGCCGCACCTGTTCTTGCATCTCGCTAAGAATGAAGCGAAGATGGGTGAAATCGGCGGGAAAATGTTTGGTGGTGTCGATACTAATCCAGCGGCTGTCAAAGAAAGCCTTGTTCCAGAAATGTTAGCAAAAAGCCTCCCGCTGGAGTGTGACGCCTGTGGCAAGCCGGCGGGATCGGGGGGCGATGACCGGACGTTTTTCCAGATTCTGGTAGACCCAACCGGCAAAGAGTTTGACCTGCATAATAGGCTGGGCTATTTCTGCGGTTATTTGTCTCGCCAACTCCATAATTTCCGGGCGATCTGCCTGGATATACGGTGAAGCGGCAAGAGTTGCAGTCACATCGGGGCAGGTCAGGGCACTCATTTCAGATGGAAGCTCTTCGCGGCTTGCTGTCAGGAGTTTGCCGGTCAACACCAGTCTGTCACCGTCCAGGTCAAATTTGCTGTCGTTCGTAATCGTCAGACGATGCTGCTTGGTTGGTCCTGCAACATCTCCAAGTTGGCCCTGAAGTTTGACGACCACTGCAGGAAACAGATCCTCCTTGCAGCCGGAAAAGATTGATGGCTTTGAACTTTGGGTCTTTCAGAAAAACAAAACCGGCTGGCGATTCTTCCTTCACCACTACGCCGGAATTGTTCAACCATGAGCTAACCCTAGCACTGAAAATTATTCGATAAAATGGTGCAGTTTTTGCAAATTCCGGTTGGTGAAGACGGAATCCTGGACACGATATTCAAGGACCGACTCCTGGCTGGCAAGAGACAGAGGATCAAACCACGGGATGCTTCTCATTTTCCCCTAAGTCGTTACCAGACAGCCCCCCAGCGGGAGGTTGTCAGTATCGGTAGAGTCGGAAAAGTCAGGGCTTCCCTTATAGTGTTTGTGCCAGTGTCCAGCAGGTATTTCAAGCTGTTGCCGTCAACAGTTCTGCTTGTCTGTAGCCGGTATAAGGGGGATTGAAATGAAAAATCGAAATTTTGCAAATAATTGTCGGACGCCAGGGTCGCTCCGAGTCAGAGAGTTATAGCCTGTATCGCCTGAGTGATATTGAGGTTCATGATGGCCTCTTGCTCAAATAATTGTTTGTTGTCTGAGCCGACACTGTCACGGTTGACGACAAAGCCGATTTTGCTATCCCGGAAATAGATACCTTGGTACTCTTCAGGTTCGGCTTGTTTGAGGGTTTTGATTTCCTTCAAATTGACCGTACTGATGAACATATCTCTTTTCAGGAGGAGGGTGGAAAGTATCGCCTAAGCAAAGAAAATCAGTAGCTTCACCCTGAATAAGAGAGGCGGGAAAGCATTATTCATAGCAAAATAGCCATTTACCCTTTCATTGTGAATGGAGGAGCCTCGGTTGGACAGTAAAAAGAGGGAAAAGGTTGGGCCCTCTCGTAGGGTGTTGTTTTAAATAAAGATATATAATCTTGTAATTGCGAACTATAATCTGCTATAAGAGAGATAGTGCTGTAATACTTTTGGAAATTCTTAACAATGTATTATAATTCTCAACAAATCATCCTGGCTTCTGCTTCTCCACGACGACAACAATACCTGAAGGACATGGGGCTTAGATTCAGTGTTTATACTTCAGCTATTGATGAACGACCTGTTGCCGATGAGGATCCTGTCACTTTTGTCATCCGGATGGCTAGAGAAAAAGCGGCAGCAATAAGGGAATCTTTTCCTGATTCGTGGATAGTAAGTGGTGATACCGTGGTCTGCCTAGGCCAAAGAATCCTTGGCAAACCAACGGGTGCAGAGGATGCTGTGGACCAGCTCATGGCCTTGTCCGGGCGAGAACACTGTGTGCAGACCGGTTTTTGTGTCACCCATAGTCGAAGGCGAGTGGAAGTTGCCCGATCGGTTACCACAAAGGTGAGATTTGCTCCATTCTCAGAAGTCACGGCTCGAGCCTATGTGGCTATCGGCGAAAGTTCCGACAAGGCCGGAGCGTATGCAATTCAAGGTGTGGGGGCTTGTCTGGTGCAATCCATTGAGGGTTCTTACTCGAACGTAGTAGGTCTTCCCCTTTGCGAGCTCTTGCAGGTTCTTCAGGAACATGGGGTTATCGAACCTGCTTCGTCGATGAGTGAATAGTGCGCGAGGCGTGTTGAAATTTCTGGTTGAGGTGTGTATTCGATTATTAAATGCATCATATTTACAGAATGTTCATTTTAATGAAAATGGTTTAAGGGGATGTCCATTCTGTTCAAAGAGAAATTGAGACTGTCATAGATCATATGCTGGTATAGATTAGCGGTGGCAAACAATGGGTCAGATTGTACAGCAGGCAAAAAGTGTTGATGCGCTGAAATTGTTGAATAACGCAATTGTAACGAGCCGTCTTTATCCGCCGGAATCGCCTCAGGTAGCCAATGCTGTGGAGCGAGGGTATAAAGGTTTGAAACTCTTTCTCCGCGAGCAAGGTCCTTTACTATTTTCCAATAGGGATGATTCCCCCTGGCTTTGCGGCCAGCCTCTTGAACAGGAAATTCTCAATTCATTTCCCAACCTTGTTGTTTTTCGTCAATTGCGTTTGCTCGGTTTGTCGCAACTGCTGATAGGCGCCGACATGGATCGTTACGCGTTTGGGCAGATACTTTATGTTTTTAATACCCCCCTTGAAAAAGCCAAGAAAGCCGGTGGGGGAATGGCTTACATCACCAGCCTTGGGCTAGCAAGTTATTTTCCTGAGAAAGCAGAAGGTTCTCCGGTAAAGGTGGACGTCTCGCAACCGGCCGAAACAAAATCTCGTAAATTGGTAAAGATTCAACCGGAATTGCTGGCCTGCCTCTGTGGCATGGACAAGAGTCCGAAAATTCAGGATGAACTGATAAAGCGACTCCAAAGCACAGAGTCAATTGTTGATCTTCTCGCAGCAGGTGTCGGCCATATTCTCCAGGGTATTCTCAAGAAAGGAGAGATCGTTTCTTCTCCACTCTTTCCTTTGATGCTGCAGGGTGCAGAGCGTTTAATTGGTGAAAATGATCTGCGGCCGGTGACTCTTGATCTTGCCCGCATTCTGGTTCAAAATCTTCGGGAACCGGCGTTGTGTGTTCTCTTGTCTCAGGAGTATCCGGAAGGATTCGGAAAGAGATTTTTTGACGGTCTGATCGGCTTCCTGACCACCGACAATCTCGGAACCCTTTTTATTCTTTTCCGCGAACAGATTGCCAAGTCGCGACTCGCCGACGGTGATAAATCGCCACGGATGAAGTTACTCGGCGATGCCATCTTGAGGCTCATGAATACCGGCAAGGGAAAACATTTTCTCGGCGCAGAAAAGGCCAGGGCATTGATTCATGAAGGTGAAGCAGTACGAAAGAAAAGCCGCCTTGAGGCTGGGATTCATGGCTTGCTGCGGGGGAACCTGAACCCTCTGAAAAGTGATGAACTGCTGGAGTACCTGCCTGAAGCGTTAGCCCAAAAATTTGCAACCAAGGCTGAACATGATGCTGAGACACTCATTAAAAGAATTGGTGAATGCCTTCGGAAAGAAGGCGGAGCGGTTAACGGAACGGTTCTGTCGAGCACCGTCACCATAGGGGAAAAGCTTGTTGCCGATGGTCGTTTGGCTCTCATAGATATTTTTCTTGAACCGCTCATGATAGTTTTTCGGCAAGAGGCTTTAGACGAAACACTCTTGGAAAAGATCGTGAATTTTCTCCATCTGGTGATGCAGGCTAGTTGGAATCTTGGCGACTATGGGCGTGGAGATGGTATCCTCAACCTTTTTCATATGATCCGTAGTGGTCAGCTGGGCAGATCTACTTCCCTTAAAAGGATAATCGGCAAGATTCAGGATCAGGGAATTCAAAGGGCAATGCTGCCGACTCTTTTGGCTGAATGTCTGGCCTCGCCCATGGATGAAGCCTTGGCACATCGTCTGGTGTTCCAAGGACCGGTGGCAGTTCGATTCCTGGTAGAGTCCCTGGTTAATACCGAAGACATGGACGACCGCATTAAAATTATCGATTTACTGACAACCAACAGCTGTTTTCTCACTCCGATTATCCATGAATATTTACCGGCACATATGCCTTGGTACGGTAAGCGCAATCTGCTGAAGCTTCTTGGGGAAACAGGCGAGGAGGAGGATGCGCAAAGCGTTCTGCCCTTTTTCAAGCATGAAGATTTTCGGGTGCAGAAAGAGGCTTTTTTGTGCCTTTATAAGATCGGCGGCAAGAACAGGAAAACATTATTTCTCGAAGCATTGGCCGTTTCGTCTGAACTACTCAAAGTTCAACTTATCGATGCTCTCAATAGCTTTTGCGACGATGAGGTAGCAACACAACTCGTTGAATTGTTGGTTGCGAATGAAAATTTCACTGAAAAAAACCGCACTGATATTCTGTTGCAAGTATTGGAAACCTTGGGGCGTTGTGCTAGTCCGGCGGCAATTAAGGGGATTGAATCGTTTCTCCAGACCCGGAAACAACGCTCAGCTAAAAAAATTCCCGACCATATCTGGGGGGCGGCAGAAAAGGCTCTGAAATACCTGGAAAATGATCTCAAGGAGAATAGAAAAAAATATCTTCAGGCTGGGCAACTACGCAAAAATGCACTGAAGCAGAGTGCACAAATAAGCAAATCGACAAAAGACCAGAAAATATTAACAGGCTTGCCTCAGGAGCAAACGGTTCGTGCTTTTTTAGCTCAGGGCGATAAATCGGGGGCGAAAGAGTTGCTGGTTCAGATGATTGAACAGTCGGCGCGGGCGCATAATTTTATCCAGGCTGACAATCTGCGCCAATGGCTCATTGAGGTTGATCCGGCCGCCTTTAGCTACATTATCAAAGCCGCTGAACTCATCGACCGGGAAAAAGTGGCGGCTATTGACAAAGGTCATCTGGAAATCTGGAGCAAATTGTATGAATGTCTGTCGTCGGAAGAATTTGCTGCAGTGTACCATGCTCAGAAACATACTAGGTACCTAGGTGGAGAGGTCATTGTCAAGCAGGGTGCAGTAAAGACCTCTCTATTTTTCATCAACAGCGGGAAGGTCAAACTCTACTTTGAGGACCAGAAAAAAGAAGTTTTAGTCAAAACCATGGGAGCTGGCGAAATCTTTGGCTCTGGTGCATTTTTTGATGCCTCGGTCTGGACGATATCAGTTGCCAGCGTAAGTCCTTCCGAAATTTCCAGCCTGAAATTGGATAAGCTTCGGGAGTGGAGTGATGAATATCCTGGCCTTGAATCAAAACTCAAAGATTTTTGTAGTAAATTCGAAAGAATAGATGATTTTATTAAAAAGAGCTCAAAGGACCGGAGGCTGCAGGAACGGCACGAGATTTCCGGTCGGGTAAGCACTGCATTGGTTGATAATCGTGGGCAGGCTATCGGGGTAAGCGCCATGGCCGAATTGTCTGATATTTCCGAGGGAGGGGTGTCCTATCAAGTGAGAATTTCCAAGAAGGACAATGCTCGCCTTTTGTTGGGACGAAAGGTTCAGGTGAGGGTGCCAGTGGGGGAAGAACCTGGCGAATTCACCCTGCTTTACGGCGATATTCTGGCGGTTCGCAGCACCTATATGGTAGAGAGTGACTATTCAGTCCATGTCACATTTGATGCTCTGCTTGAGAAAGGAACACTTCAAGAAATTATCAAAGCGGCGAGACGCGAAGCGCCGGTGAAATGAACCAGGTCAATTGCAAGGGACCGTGTCGACAAGGTTTTTGGCGAGGGAAGCCATGACCCTGGGTAATGATCTCATCTCTCGGTTTTATCTCAAGCATCTTGGAGGGGAATGGCAGGAAACCATGTTTGCTGTCTGCCCCTTCTGTAAGGAACACGGCTATGAAAGCGGCCGTCTGGTCATATTTTTAAATCACCAAAGTTTTTTTCACGGCTATTTTCGTTGCCAAAACCGCTGTGTTCCAGGCGGCTTCCCTCTCTGGTTTGCACAACTTGCCTCCATTGCTCTTAGTGAGGTGCCGGGATATATTCCGGAACATGAGATCGCTGGAGTGCAGCCGGAATATCCTGTTGAAAACATCAATGATGAAGTTGCTGCCTATAGAGATAGAATAACCGACGCAATTTACGGTCTCTTCAAAGAAAGCGAAATTGGCAGGTCTGTTTTGTCCGAGATGCGGGTGGGCTTTAACGGGCGTTATCTGGTTTTCCCTTACTTTCAGGAAGATGGGAATTGCTACTCTGCTCGTTGTGTTCATCCAGACCGGGCAGAAGACTATTTTTGGCATGGCAACCAGGATTTTGGCCGTGAGCCATTCAATCTCTATAATGTCGAAGACATAAAGCGCTGTGAAAACGGTGCGTTGTTTCTCTGCGAGGGGGAAGAAAACCTTCTGGCCCTCAAGCAATTAGGTTTTCCGGGTGTGGCTGTAGCCCATTATTCGGCTCTAGAAAAACTTCCTGCCGGTCTCTTTGCCAAAGTAAAAACACTTTTTATCTCCATTGCCAACAGTCTGGAGTCGGCGACCGCCGCCCGCAATCTTGCCTCAAGGGTCGGTTATAAAGCGAGAATTCTAGTCTGGCAACAAAATGCACCCAAGCACTACACCCTGCGGCGGTTAGCAAAGGATTCTGGTAAAGGGTTTGCTGGTAAAGTAACTGAGATGGTCAGACAGTCACGCGCCTTCTCGCCTTTTACTTCGCCGCAGCGTGAATACCAGTTGTTTCTGCAAACCCTTGGGCGGGAGCAGGGAAAAGAGTTTAAAAGCCTGACCTCCAGCTTTCAGCTTTTAGACGGTGCCATTGGTGGTGTACATGGAATTAATGTTATTGGTGGAGCTCCGAAGGTCGGTAAATCGACATTTGTTATTCAGATAGCTTCAGAAATGGCTTTGAAAAAGATTCCGGTGTTATATTACGATTTTGAAAATGGCCGACAGAAGATCTATCAACGGACCCTTTGTCGCCTGGCCCGCTTGTCAACCGATCAGTTCAGGGCAAAAAACGTGTCGGAGGAGCAAAGACAAAGGGCCGAGTCAGCCACACAACGACTTGAACAGATGCTCTTTTTCTGGAGGGTTATCAATGATCGCAAGGTAACTCCTGAACTGATGCGTAAACATATCGACTTCATTCGCCACGAAACGAGAAGCGAATACACTGTGGTGGTAATCGATAGTCTGCATAAGCTGCCGTTTAACGAATTTACCGAGCGCCGCACTGGTATCGATGCCTGGTTGCGGCAAATGGAATCGATGCGCGACGACTTGCAGGTTTCCTTCCTGGTGATTTCCGAGCTCTCCCGGGGGACTGATGGTTCTTACCGGGAGGAGCCACACCTCGGAGTCTTCAAGGGATCAGGGGATATTGAATACAGTGCTGACAACGCCATGGTGCTGTATCCGGATTTGCCTGAAAATGGCCTGTCGGCGGATAAACCGGGTGCAAAAAGCACCCTCTGGTTGGTGGCAAGTCGGGAACACAGCCCAGGTCGAGTCGCCGGTTACCGTCAGGATTACCCCTACTGGGGATTTGTCGAACACCCGATTGGAGAAGATTTTTAAGCAGTTTCAAATATGTCCATCCTCCCGCCATTGCGCGAGTTTTTCAAGCGCAAGCTGGGAACGTTCCTGGCCCCGTATCTTTTTTTTGACCTTTTCCTGCCAGCTGGGGAAGAGGCCGAAATTGATGTTTGATGGCTGAAATTTTTTTGGATCACTCTTTGTCAGGTGGTTGATGAGCGAGCCTAAGGCCGTTTCCGGTGGAGGGACAACCGGGGCTTGGCCAGCAACCATCCGGGCGGCATTGATTCCGGCGATAAGGCCCATGGCAGCCGATTCCACATACCCTTCAACGCCGGAGAGCTGGCCGGCCAGGAGGAGATCCGGCCTGTCAATGAATTGCAGGGTAGGTTGCAGAAGTGCCGGAGAGAGAACAAAGGTATTGCGATGAATTGACCCGAGTCTGGCAAACTCGGCCTTCTCCATTCCCGGGATGAGGCGGAAGATACGTTTTTGTTCCGGGTAGGTTAACTTGGTCTGAAATCCCACCATGTTATAGGTGGTTCCCTCCCTATTCTCTTTGCGCAGCTGAACGACTGCGTAGGGGTCTCGACCGGTTCTGGGGTCGGCAAGCCCAACCGGTTTCATCGGCCCAAAACGCAGGGTTTCATCACCTCTTGAGCGGATGACTTCTACCGGCAGACAGCCTTCAAAGTATTTGACGTCCTCGAAATCCTTGAGGGGCATGTATTCAGCATCTGCCAGTTCGCTGATAAAATGCTGATAGCTTTGCCTATCCATCGGACAATTCAAATAATCACCGGGGCCGTCATCATAGCGTGATTTACAGTAGACGATATCCATGTTGAGAGAATCGGCGTACACAATGGGGGCAATGGCATCGTAAAAGGCCAGCCGTTCTTTGCCGGTAAGGGCGGCCAGGGCCTGGGCCAGTGGTTCAGAGGTAAGGGGGCCGGTGGCAATGATGGTGGGATCTTCGGACGGCGGAGGAATGGTAAAGACCTCCTCTCTGACGATATTAATGAGAGGGTGTTCAGCGAGAAGAGAACTGATCCGGGCGGCGAATTTATCCCGGTCAACTGCCAGTGCCTTGCCGGCCGGGACTGCGGTGGCGTGGGCTTGGGCGATGATCAGGGAGTTGCAGCGGCGCATCTCTTCCTTTAAAAGTCCAACCGCCGAGGTGGGATCATTTGATCTCAGTGAATTGCTGCAGACCAGTTCGGCAAGGTCTTGTGAATGATGGGCAGGACTGAAACGGTGTGGCTTCATGTCGATGAGTAGCACTCTGCATCCGCGGGTGGCCAGCTGCCAGGCTGCTTCACAACCTGCAAGGCCACCACCGATAATTGTCACTGTTTTATTTTCTGTCATATCCTCGTGGTCCGGTTGTTGGGAGATAAGAGGTCGTTATCAGATAATTTGGACATTATTTCCTATTTTTGATTGTCACTTATGCCGTTTAACGGGGTTAGAGAAAGGCTGTGTTCATATTCTATTCACCAGATATCGTCAACAGCATATCATAAAACCCCTGGGCCGCCCGTGAAAGGCTGCGTTTGGGGTGGGTTACAACACCAAGCTGGCGATGAAATTGGACCCCGGGCAATTCGATGCAAACCAGTTCGGATTGCAGCATGCTGAGTGGCAGGACGCTCCAGCCTAAACCAACCGACACCAGCATCCTGATGCTCTCAAGGTAGTTGGTTTCCACGCCAATTTTCAAATTGCAGCCGATGGCTTGAAAACGACTTTCAATCAGGCGCCTTGTGACTGTGCCGGACTCAGGGAATATGGCGGGATATCTTTGCAACGCCCCTAAAGTATCTTCTGTCCTCACAAGCGGATGCTGTTCATTCACCATAATCTTCAGGGGATCATCCCAGACCTTATGCTGAAGGAGCTTGGAACTGAGGGCCTGAGGAAGGGTTACCACCGCCAACTCCAGGTCGCCAGCTGCCACGGCTCGACAGCCGGTTTCCGAGTCGAGGAAACTGAGATCAAATTCTACCAGGGGAAAGCGGAGACTAAAGGCCTGCAAGATGCTCGGGAGTCGGTGCAAGCCAATATGGTGGCTGGTGGCCACTTGCAGTACGCCGCTTACCTCGGTGGAAAGGTCGGCAATGAGACGCCGGCCCTCATTCATCTCCCGGAGGATATGCCGCGCCTTGGGCAGAAGCGTTCGGCCGGCCTCTGTCAACAAAATACCCTTGCCGAGTCTTTCAAAAAGTCTCGCCGACAGTTCTTCCTCAAGAGTTGCAATGCGCTTGCTGATTGCCGGTTGGGTAAGAAACAACTGATCCGCCGCCAGGGAAAACGATCCGGTATCGGCTACGGCGAGAAAAGCCTGCAGGGTGTTGGTATCCATTTTGTTATTCTACATTGGAATAGAAAATATGAAAATAATGAATTTGAGTTATTACAAATTAAGCTCTATGCTGTTTCCAAACAAGAGGATGAAAGCCAATGGAAAAAAATATTGCAGAAAGATGCAAAAACTGGGAGGAGAAAACTGATGGCCAGAACACTCTATGACAAACTGTGGGATGCGCACATAGTAAAGGAAAACGAAGATGGCACATGTCTGTTGTACATCGACCGGCACTTGGTGCACGAAGTAACTTCGCCCCAGGCCTTTGAAGGATTGCGTCAAACTGGGAGACAGCCTTGGCGACGGGAAAGCATCCTGGCGGTGGCAGATCACAATGTTCCCACCACCGATCGGAGCCTGCCCGTTGCCGATCCGGCATCTCGCCTGCAGCTGCAAACCCTGACCGATAACTGCAAGGATTTCGGCATTAGTGAGTTTGGGCTCAACGATCACCGGCAGGGAGTGGTACACGTCATCGGTCCGGAACAGGGGGTGATTCTTCCTGGGATGACAGTGGTTTGCGGTGATTCCCACACCTCGACTCATGGGGCCTTCGCGGCCTTGGCTTTCGGAATCGGTACCTCCGAGGTGGAGCATGTCCTCGCCACCCAGTGTCTGGTCATGAAAAAATCGAGATCGATGCGGATCTCCGTCAATGGACGGGCAGGCCAGGGGGTAACGGCCAAGGATATAATACTGGCGATCATCGGTACAATCGGTACGGCCGGGGCCACAGGTTGTGTGATCGAATTTGCCGGTACGGCCATGAGTGATCTGAGTATGGAAGGGCGGATGACCGTATGCAATATGGCTATCGAGGCCGGGGCACGATCAGGCCTCATGGCAGCGGACGAAAAGACCGTGGCCTACGTGCAAAACCGCCCTTTTTCTCCTCGGGGTGATACCCTGGCGAAAGCCTTGGCAGCCTGGGAGGAATTGCACAGCGATATGGGGGCCTCATTTGACCGGGTCGTCTCCCTGGATGCGGCCTTGATAGAGCCCATGGTTAGTTGGGGAACTTCACCGGAGATGGTGGTGCCGATTACCGGGGTGGTGCCCTACCCGCAGAATGAAAAGGATGTGGTGAAGGCTGAAGGAATGCGACAAGCTCTGCACTATATGGGGCTTACGCCAGGCATGCCCCTTAAGGAGATAAGGCTCGACAAGGTCTTTATCGGGTCTTGCACCAACGGTCGCATAGAGGATCTGCGCGCGGCGGCAGCGGTCGTCAAGGGACGAAAGGTGGCAGATTCCATTAGACTGGCTTTGGTTGTGCCCGGTTCCGGAGGGGTGAAACAGCAGGCCGAAGAGGAGGGCTTGGATACGATTTTCCGCAAGGCGGGATTTCAATGGCGCGAACCTGGTTGTTCTATGTGTCTGGCCATGAATGAAGATCGTTTGGCCGTTGGGGAGCGTTGTTCCTCCACCTCCAACCGTAATTTTGAAGGGCGACAGGGGCAAGGTGGTCGTACTCATCTCGTCAGCCCTGCAATGGCAGGGGCCGCGGCCATCGCAGGGCATTTTGTCGATGTACGAAGACCTTTCTGAGTTTCGGGCAGTGCTTCAGATCTTAAGAGAAATCTTCAAAAAATATATTTAAAGGTGCGATTATGCAACCGTTCAAAAAAATAACAGGTTTAGTCCTGCCGATTGACCGTGCCAACGTAGACACCGATGCAATCATTCCCAAGCAGTATCTGAAATCTATTCATCGCAGCGGCTTTGGCGCCAACCTGTTCGATGATTGGCGCTACCTAGATCCTGGTGAACCTTACATGGATCACAGCCGCCGTCGGCTCAATCCGGATTTCCCGATCAACGAGGCCCGCTACCAAAACGCTGAAATTCTCCTGGCCCGGGAGAATTTCGGGTGTGGCTCCTCACGCGAGCACGCTGTCTGGGCCATGGTGGATTACGGTATCCGGGTTGTGATTGCCCCGAGTTTTGCCGATATTTTTCTAAACAATGCACTGAATAACGGGGTGCTGGCAATTGCCCTTCAGGACTCTCTGGTAGAACAACTCTTTGTGGAAGTAAAAGACAGAATGGGATACAGGCTGACGGTGGACCTTGAGGCACAAAGCATGGTCACTCCTGGGGGCGAAATCATCCCTTTTACCATTGAAGCATTTCGTCGCCATCGGCTTCTGCAAGGACTCGATGATATCGGCTTGACTCTGCTGCACGCCGATAAAATACGGGAATACGAGCAAACTCGTGGCGAAAGCGCGCCGTGGCTATTTTAAGAGCCATAGAAATTCGTTTCCTGTTGTATATTGAAAAATTTCGTTAAGATACTTGTTCCGCCTGTCGGGGGGGCGCAGGAATGCTGCGGTGTCGAGAGTGCTGATCTTTACCTGATTGCCCCTCTCGTTTCCGGAGATTTATTTGCCGAGGCAATGAGGTAGTAGACAAGGCCGGCAACCTCGGCACAGAGCAGTAAGCCGAATCCAGCATTGAAGCCGGCAGCTGTAAGCGGTTGTCCGGCTCCAGGCGAAAGAAAGCCGATGATGGCGCCAATGGCCCATTGGCCGACAAAGGCGGCGATGAAGACCAGAAGATTGAGGGCGGTCGTTACCCGACCAGACAGATGCACTGGAAAGGATTGGGAGAGGGCGGAATAGGCGATGACTCCGGAGGTGCCGAGAAATCCGAAGGCCAGCCATAGGGGGAGAATCCCGCCGGCGGGGTTCAGCAATAACAGGAACTGTACTCCCATGAACAAGGACATGCCGATAACCGAGGTGGTGCCGACTGCCAAGCCTTTTCTGCTAAGCCTTCCGGCGAGACTGCCAAGAATAATGAAACCGGCAACCATGGCGACGGCAACCGAAAAAAGCACGCCGGCGACCTCGGGGCGGCTCTGCTTTCCAATGTGAGTCAACCAGGGTCCGGCCCACAGGCCCTGAATCGACATGAAGGCTGCCTGGGAGGCGGTAGTCAGGGGTGCCAGGCGCCAGAAGGTTCGGCTGGTGAAAACCTCACGAATGCCGCGAATTTGGTCGGTTAAATTTTCCCTGTTGCCGCCGATAGAGCCTTTTTCCGGGACGATGAAAAATACCGTCGCGGCTGCCATCAGAGTGAGCAGGGCAAGACCTGTAAAAACGCCGCGCCAGTCGGTGATCCGCAGTGCCGCTTCAACAGGATAGGTGGCAGCCAGGGCGCCAAGTCCTCCGGCTGCCATCTGCAGTCCGTTAACGATAGGCCATTTTTCTTTGGGGAACCACAGGGTGTAGGCCTTGAAGGCGGCCATCAAACAGGCGGACACTCCCAGTCCGATAAAGGCCCGGCCGATAACCAGGCCGGCAAGTCCATCCGCATAGGCAAAAATGAAGGCACCGAGGCCGGCCAAGAGCAGCAGCGCGGCTTCAACTTTCCTTGGTCCGAATCGATCAAGGAGGACGCCTAATGGAAGCTGGAAGGAGGCAAAGGTGATGAAGTAGATCGACGTGAGCATGCCGAGGTCGGAGGGGCCGATGCCGGTGTCGGCGATCAGGTCGGGGGCGATCACCGCATTTACCACGCGGTAAAGGTAAGAGAGAAAATAGCCGGCGGCAAAGGGAAGAAAGACCCTCAGAATAGTCATCGGTAAAGGGTTTATACGGGCGATTTTCGCTCTCTTTTGGTTGATAGACATTTTACTAGCGGGGACGTTCAATAGAAACCCGGATTTTCTTCCTGCCCCATTCGAGGGCGTCATCATGGGAGTGGAAAAAAAGATCTATGCGGGTAGGACCTTTGATCTTTTTCCCTCGGTCTTCAACCCTCCCCCAGCCATAACCGGGGACATACATGCGGGTGCCGAAGGGATAGTGTTTGGTGTCGGCGGCAATAGTGCCATCGTGGGGCAGCAGATACCAGGGGAAGAGGACCAGTCTGAGAGGGATCATCCACGGCCGCGACAGGCTGTCGATAGAAAACAGGCCCTCCTCCGGTTCATAGGGTACTGTGCCGCTGGCTGTTAAACCGTTATAGTGCTTGCCGGCACGGGGACCTGAGGCGACATAGCGGTTCCAAAAATCAAGTTTCATCCATTGCCAGCTGCCTCGTTCCCAACTGCAGCAAATGGAGCATCCGCAGTAGGCTGTACTTTCCATAACTTTTATTCCTGTCGGTCTGGCACAGGCAGTGCATAAAAGGAGCAAGATGAGAAAAGGAAAAACCCTTGACCGTTGTTTGATCGCAGGGGGCCTAAGTAGATTGGGAGTGGGTTGGGGGACCATGTGTAACAGCTGGGAAAATTTATAAATACGCCTTCCAAGACATTAAATGAAAGTCGGCTTAGCCATTTAGTACCTTTGAAATTCGTTTTTTGTTTTTTCTAAACGAATTTCGTAAAAGTACGTAACCCGTTTACAGGGGTTAGGACGCTTATGCTAACACGTTTCTCTGTAGGAGAATAGAAATTTATTACTGCATAGGTTTATTGAAGTTTTAAGGCCGATAAAAATAGCAATTACCATTTATTCCATTTATTTACAGACTCTTATGCCGTTGTCGTTAAAGAAACGGATCATCTATTGTTGTGCAACGGCTTTGTTTGGGGACGGGTAAGATCTCGAGTTCAAAATGGGTGCGAAGCCAATTTTGATAAAGGCTGGAATGTGCATTGCAGAAAGGTATGCGGGGATTAACCCCCGCTGTCCCTTGGTTCTGGATGAGGGGGGAAGAGGCGGGTTATTCTCTTTCGAATTGCACCCGTGCAACTTCGATTTTTTCGATGTTGTCCTCTCTCACCATTTTTCCGATAATGTTCACCTTTTCACCGATGATCATCGCGAAATCTCCTCCAAGGAGGGGATAGACGGCTTTCTCAGTACGCAGGACGGTGCCGTTCCCGTTTTCTGTTGGTTGTACCGTGCCATGGAAAACAAGGATTTCAGTGTTTTTCGGTGAGTAGATAATTGCCGGGGCAGGCGATTTTGAAGTCTCTGGAATCGCAAGGGCCAAGCTTTTGCATGGAATTGCAAGACAGAGTGTTACAATGGAGGCCGCTAACGCTTTTTTCATGGAAATGTGCTCCTTAGGGTGAGTGTGGCGGAATTGTTATCGAATCAATCCTGTCATACTTAAGCAAAACACATGCCATTGATACAACACAATGGAAATATTACAAAAAAAAGCTTTTTCGGTGAATTGAGGCAGCAGCGCTGTACTGAAAATTTCACGCTGATCGGCAATAGTTGCACACGCCTTACTTGGTGACACTGAGCCGTTGTCAATAAATAGGCTGGTGAAGGAAATGCCGGGAACGACTCAAGGGGCGTAGTGAAAGAGAATAAGTGGATGAGCAATTTCGTAACGGACCCTCAATACAATTGCTGTTTTTGTGAGGATCAGGTTCGATAGAACCACTTTTTTATTTCATCCCGGGTGAACTGTTTAACAACCGGTCTGCCATGGGGACAATGGGAGAAAAGGTCGGCTTTGGCCATCTCGTTCAGGAGTTTGTCTATTTCCGGAGAGTTGAGCAATGTGCCGGCTTTTACTGCGGCCTTGCAGGCCATTGTTGCGAGAACAGTATCAAGGCAGCTCCTTCTGTCGCTGCTGCTTTCACTGCCGAACTGTTGAAGAATATCTAAGAAAAGATCACACGGGTTGGTTGTTCCGGCGAGGGCGGGAATGGCCGAAATAATGAAGGTATTGCCCCCAAAATCTCTAATGGAAAACCCCATCCGATCGATTTCGTCGCCGTTTTTTTCTACCAACTGGGTTTGGAAAAGCGAGAGTTCGATTGTCACCGGGAACATCAAAGTCTGGCGAGCGATTGTCGCAGCATGATATTGACGGCGAAACTTTTCATAGAGCAGCCGCTCATGGGCGGCGTGTTGGTCAATTATCAGAAGACCATCATTGTTGCGGCAAAAAATATACAAATTGTCATATTGGCCGATAACCTGGAGGTTGTGAGCGGATGGACGTCCTTCCTCGCTTGCCCCTTCCCGGGGTGAAATGGGGTTGCCTCGGGGGGCCACATGGTTTGGCAGTGGTTCTGCCGTGGTCAGAAGAGATTGCGGGCGAGGGGTTTTAGCAGCGGGGACTGGGGTCGGCAGTCTCCCCAGGGGTGCAGCTGTCGGCGGCGGGGGGATGTCTTCTGCGGGTGCGGCAGGGGGCGATAACAGGGAAACAAATCCATAATCTGGTTGTTCATCAACAAGGTTTAAATCAAGTGGAATGGCTGTCTGGTCGTTGCTGCGGTGCATGCTGAAAATGGTCATTTTCATGGCGGCCTGCTGGTCCCGCATGGCCCTGGCAACGGTCTGATTGATCAGTTCATGAATTTCCCGGGAACTTCGGAAACGGACCTCATGTTTGGCAGGATGGACATTGACATCGACCTCAGCCGGTGGAATGGTAAGGTGGATCAGGCCTGAGGGATTTTTACCTTTCATGAGAAAGCTGCGCATGCCTTCGGTTACCGCGTGGATGATCATTCTGTCCCTGATTACCCGGCCGTTAACGAATACCCGCAATCTGGCGGGGCCGAGTGTAACCTTCTCAGGTGGAATGAGAAAGCCGGATATTTTTCTGCCATCGGCTTCTCTTGCTTCGTTGCCGATCTCGATAAAGTGTCCATCATAGTGCATAACCATACCCAGACGTTCTGCTATGGACTGGCTACGGTCGAGGGAAAGGGTGTCCCGGCCGTCGATTCTCAGGATAAAAGTGGTAGCAGGGGAGCAAAGTCCATAATTTTTCACAACCTCCTCAATGTGGCCAAGTTCAGTGCGGACGGTACGGAGGAATTTGCGGCGTGCCGGGGTGTTGCCAAAGAGGTTGCGGATCTCACAGGTTGTCCCGTAGCTGCTACCGATCTCATGTGCTTGGACCAGTTTGCCGTACTGCAGGACCACCCTTGTGCCAAGAGCTACATCAGTCGGCCTTGAGGTAATGGTGAGTTGTGAAACCGAACCGATGGAGGGAATGGCTTCGCCACGAAACCCAAGGGTGGCTATTGCTCCCAGATCTTCCTCCGTTGCCAGTTTCGAAGTTCCGTGGCGTTCGAGGCAGAGAAGCAGGTCGTCCTCATCCATGCCGCAACCGTTGTCAATGACCCGGATCAGCCGAGTACCACCCCCTTCAATTTCCACCTCGATGCGATTGGCTCCGGCATCGAGACAATTCTCAAGCAGTTCCTTGACCACTGAAGCCGGTCGTTCCACCACCTCGCCTGCGGCGATTTGATTGGCCAATTGTTCGGGGAGAATACGGATTTTTGACATGATTCCGACTTTCTTGTTGATAGTTGATGGTCAGATGTTAGAGTGCGGCTGGCAAGCCAATCTTGCTATTTGCAGAGTTGAAATATTACCATGAGTGTTGCGACAGTGTCACCAGCAAAACCAAAAACCCCCGATAACAAACCGAGTGAAGCTGTTGCCCCCAAGCGTAGCATCTATACGGAAAAGCACATCTCGATTTTTTTTATCCTTGTCTGTCTGCTGCAGACCGTCTTTCTCGGCTGGATGCTGCATTTTCTGATCAGTCTGAAAATCCCTGATATTAGCGCCGTCGCTAGCTATAACCCGTCGCAGGCAACGATCATTTATGATCGGCATGGGCAGATTGTCGACCGCATGTTTGTCGAGGATAGAACAGTCATTCCCCTTACAGCAATGGCACCGTTTTTAGCGAAAGCTTTTGTTGCTGCCGAAGACGGTCGTTTCTATGAGCATCCAGGGCTCGATTTCTTCTCGGTCCTGCGAGCGGCAATCAACAACTTCATCGATGGAGCGAAGAGCCAGGGTGGTTCAACGATTACCCAGCAGGTTATCAAGTCGTTGCTTTTGACTCCGGAAAAAACCTATATTCGAAAATTCAAGGAAGCTATTCTTGCCTGGCGGATAGATAAATTGATGACGAAGGATGAGATCCTCCACATCTACCTCAACCAGATCTACCTGGGCGAAGGTGCCTATGGGGTAGAGGCGGCGGCCCAGACCTATTTCGGTAAAAGCTCGGCCCGTCTCAGTCTCGGAGAGAGTGCACTTTTAGCCGGGTTGCCCCAGGCACCGAGCAGGTATTCCCTGTTTGATCACCTGGACAAGGCGGTTGAGAGGCAGAAGTATGTTCTCAACCGAATGGCAGAAGACGGGTATGTCGGCACTGAAGCGGCACAATTGGCCTATGAGGCCAAAATTCTTCTCAATAGCCGGAGCCAACAAGCGACCGACGATAATGCCTTTTATGTAGAAGTGGTAAAAAAGCGGGCGAGGGTGATACTGGGAGTGCCTTTGCAGACAGCCGGCGCAAAAATTTATACCCATCTTGACTCTCGTATGCAAGAGAACGGCGCGGTAGCAGTGCGGCAGGGGGTAAGGGCGAGTTTCGCCCGGCAAACCCTTTCCGGCAAAGATGTCGATACGCTTCTCCAGGGCGGGCTGGTATGTATGGAGACGGCCACCGGCAAGGTAATGGCTGCGGTTGGTGGCACTTCTTTCTCCTTATCCCAATTTGATCGGGCCACTCAGGCAAGAAGGCCAGCCGGATCGACCTTCAAACCTTTTGTGTATGCGGCGGCTCTTGGTCAAGGATGGTCTTCCGGTTCACCGATTGAGGACAGTCCACTCTCCATTGCCGGCAAGGATGGCAAAGTCTGGAGCCCGCACAACTACTCCGGCCGGTATCACGGTCAGACTACCCTTGCCGATGCCTTAACCCACTCGCTCAATACCGCAACCGTCCGGTTGATGCAGAAGATCGGCTATAAAGAGGTACATAAAATAGCCAGAAGCGTAGGTCTCGGACCGAACCTGCCGGCAAACCTCTCCCTGGCCCTTGGGGCAACCGAAGTGTCGATCTTGCAAATGACTGCAGCCTATGTTCCCTTCGCCGGGAATGGCACCTATATCGAGCCGTCTTTTATGGACAAGATAGTTCTTGCCGACGGTACGGTGATCTTACCTGAAAAGGGGCGAAAACGACGAAAAGTGCTCAATCCCGGCGTTTTGTTGCAGATGCGCAGCATGCTTCGGGCTGTTGTAACAGAAGGCACAGGCAAGGCGGTGGCGGAGGTGCCGGGGGTGGGCGGCGGCAAGACCGGGACCACCGATGATTATCGTGATGCCTGGTTTATCGGCTATGACAACATCTATACCGCCGGGGTGTGGGTCGGTAATGACGGCAATGAACCGATGGCTAAAGGTGAAAGTGGCGGGGCTGCAGCAGCCCCGATCTGGCGCGATTTCATGATGGCCATGCGTGAGCAGTAGCCAGTGCCCACCGCTTCAGGCTTATCCAAAAATGCCCTTCAAAGTGAAGAAAATCAGCATTGCCATGATTGCTCCGGCGGGCAGGGTGACCAGCCATGAGATAACGATATTGAGGACTACCCGAAGGTCGATGGCACCGACGCCCCTGGCAAGGCCTACCCCCAGCACCGCTCCCACGAGAATATGAGTAGTGGAGACGGGGAGCCCGGTGCGCGAGGCCACAACCACGGTAATCGCCGCCGCCAGTTCGGCACAAAAGCCTCGGGACGGTGTCAGTTCGGTTATCCGCTTGCCGATGGTTTGCATGACCTTGTAACCGAGGGTGATGAGACCGAGGACGATACCGAAGCCGCCGAGCAGGAGTATCCAGAACGGCAGAATTGATTTTTGCATAACTTCACCACCGGAATTGACAATGCTGTAGACGGCGGCCAAGGGCCCGATGCCGTTGGCGACATCGTTTGAGCCGTGGGCAAAGGCCATGGAACAGGCGGTGAAGAGCATCATTGGGGTGAACACCTTTTCCACACTGGCAAAACCGAAGGATCTATTGGCAGTTGAATCGTCCTTGACTTTTCGGATAAATGTCCAGCCGAGGAGAGCGGTACACAGGCCGAAGCCTGTGGCAACGGCAAAGCTCTCTGCGGTGGTGAGCTTGAGGTGGAGATGCTCCAGACCTTTGAACATGGTTACCAGAGATATAAAGAAGCCGACGAGAAAGATGTAGACCGGGGCGTAGCGTTTGGCGTTTTTCAAGGGATTGTCGGTGTCGAAAATGAGCTTTCTGGTGCTCATCACCAGGAGAAAGGAGATGGTCCCACCGACGAGAGGGGAGACGATCCAGCTCATCACCACGGCTATGAGGCTTTGCCATTTTATTGACTGGGGACCAATCCCGACCAAGGCAAAACCGACCAGGGCGCCGATGATCGAGTGGGTGGTGGAAACCGGCCAGCCCTTTGCCGAGGCGATCATCAACCAGATGGCCGAGGCCAGCAATGAGGCAAGCATGCCGTAAACCAGTATTTCCGGATGATCGATAATACCGCTTGGATCGATGATTCCTTTCCTGATGGTCTCGGTAACATGGCCACCGGCCAGGACCGCTCCGAGAAACTCGAAGATAATGGCTATACAGATTGCCTGCTTCAATGTCACGGCGCCGGCGCCGACCGAGGTGCCCATGGCATTAGCCAGATCGTTGGCACCTATGCCCCACGTCATGTAGAGGCCGAAGATAATTGCTAGAATTATGAAAATTGTACCGTAAGATGCAATGATTTCCATCGAAATCCCTTTTTTTATTTGGAAAGAAAGAGGAGCAGTCGATCGGCCAGGTTTTCCGATTGGTCGGAAATGAGGCCGACTAGATCGATGATCCGGTACCAAAACATGACCGAGACCGGGTCCAGTTCTTTTTCAATGGAGAAGAGTTGTCTGCGAATCCGGTGGATGATGTCGTCTATGTTATGTTCGCTCTTGCGGACGCCAGCGATCATTACGTTCACCTTATCCAGTTCCCGACCGGCGAAACCGACCTCCAACAACTCGTCCAGTTGTTCGATCATCTGCTTGGCAGCGGCGGCAATTTCCATCGTTCCTTCCAGCAGCTCGTCAAACAGCTCCTTGAGCCCCTCCGGAACCGCCATATCCCGAAAAAGAAAAGTTATAGAGATATCTTCGGCCGTGTCGGCTATTTTATCCTGGTCGCTTATAAGACTGAGAAGATCTTTCCGGTCCACCGGGAGAAACAGCGACTTGGGCATATTCAGCCTGAAGGTAGACTTCATTTTGTCGGCATTTGTTTCAATTTCTTTGATTTGATTTGCAAAATCAATAATCTGCTGGCTGTCTTCTCGATAAACCGCATCGAACAGGGGTGGAATCAAGCAGACACAGGAGAAAACCACCCGCATATGTTCCTGGATGGGTTTGAAGGGCGACCCACGGAGAAGCCCGGAAAGGGGACGATTGGACAAGATAGACATGGTAAAACGACCTCCAAAACGAAATTATTTGTCATACTGCGAAGCACATCCTTTGGACTATGCCAAAGAGATGTCCGTGCAAGCCCTTCTGTTTAGTACCTTAGAAATTCGTTTCTTGTTTTTTTCTCAACGAATTTCATCAAGTTACTTGTTCCGTTGACCGGGGTTACATAAGATCATTAATAGTTCCGATCAATGGTTCTGCCGGGAAACTGATTGGGTTGAAGGTATCCCCGGTGCGGATGATGATGCTTGGTCCCTCGGTATGGGCACTGTAGATTATGTGATGATTCTTTATGGATCCGGCGTGCAGCCAAAAGCTGCCAAATGGGTCCATGGGGGTATGGCCAACGATAAACCTGGTTTTTTGGGGCAGGTCAAGACCTTTTCTCAGCCGCTTGACATCGCCCTTGGTGTAACCTGCCAAGTGGTTGGGGCGCTGCATCCGAGTGGTGACAAGCTCAATGGCCAGGTTTGGATTGCCAGCAATATTGATAAGATCCTCTCTGCTGATCTTTGCCCGCGGCGGACCGGCATGGCAGGCAAGAAAGCTGTCCGAGCGAATTACGTACGGCAGTGTGTCATAAAAAGTTTGCAATTCTTTGACGTAGGCTTCGCCTCGTTGATTAAGAAGTGCCTCTCGCCATAACACGCCCTGGAGGACACCGTTTTTAGAGATTTCCGGATCGAAGCTGTCGTGGTTCCCACGGATATAGAATACATTGCCGGGAAAAACAAGTTTCAAATGAAAAATGAGATCCATGATGAGCATGGAACTATCGAACTTAGCAGTTTCATGGATCATTTCCGAATGCACTGCATCGCCTAGAATAATGAGAGTGGCATTCTTCAACCTCATGCAATCAAGAAGGCAGTTTTCGCTGAGTATCTTGAGGAGGTTATTGACCTGGGCATGCAAGTCGCCGACGATTACCGGGGTGACATCGGCGGGTATTTCCAACAGTCCACCAGGTTTTCCCTGGATGTTCTTGGGCCGCCAAGGCTCTTCGTTCAATAAGGCGTTCACCGCCTTGAGAGTTGCCAGAGCTTTATCCGGCGACAGGGGGTGAAGCGTTTGGCCGTAGATCCTGCCAATCTCCAGTAATGCCTTGTGTCGTCCGCGTGCCAACTGCTCACGGTAATCGAGGTCGTCAAGCCTCTGTACCTGCGTCGGCTGTAGACTGACCAGAGGGGTGAGGATGAGATCGCCTTTGCGATTTGTGACGCTGACATGCTTTTCGGCGACATTTTCTGCTAATTGAAAGAGCTGGCAAAACTCCTTGTGGTTTCGACCTATAACAATGGTTTCACCGACACGGATGCGGAGAAAGCCGTTAATGGTCCGGTGTGAACAACCTTGGTGGGTGTTGATGATCCAATTTTTCCGACCGCTGTCTTTTTTGCTGCCGATAGGGATCTCAGGTTGGAAACGCAGGCGTGTATCGCCAAGAAGCAGCTCGAAGCTTTTGCCGTCGTGGGCGATGCGCCCGGCGCTTTCCAGTGTCTGCGGTTCGCTACCAAGAGTGATCCAGCGAATCGGGTAATGACTGAGAACCAGCCATTTCCAGCCGGCCAAAGTACGCAGACTTGGACGCCTTGGGTTTTTATCAAGGGTCCAGCGCGGCACGCTGGCAACACCCCTTTCGGCAATAATCATCGGAGGCTTGTCGAGGCTCTTACGCACATAGACATTGAGACCTGCTCGGTGCAGATAGAGAGCCACTTCTTTATAAACGGCAACCTGTTGCCTGACCATTTCAAAGTTGAGGTTGTCATCAACAGGGAAATATCCCTCACTCTGTCGTGCCAACCGTTGCTCATAGATGGTCGAGGGACTTGGGATAAGAAATTCAAATATATATCTGTTACGCCAATCGGTTTGAAAAAAATAATTCTTGGCCTGGGGTATCTTGATCCTGGGGTAATCAATTTCCGGTGGTATGGGCGATTGTAACCACTCTTTGTCGAACACCGTCAGCGCTTCCTCTATCCCCACAAAGGGCAGACCAAGGTGCACTTCTCTTGGCCGAAAAACCAGAGATTGATTTTTCCACCAGTTTCTTTGTGTTAAATCCAGGTAGCCTTCATTGGGCCATCCGCCTATCTGTTCAATATAATATGATTTTCCAGCACCAGGCGGGCCGGTCACCACAAGCTGCAAAAACTCAAGGCCGATGGGCAGATCAATACCGCGAATATTTTGGAGTTCTTTGATCGGTTCGAGGATTTTTTTTAGCGGATCGGTCATGGTCACAACTATGGACGAGGCAGTCGCTTATGACTGGTTGGTATTGTTTGATAAAGTACTTATTGTGCACTGTATGGAGGAAATAATTTTCTCACCCTACCATGAACAGGGTAACGAACGTTATAAAAATAATATCCTTTTCTTAATGAAAAAGGAAAGGAACAAACTATGAGTGGAGCAATAGTGCCGGTATCCACAAAGAATGAACCGAAGCCGACACACAGGCAAGGAATTTGAAACGGTTAAAAGAATGGAAAACCGGGATGATCTGCTTGATGTCTTCACCAAGATCGGTTACTACTGCCGGAACCGTCTCAAAAGGAGTAGAGCATATGGAAATTATTATCGGTTCCATCCCCCCCCTGCAGCCGCAGCCGCAGAAAATGCCACAAAAAGGAGGTAATTTTCTGGAAGCCCAGTTGCTGCATGTCCGGCCTCCCCGCAAGGGAATTGCAGGTCCGTCAGGGCGGGAAAGGCGAACCAAGCAGGGTAGTGATCCGCGAAAAGGAAGGGTGCTGACAATAATGGTACCTGATGCCAGTCTTCTGCCTGCAGATATTGATACTGCCCGATATGATGTGACTATCCGCCTTATTCGAAGGTAAGGTACTAAAAAGCATTCATTGTCCAGATGCCGCACGGACAAGTGTCGGCACAAAAGCCGCAGGCGATACACTTGTTGTCATCCGAAACATATTCATAACTCGTTGGCAGGGAAAAACGCTCATCATCCGAAGAGGTGACGATGTCTTGACGACTTATTGCGCCGGTCGGACAGATTGTTTCGCAGAGATGACAGTCGCGGCATGAGGCGCAGGACAGACAACGATCTGCCTGATTCTGCTGCGAACTCTCTGTTTCCATCGGGATGTAATGGGTGATGGTCAGGGCCTTCTGCGGAATTACCTGTTTTGCAAAGGGTTTCCATTCCAGTCCCTTGCATTGGGCAATAATGTATTCGGCAGCGGTCTTGCCAGCCCCAAGGGCATTGGTAGCAAGACCCGGTCTTTCGACATCGCCTACCGCCAGGATCCGTTTATCGGAAGTGACATGGGCCTTGTCTGTGGATATCCAGGCGGCGCCACCAACGGTTACGGTTTCCACCGATTGCGGGAGAAAGGACAATGCCGGGACATCACCGATGGAGACGATGACCGTTGCGGCCGGAATGAGTTCCCCGCTATCGCAAACAAGTCCAGCATCGTTCACTTCACGGGTCATTACTGGCCATTGGAATGTGGCTCCCAGTGCCTCTGCGGCAATTTTTTCCTTGCCGAAGGCAAGCGGCTGCTGGATATCGACCAGAGTAACTTTTTCGGCACCGAGCCGATACGCCTCGCAGGCAACATCACAGCCGACATTGCCGGCGCCGATGACCACCACTTCTCTGCCGACGGTAGGCGGTTCACTGCTCTTGGCTTGTTTCAGAAAGTCGAGGGCGGCAAGCACCTTTTCGTTGCCGGGGAATTGCAACCGGCGCGGGGTGTGCGTTCCAACGGCAATGACGATATAATCGTAATCCTGCTGGAGAATCGCAAATTTTTCCTGGGTCATAGTCACACCCAGGCTGGTCCTGATGTTGGGAGTTGCCAGGAACCTTTTAACCTCCTGGTCCCATATCGCCTGGGAGAGACGTTCCCATGGGATCACCTGGGAAAGTTTGCCGCCGATCTTATCATCCTGCTCAAAAATGTGTGCTTCAATCCCGGCCAGGGCTAACTGCCAGGCAACATTCATCCCAGCGGGTCCGCCCCCGATGATGGCTACCTTTTTGCCTATCGATGGGGCAGCTGCCGGGGGGCTGAGACTGTTTACCGCCCTGCCGAGTATCTGTATGTCAATGGGTTCATCGACTCCGCCGCGAGAGCAGTTTTCCATGCACAGATTAGGACAGACCGCGCCGCAGACCGAGGCCGGCAGCGGAGTATACTGGAGGATGAGCTGGTATGCTTCATCGATTTTTCCTTCGCGAATGAGTCGTAGCCTGTCGACGGTGGGGATGTGCACCGGACAGTAATATGTACACGGGGCAGCTGATTCACAATTAGCCCAGTAGGGTTTTTTACGGCGCAGATCGCCGCTGACGATGAAATCAATGCGGCTGCGATCAAGACCCGGTGCCAGATCGCGCAAGGGGTCACCGCCGAAGGCCTTATTCCAATGTTCGTTTCTAAATTCGGCCATTGGCATGGGGCCGGAAAACATCAGTGCCCTCTCCTGCGGAGTAATGGGCATGAGGACATGCCATTCTTCTCTGGCGGTCAGGGTTGCCTGCAGCTCCTGTTTTTGTATTTTCTCGAGAAAACCGACTATATTCTCTGTCAGCCAATTCCATTGTTCATCGCTTGGGGCAACGAGTTTGGCATTGGTTTTCGGATAGGAATTGTCAATGTTTCCACGAAAATAGATGGTCCCTCCGACCATCCCGACGCAGGGGCGGTAACCGAGCACGTTGTCTAGATTTTTCGGATTGAAGCCGCAGACAACGGCGACCCCGCCGCAGTTGAACTCGGCAAAAGAATCGCCGACCGAGCCGAGGACCCACAGCTCAGGCCTCGTGTATTCCGGGTTCCACTTGGTCATGGTAAGACCGCGAGCGCCGATGGAACCACCGATGAACACCTTGCCGTTGGCCATGGCATTACAGACACCGTTGGTGGCATCGCCGAGAACTGCAATCTCCGCACCGATATTGAGATACCCGACATCATCGGAGGTGGATCCCTCGCAAACGATTGTGGTTCCGGGCATACCCATGCAACCAAGCCGTTGGCCGGATGGGCCCTTGACGGTAATCTTCAGGCCGTCCTGTCTTTGCAGGCGGATTCCTATATTATGTTGGCCATACGACTCGAGCAGAAGGTCGGCGGACGAGGTGGCAGCTTGCCGCACCAGCTTCTCAAAATCCATAGAGCTGAGGCGCTGACCTTTTTCATTATGACCTTTTACAACCGTTGTAGTCACTGGAAACTCCTTGTTGCAGCAGTGTGGGGTGCAGGACCTCTTTGTACACTGCCTTAATCTTTAAATGCTTTATGTATCAGCAGATATATTGAATGTGCAGTCTATCGGCTGCCGCTTGATCAGCAATGCCGATTGCGTCAGACATGCCAATCGGCAGGCTCTGGGAGCGTCCCAGCGGCGCCATGATTTTTTTAACCTCAGTATTAATCGACATGAAGACATCACTCACTCTTTCGGCCACTTTGTCTGGATCGAGGCGGCGATAGAGCTTCGGGTTCTGGCTGGTGATGCCTTTTGGACAAATGCCGAGGTTGCAGACGTTGCAGCGGTTCTTTTCGTTGCCGAGGCAACCGGCGGCAGCCTGCATGATGTACTTGCCGATGTGCACTCCGGAGGCGCCGAGCATGACCATGGCCATACCGTTCTGCGCGACATTGCCGTTTTTACCTATACCACCGGCCGCGAAGATGGGTATTTCGTTTTGTTTGCCCTGCTTGACAAGATCGAGATAACAATCGCGCACACAGGAGGCAACGGGATGGCCGGTGGCGTCCATGGAGACGTTGTAGGCGGCCCCGGTGCCGCCGTCGATGCCGTCAATCATCAATCCTGCGGCATAGGGGTTACGCACTAGATTATTTAAAACCGATTTGGCTGAGGTCGAGGCGGAAATCTTTGGATAGACCGGAACCTGGTGATTGAAGGCTGTGGATAGGGTCTGCATCATTTTCATGACGCTTTCTTCGATGGAATAGAGGGTCTGGTGAACTGGTGGCGACGGCAGATCGACACCCTCGGGGACCCCGCGCAACCGTGCGATGAGTTTTGAAACCTTATGCCACATAAGCAGGCCGCCGTCGCCTGGTTTTGCACCCTGGCCGTATTTAATCTCAATGGCTGCGGGATAGCACTGCATTTCGGGGATGGCCCGGATAATCTCATCCCAGCCAAAATAGCCGGAGGCGATCTGCAGGATGATGTATTTGAGATACTTGCTGCGCAAGATCCATGGCGGGCAGCCGCCCTCGCCGGTACACATGACCACAGGTATACCGAGAACCTCATTGCAATAGGCGACTCCTTGGAGGAGTCCGAGCCACATGTTAGGAGAAAGGGCGCCGAAGGACATCGAGCCGATAACGAAGGGAAAGATCTCCCGAGTTGGGGGGATCCAGCCGCCGTTTACCGTCCGTTCGAGAAATTCTTCCGGGGAGAGGACGCGACCAAGAGTAGTGGTGGTGGCAAACTCATGTCGACCGGCGTCGAGAGCCGGGTCGGTGAGCATGGAAATCCGATGGAACATGATTCGGTCAAGAAGGGTAGGGCCGGTGGCATTACGTCTGCCGCCGCGTTTCATCGGCTCGCCTTTGCGATTTTCAAAAAAGAGCGTGCGATTCTCGTTGGTGCCGGGAACGGGGGTGATGGCCTCATTGGGGCAGACCATTGAGCACATGCCGCAGCCTATGCACAGTTTTGCCGAATCGGTCTCCTGACGGATGCCGGTAAAGGTGCGATAGTCGTTACCTCGTTTCTTGTTAAAGACGTCGAGTTTCGGCATCCTCTGTCGCATATGCGCTAAACGGATAGCGCCTTTTGGGCAGACGGCGGTACAGTTGCCGCAGAGCGTACATCTGTCTTCGCGATGTTCAATAATCCACGGGAGATCTGATGGGGTTAGGCTGCTAGGGCTAATGGAAACGGATCGTACTGAGACCATATTTCTAATTCCTTTCGATGTGGGGGAATAATTACTGTGTGTTCGCGCATAGGCTGAAAATCGAGCGAGGGGTCACGATCCGGGATCATCGCCTGGACTCCGCACATCTCCGAAGCAATGCCCCAGACACCATCTCTTCCGCCGACCATAGCCGGGCGAAGTTTTTTCTGGTCCATAACCAGGAGACTGGTTTCGTCGGGCAATGTTCCGATAATCGCGTTAGGGCCGTCGATGATCAACCGTTTGCAAACTTGACGAAGTCCAGTGAGGAAATCCCCCTGCGGATGTTTGGCCAGTTCGGCATTGCTCAGCGGGGTTATGATGTGTTTGTAGGCCTGCAGCGGAAGTTTCAGTTGTTTCAGGGTGTAATGGAGAATATGGGTAAAAACTTCACTGTCGCTGTGATACCCGCTATATCCTCCAAATTTTTTGCCGAGCAGCCAGTCACGGATTGGCACGAACGCGGTATTCTCACCGTTGGTCATGGTCGAGATACCCTGGATAAAGAAAGGGTGGCAGGCGTAGAGGTTGATGCCGTAATTGGTGTTCTGCCGTCCCTGTGCCATGCAGACGCGGGATTTCAGTTGTCCGTCGTGCAGGCACAGGGCGTCGCCGATCTGCATTGGCCAGCCTACCTCCTTGATCATGGCGACGTCTGGATAAAAGGAGAAGATAGTGAGTGGGTCATCTTCGGTGCTGAGTTTTCTAAGTGCAAGTCGGGCTCGTAAAAGCTCTGTTTCGCGTAGTTCGTCACTCTTATCCCGAAACTCCACCGGCATTCGGTAGGCACGCATGAAATAGCGATAGCGATCCGTCGCCTCGATCAATTCCGGCCGCATGGCAAAACGGTGATCGTATTTCAGTTCGTATTCCATTTTCTCCATATAGTCGGTCATGCGATGCCAGGCTTTTTCTGTATGGGCAATGCCCGAGAGGATGGGAAAGCGTGGATTGTATTTGAAGTCTTCAAACTCCATTCCCCGAAGCAGGAGGCCGAGTCCGGAGCCATCGTACCCCTCTTTCATGGCCTCCATCGCAGTGAGGACCTCATAGGGGGAAAACGGCTCTCTGGCAGTTTTCAGGGCTAAACGACA